>CALWEW010000022.1 GCA_944377415.1 uncultured Clostridia bacterium
CATGTCCGCTATAAGTCAAAATGTCCGAAGTAAACTCGCCTGATTCACTCAACGCGTTTAACGCATTTTCGATAGCGCTTACAATAGGCACGCCATATGCGACACCGATTTCATAAATAGTCGTACCGCTCGGTACTTCGTCTGTATAGAACATTCCACCGTTTCCATGGAGTTCGATTATATACTCGTTTGTGCGCCAATCTACATAAACAGTATAGGTATTTGCAGGCATTAAGTTATTGCCATTCGCTGCCGAAATTTCAAGTCCGTAACCGCTTGCGGAGTCATTAAATCTATAATGACCTTGACTATCTGTATTAACGCGGAAACCCTCACGCTGTGGCATTTCTTCAAGCGTCAGGCGATAAAGAACTTCGGTTAAAATGTCCGTTTGATACGGAACACTCTCGAGAATTAACTGCGTTGAGCCGTCTGCATAAGAACCACCCGCCGCATCGAGAATAAGCGTAAACACGCGTTTTTGCCATGTAACATAAATGTTTGTAGTTTGCGAAATTATAGTACTTTCAAAATCAAAAACTGTGTTAAAAGTATTGTCCGTAAAGTAACCAGCGACTTCGTAACCTGCTGCATCGGCAGGGACATAATATTCTAGTGTAGGTATTTCTGTAATAGTCGTTTCAAATTCGACAGTCATAGTACCCACAACATGTTGATTTCCATCGCTGTCAATACTGATAAAGTTTACAGTTTGATACAGACTTGTCCACTGCGCGTAAATGTAAATAGGATAATCTTCTTCGGTAAAGTCAAAAGGATAAAGACCGATTGAATCAGAACCAGTAAGTTGCGTTCCGCCCTGCTCTTCGGTAAACCACCCACGGAAAGCAAACAGTGCGCTATCAAACTCGATTTGAGAAGTGTAAAGCGACCAATCTACACGCTCGCCATATGTAACTGTAATCGTGCGCGGTTGACCTGCTCCAAGCCCTGCAAAATTCATGCTAGTACCAGTTGATGTATCGTAGCCAGGGTAAAGAGAAACGCTAATTGATTTCGGTATTTGAATTCCATATATATACACAACACCATCGCCGAAAACAGTATTTTGTGAAAGTGTATTGTTCCATGGAGTGTCTTGTGATATATCATCTTCGGTCAACGCAGTTGTTGACCACAACCACCCATAATAATAGTAACCGATTGACGGCAAGTCTGCAATTTCTTCAAGAGTTATCGATGCATTCGGGTTAAGGCTAAATGTAACAGTATCAGGCAAGTTCACCGAAGCAAAGTCGCTAGCACTGTATTTTACAAATTCGCCGTCTTCGCCTGTTTTCATATAATATTCAACGGTATAAACTTGTTCTGTCCAAATTCTTGCTATCGTCATGCCGCGTTCGACCTTGTCACTAAAACTCCAAGGCTGACCTTCGGTTACAGTAGTAGTATAGTACTGCCATTCTCCGTCAAAGCCTTGTGGAACATCGTAATCACTTTCTGCAACAGGTTCTGCGGTGCGTTGTCCTGCTAGAATATAGCGTTCTTCAAGAATTACACGAAGGTCATCGACTCTTGAAGAACCGCTCCATGTCGGGTAATAGTTTTCAAAATTAACAGTGTAAATCACTTCACTCGGGTACGGAAGTTGGTTAGCCCCCACAGTATCAGTTGTAAGTGAAGTAAATACATTTAGGCTATTTTCACCGCCCGTTCTAAATATACTCAAAATCGGATAGTAGTATGTGCTTGTGCCAGTGTTTGCTGGAGCAAAATACCAGTTTGAATTAAGACCGCTTGCTGAACCGTCGCTATAAAAGGTGTAAATACGCGAAGTTGTGTCAACCGTAATCCCTGGTAAAGTCATGTGATAACTGTTGAACGCGCGGTCTGCATAACTTGCTCCACCTACCGCAGCCATTTCATTATCATAATTCGTTCCATTATCAATATAATTTGCTACACTCGTTGAATATCCCGCATTTGCAAAATCTTCAATTAAATCAGTTCTGCTAACTCCACCAAAAATTCCGCCGATACCGAGCGTTGCTCCAACACTATCTACATCGCCTACTGATAAAATATAACTAAATGTTCCGCCTTCGACAAAGCCAGCAAAACCGCCGATATAAGTCGTTCCGTAAACATCACCGTAGTTTATTGCGTTGCTAATATTTACAATGCCAACGCTCGCAACATAGCCTATAAATCCACCCGAATAAACACCGCTTACAACATTACCCATATTAAACGATTGTGAGAGAGTTCCCGAGTTTGCACGGCCGACAATACCACCAGCATATGAGGTAACGCTTGTGTCTGCCGTTTCGCCTGAAATTGTTCCAGTATTACAAGCGCCATAAATGTCACCATAATTTAGACCTACTATACCACCGATGCTTCTGCGACCGCTCACATTTCCTGTGTTTTTAATAGGTGCAACAGCCGTACCAACCGCCGCTGATGTGTGGTTATTGTTTGAAGTAATTGCGTATGCTGTACTAGAAGAATTTATACCTGCGATACCACCCGCATAATCTGCACCTAAATTATTAGAACCTATTTCGCCAATATTTTGAGAACCGATAATCGAGCCACGCCCTGTTCCTTGCCCTTCATTACCAGTTGAGCTGTCATCATTTAAGCCGACAACACCACCTATTGAATAAGCATAATAGTTTGCATTTTCATCAAGTCCACTAATCGAGCCACGATTCGTACAATTGTAAACAGTTCCACCGTTTATTGCTGTTATACCACCAGCATATGAAACGCGTGCTGAACCTGTTTCTGTTCCTGCAATCGTAACTGTTGCCGAGTTGATTAAACCTTCGAGCCTACCTCTATTTATTCCAACAAGCCCACCAATCGAACCACGAGCCGTTGAAATCGTACCTATATTTTGAGAGGCAACACCTGGCATATTGCTTTCAAAGGCACTTGTCTTTGAAACTGTTGCTCCATTATTAATACCTACAAGTCCACCGATAACGCTTTCATCACGCGAGTATGTAAGATTTGCATCGCTAGGCAAGTTGCCTAAAATTTCAATCGAACCAGCATTGTATACATCGGTTATTGTACCACTTGTAGCACGGCCGACTATACCACCAATATTTCCGCAATAAGCAGTTATACTACCGCCTGAACGATAACTATTTCGAATTGTTCCTGCACTTTCTCCGACAAGCCCACCGATATTTATATTATTTCCGTTAGGACTTGCGATTGTCGAAAATACATTCGTATACATAGGGTTTGAGTAACTTGTCGTATTTGTAGAAATAAGGGTTGCACTACTCCCTAAATATCCAACCAAACCGCCGACACTCACAGCACTTGAAAGGCTTGCTCCATTGCTTAATGCTAAACGCACGATACCACCAGCAGTATTTGCCGCATTTGATGACACATCCATTGTTATGTTGTGCGTTTGAGTTCCGTTAAAATACCCAGCAAGAATACCAGCATAGCGCACGCTTTCGTTTGCTACAACTTCGGCACTCTCAAAAGTAATTTGGTTAATTAAACCACCAGAGCCGCCGTTATTTTCAACATAACCAAAAAGCCCGAGAGAATTTTGAGTATCACGCCCAGAGAGTTGCGAAGCATCAACGAACATATTTTGAATTACAACTTGATTGCCCCAAAAAGTACCGTAAAAAGGTGTTGTGCTACTACCTATCGGCTCCCAAAAATGTCCGCTTAAATCGATTGTTATATCACTTGCTACTTGAAAGTAAATTCCCGTGTATTGATTGCCTTCATTCACAGTTTTCGCTAAATATGCCAACTGCTCGGCACTCGAAATTATGTACGGGTTTGTATCCGTACCTCTCCCCTGTGTCCAAATATCACCTTCATCAACAAAGTCAGTCCACAAGCCAGAATAAGTAGACACATCGGCTGCATCAGCCGTCTTAACGCTTGAATTATTCCCTAAAAAGCCGACCGAACTAACAAGCAACGCAGCAAACAACACAACGCCTATTGCGCATGTAAAAAATTGTAGCGTTTTTTGCATAACTCTTACCCCTATTTTTTTGTTCGCAAAGTCAACAGACACTGCGAGATTTTACGATTTAATTCTACCACATAGTATACCGCAAAACAAAACATTTATCGCCCTTTTTCGAAAAATTTTTACACTAATTTTGCACCTTTTATTTATAATAAAAAATCGCAAATAAATGAGTTTAGTGCGCTCTGTTTAAATCACAAAAACATTCAAAAAAAGACCAAAACTACCCAAAACACAATATATAGAGAAAAAGTCAACTTTTTACACAACTCAAATGTGGATAAGTGGATAAAATTGTGGATAACTTGTGGAAAACCATCATTTTTATCCACATAAACGGTCAAAACTGAGTGCTTTTAGACTAAATTTACAAATTTGTCATGTGGATAACTTTACAAAAACGGCATAAATCGGGGCTTTTCGCAAAACCAAAACATTTGTTTAGAACAAAGTTTTTGTTTTAATAAAAACACAAAACTACCACAGCATTATGTTAATGTACTGATAAATTCCATTTACCTAAAATCTAGATAAATCACAAACGGAATTGTCGCGTTGTACACTTCAAGCACAAAAGTATTTTCTGTCTTGTTGATTATGTAATGTATCGCGGCACAATAATCTTTTCCACTAATGTATCCATCTATCGAAAATACTTTGTTATAATCTTCTTCATTCGGGGTGCCTCTTTGTATCACTGCTATTCGGTCTAAATGGTTTGCGCCTATTGTTTGTATTAGATAACTGTGTGTTATTCCGTCATTACTTTCACGGAGTATAGTAAACTCTTCACTAGGGTTTGCTGATGTAATTGTTATTCCCCCCTCGAATACTGCCGTGTATGTTGCATCTTGTGTAACTGTTATTGTGTAATCACTCTTTCCTATACTGTCTGGAATTATTGTGTTTCCACCGTCTAGCGACCAACCTACAAAAGAATATCCGTCATTTGCTGTGGCTGTGAGAGTAATTCGAGAATTAGGAATTATGTTACTTTGACCACCACTTGCTGTTCCAGCGCCCGCAGGAGTTGCTGTAGTAGATACTGTTTTAGTAACAAAACTTTTTAACATATTTAATGAAAGGTGAGCAGCAGGTCTTAGAGCAAAATAATCTCCACAATTTGCTATACTAATTTCACCACCCTGACTTATTATTAATCCATAATTTGCATTTTGCGTATTATAATTTGTTCCAGAACGCAACCATGCATAATTATAGTATTTTTCATCAGTAAAATCATTTTCAATAATATCCGTGGGAGTATCAAACCCCAAATCACTCAAACTTGAAAAATTCCAATAACCACCATTGAATTCCCCACCTAAACTTGTTGATGAATTATAAATCTCGTAATAGGACGGTATCCAAAATTTATCTTGATAAGTACTGTTTTCCCATTCACTTCCTTTTAAGTTTGTGTTTTCGTTGATTTCACCATCACCAGAATCCAAATTTTCTTTTAAACCATTCAAAATAGACCAAAAATCTTCGGTTATATAGGTATTAGGTTGTGTTGCCTGATAAGGTATATAATTCAAAGTATTTTCTGCATATTCAGGGGATACAATCAAAGAATCTATCAATGGAAAAATCTCTACTAACGCACAATAAACACCCATAATATACGCTCTCACATATGATGAAGAATAATTTGAAATACCCCCATCATAATAAATATAATCAGGTGAATATTGATTGAGAAATTCTGCTTGTGCCTGCGTCATACCATTTCCTGGCCTTGCTGTATCAATTATATTAGGCAAAGAGAGAGTATCTAATACATCAGATGGGAAAATGCTGCCAGAGTCTTCAACAGTTTTACCGTAAGAAATACTTTCACAAGGCTGACACATCCAAATAGTTACAATATCACTGTTTTTATATACAACTTCCCAATAGATTTGTACATTTGTATTTGGATAGGTTCCCATAGGGAAAATTATAGGATTACCACCATTTAATGCGCAAAGTTGTTGCCAATCTAGCACATTTGCTGAATCTTCAAATAATCTAGTTAATATTGTTGCATTCACTGCGTTTACTGTACTACCGCTAGAAAATAAGTTTGTTGTAAATAACCGTGCTGAATTTGTACTTGCTTCACCTTCATTCTTTTCATTTAGCACAATAGCAATAATTCCGCCAGCAATTGCAGATAAAGTAAGTATGCAAGCAATTACTATTGCAGTGATTTTAAGTTTTATTGACATAACTCATATCCCCCATTAAAAAATATTCTCTAGAAAAACCTAAAGAAATAGTAAACTTTACAGCCCTCGTCTATAAAATTAACTAAAATACGACATTTTGTCGTTATATTTATAATATCCGTACATTTTGTCGTAAGTCAAGTATTTTACGATGATTTGTCATAAAATGTTTGTATGATTGTTGAAATTATGGGAAGTCAGATCAAAGAACTGCGCAAAGAACACAAGATTACACAAACAGAACTCGCAGAAAAATTAGGCACTACGCAAGATACTGTATCCTTATGGGAGCGTGGCCTTCGAGCACCTAATGTCGAAGTCATTTTTGAGTTGTCTAAAATTTTTGATGTTTCAATTGATTTCCTTTTTGGAAACGCAGATAATTAAAAAGAAGAGCAAATTTTTACAGCTCTTCTTTTATTAAAACAGAATTTAAATTTTATTTTATATTTATTTTGCATTCAAGTTTAAACTTATTTTTTACGCTTGAATTAAATTTATTTGTTGTTATTAATTATCTTAATTAATTTTTTGTTTAATTTATTAATTCATTTATTTTAAGCAATACTTATTTTAAACTTTTCCACATATACACTTTTTAACTGTTTAAAAATTTTTCCACATATTCCTTGGCTTCAAAAAGACTATTACAAATAATCGCACCTTTTTCACGAATATCATCAGTGGGCTCGACGGTGTCAACTACCATTATCGTTTGACATCCAGCATTTAGCCCTGCATTTACTCCATTAAGCGAATCTTCTAAAACAACAACCTCTTTCGGCTCTATACCAAAATACTCACAACAACGCAAATAAATATCAGGCGCTGGCTTACTATCTTTTATCTCATCGTTCGTTACAACAAAATCGAACATAGAACGGTAATCGTATCCCTTATTTAAAAATAAGGTTTCGATTGTTCGATAATTACTTCCAGTGGCAAGCGCTACCTTCAATCCTTTACTTTTTGCAAAAGCAAAAATCTCGTCAAAGCCACATTTTACAGCGTAATTCCCCTTTTCAAACTGTTCGATAACAAGCCTTTTATACTCATCACGATAAGCATCAACATCTAACTCAGGATAGTTTACCCTCAAGGACTCGCGAACTTTGTCCTCTTTTAAACTCATCCACTTTTCCCTCATAGATAAATCTACTGGATGTTTTAGCTTCTTGTTTTGAGATAAAAAAATTTCTTTTCTCAGAGTTTCAGTATCAAAAATTAAACCGTCCATATCAAAACATAGTGCTTTAATCATTACTTTCACCGCCATTATATAGTCATATTAATTATATATTTTAAACGAATATATATTAACAGTTTTATAAGAATTTAGCAAATAAAATAAATAATTATTCAAAATAAATACTCTCAAATTTTATGATAAATCAACTAAAAATTTCTCATAAAAACATGATAAAAAATTTAGATATAAATCAATCTTCTTAATAACCTTAAGTTTCAAAAATTACATCGAGCTGTGCCAAAATTAACTAAACTTTTAGTTATAAACAAAACTTAAAGTTATATTTTAGCTATAAGTTTTTTAACTTTACAAATCCACAAAACAAACAATAGCAACTAATAATTTTTTGAAAATCATAAAATACTAATATCGACATTATTATAATTAAAAACATAAAAAATTTATCAAAAAAGTTATCCACAGTGGATAACTTTTTAAAACAAAATTTTCTGCTTAATAAAAGCATAAAGCAAAAACTATCAGTAAAATATTTAATTAAAAACTTATTGCTTAAAATATACACAATCTAGCAATACCAAAACTAAAAATTCAAATTCAATAGTTATTTGTGGTAACAAAAACTAAAACCACAAAAAAACAACACTTACTAGCAATAATTTGCTAGATACCCACAAAAATAATACACTTAGTCCCACAAAAGCCAGCAAACTAAAAATCAACGCGATAAAGTTTAAACAGTCAATATAACCAAAAGCCTAAAACTTTATGAGAAACAAAGAAGCTTTTCCACATATGCGTTACTTTGTGGATAACTTAGGTTGAATTAAAAGAGCACGAAAAAGAAATTCACAACTTGTGCAAATTACTTTCACGATACCATGAGCAGCTTCCTCAAAAACGACTAGAGCCTTTCACAATTACCGCTAATACACTTACTTTTACTCTAACAACAATTTCACAACAGTTGCCCCAAGCACAAACATTATATCACACAAATTTCAAATTTGTACCCCTGTGTGCCAATTTTTTTTATTTTTATACTTTTTGCACAAAACATTCGTTCAATAAAAAGCTAGATTTTGGCTTAAATAAAGGCTTTTTGCCTTCTTAACAGAATTAAATTTTCTTTACCATTCAAAATTTGAGATAGGATAAAAAATTTATTTTTATTTTATTTTTTTAATAAGTCGCACAATTAGTAAGGGATGTGGAAATGTGGAAAACTTTATTTTCCTTTTTCCAAAAGTCCCTAAGTAAAAGAAGTTTGTGCTATTTTTGACATAGAACTTTATGTGTAAAACTTGTGTATTTCTTTGTGTATTTTTGTGGATTTTTACTGTATAACTCGACAAAAATCGTGGAAAACATGACGTGTTTTAAATTTCTTGAAAATTTATGATTTTCCTTTATTTAAAGGCATTTCTCACTTGTAAACCACCTTTTTAAATTTCTTTAAATGCTATTTTTTAATTAAATTTAGTTTATAAAAAATTATAAACTAAATTTAAAATTTTGTACACAAAAATATAGTAGTTTTATTCTTGATATAAATAAATTTTTTGTTTACCTCTCTATTGTTAAGCTACTAGTTTTACCCAACACGGTAAAAGTAAATTTCCAATAGAAGCAAAAATTCCTTTGGTGGCAAAAAGAACTGACTAACACTTGACAATAATTATTTTTTTTGATATAATAAATTCACTATTAAAAAGTATATTCTCGGGAGGAGACAAATGAAAAGAACATATCAACCTAAAAAGCGTCAACGCAGCAAGGTTCACGGTTTTCGTCAACGCATGAAAACAACGGGTGGACGCAATGTTTTAAAGCGTCGTCGTAATCGTGGACGCAAAGAATTAGTTCGCGCTTAATAGGTGCTATGCAGTGCATAGTACCTTATTTTTTGGTAAAAAAATAAAAAATATGGTGATTTTATGTTAAAAAGTAAGAATAGGCTAAAAAAACGCAAAGAGTTTTCTTACATATATAGAAAAGGCGAAAAAATATTTTCAGAAAGTTTTACTATTTATGTTGTAAAAAGTAAATATAATTCTGTTCGTTTTGGTGTTAGCGTAAGCAACAAAGTAGGTAACGCTGTAGTAAGAAATAAAATTAAGAGACAACTTCGTTCAATTTTATCGAAATATACATCAAAAATAGTCAATAAAAACATAATTATTTCTGTTAAGCCAGAAATTGTTGCAAAAACATACCAAGAAATAGAAAATCAGATAAAAATAGCATTTAAAAAAGGTAAAATAGTTAATGAATAAATTTTTATATGTACTTTTAGCACCTTTTCGTTATTTTTGTATAGGATTAATTTATTTATACAAATATACTATAAGTGAAATTTTACCTGATTGTTGTATTTATCAACCAACATGTTCAATTTACACGTTGATAGCAATTCAAAGATTTGGTGTTTTAAAAGGGTGCTATCTTGGCATGAAACGAATTTTGAGATGTCGACCTAAATGCAAAGGTGGTGTTGACCCAGTACCTGATTCACTTAAAACAAATTTGCGTTTTAAGGTATGAAATATTATAAATTACTAAAAAATTTAAAAAAATAAAGAAAAGCGCCTCAATTAAAGCGTTTTTCTTTATTTTTTATCGGCTATAGGAAACCTTTTTACTGTCTTTTTCTTTATTTTCTTTATTTTTTTCCATTTTTTCAATAATTTTTAATGAAATAAATGATATAATAAGACTCATCAAAGAGTTCATAACAATGTAAATTGCAAAAGCTGCAGAGTACGATATAGTAAATATTATCATAATTACTGGCATAATAAATTTTAAAATTTTGCCAGCACCTGCAACCTGATTAGCTTGTTTTTGTTGAGGGTCTTGATTTGCTAATTGTTGTTTTTTATCTTTGTTTTTCTTAGAGTTCGTCATATCAGTAACCATGAATGACAGGAAAGTTACAACACCAGCAAGAACGACAAGTATAAAATAACCGTTCCAACTTGAGTAATTGGTTTGTATTTTTGCTGTTATAGTATCGAAATTCTGTTCAATTTGACTTAATCTATCTGGATTATCACTTAATCTAGCCTCTAAATTTGACATATTTCTAAATGCAGAGTAATCAGGAAACCCTGCTACATATGTATCTGGTCTCCAAATGTTGTCAACCCAAAGCCAATTATCTCTTATTTCTTCATATCTGGTACTTGCGGAATCTTGCGCACTACTTACTATTGCTGTAATATTTTCGGTTTCATAGACAAGTTGCGCTGCGCGGCTGTTTATTTGCTCTTCTGTTGGTTCCTCATTTCCTTCTTCTATAAGGAGCTGGCGCGCTTCATCAAGCCTTGCGCTAACTAATTCATTCCACTTTCCAGATATATCAGCATCATTTTCTTCTGCGGTTAAATTATATTCAGCTCTAAATTCGCTATTAAAAGTAGTATAATATGCTGTTTCAATTTCTAAATATTGATTATAAGTTTTATCTTGCGATATTCCTATAAGCCCAGTGAATAAGGTAATAAATATAAACAATGTTATTGCCAAGTTTAACAACATACTAAGACATGAGCCAACGACATTATAATTTTCGCGTTTGTATAGTTCCATTGTTTTTTGGTTCAAAAGTTGTTTATTGTTACCGTATCTCTTTTGTAATTTTGCTATTTCTGGTTGTAGTTTTTGTTGTTTAAGCATGCTTGCACGGCTAACTTTTTTCTGCCAAAAATCAAGCGGGCTTAGTATAATTTTTAGACATATGGTAAACACAATTATCATAAAACCATAGCTAGGAATAAAACTAAATAAATTGATAATTGGAGACCACATGTCAGTTGTCCAACTGGCTAACATAATTGCTCCTTTTTGTTAAAATTTGCATTAAAAATACTGTTTTTTGTCTATTTTTTTGAAAAAATAACCCAAAATACTTGTTTTTTAAGATGAATAATTCCCCATCTAAAACAAAAATCGGCGGTCTCATCGCATTTTAAATTGGGGTTAAATTCCATTTTTTAGGTACTTTTTTGTGATTTTTCTTGCAATTTTACTTCAATTTGTTGATTAAATCGTAAATTCTATCTAAATCGTCTTTGTTGTAATAATCAAAATATATTCTTCCCTTCTTGTTGTTCCCTAAAATAGTAACTTTTGTACCAAAAACTTGCTGCATGTCTTCTCTCATAGAAATGAGCTCAAGGCTTAATGAGTTTTGTTTTTTGGCTTTTACAACTTCTGGCCTAATCAATTCTTGAACAGCTTTCTCGACTTCGCGAGCTGTCATTTTACCGTCTGATGCTTTTTTTGCCATTAAAATTTGTTGCTCTCTGGGTAGTGTTATAATTGCTCTTGCTATTCCAGGCTGAAGTTTTCCTTTTTCAACTAGAGTCAAAACTTCTGGTTCCAATGATAGCAATCTTAATGTGTTCGCAATAACAGGACGGCTTTTACCTAACTTTTGAGCAAGTTCATCTTGAGTAAAACCATATAAATCAATCAATTGTTTAATGGCAATTGCTGTTTCTATTGGATTTAAGTCTTCGCGTTGCAGGTTTTCTATTAACGCTATCTCGCGCATTTCACTATCAGAATAGTCTCTTACAATTACAGGTACAGTCTTAAGTCCTGCAATTTTACTTGCTCTATATCTTCGTTCACCAGCAATTATAATATAATTTTCTCCACGCGCTACCGCAATAATGGGTTGAATCACCCCATGTTCTTTTATTGATTGCGCTAATTCTTTTAGCGCCTCTTGGTCAAAAGACTTTCTTGGCTGGTCTGAATTTGGTTGTAATCGATTTATTGGGATTTGGCGAGTCGTTGCCGATGTAAACATTTCATCGCTTGCAGTCTTTAATTTCTTTTCTAAATTTTCTTTTTCTTTTAAAAATTCTGTATTTTCTTTTTCAATTACAGGTGTTGTTTTTTGTTTGTATTTTTCTAATAAATTGTCTGCATTTGAAAGAATATCACTTTTTAATTTTTCCTGTGGGCTAATTCCTTCTTCAGTCTTTTTCTGTTCTTTTATTTCAGTTTTTTGTTCTTTTTTAACTTCTTTTTTTGGTTCGTCTTCATAGATAGCAAATAAAGAACTCAAACCACGCCCTAACCCTTTATTCATTATCTAAATCTCCCTTAAACAATTTTCTCTTTTCTATAAGCGCTCCACTATCCTTGTTGCGTCTTAAAAATTCACGTGCCAACTCATTATAAGCAATTCCACCTGTGCTTTTATTATCATATAGATAAATTGGCAAGCCGTGGCTTGGAGCCTCTGCAAGCCTTACATTTCTAGGAATTACGGTGTCATACACCTTTTTACCGAAAAATTTCTTTATTTCAACTGCTACCTGATTTACTAAATTGCTTCGACTATCCTTCATGGTTAGAATTACGCCTTCTATGTCAATATCAGGGTTATAATACTGCTTTATCAATTTTACAGTATTCATTAGTTGACTTAATCCCTCAAGAGCGTAAAACTCACATTGTATAGGAATAATTACGCTATTTGTTGCTGTTAATGCATTAACAGTTATCAGCCCCAGTGATGGTGGGCAATCCATCATAACATAATCATATTTACCTTTAATTTTTTCTAATTGATTTGCTAGAACTCGCTCCCTGCTTTCCATTTGAACCAGGCTAACTTCAGCTCCTGCCAAATCCACACTGCTCGGCACGATGGATAAATTCCTAATTTGTGTTTGTTGGATAATATCTGCAAGTTCACTTTCTCCAGTAATTACATCGTAAAATGTTTGCATGTCTTTTGCTTTTTCTATACCAACACCCGTTGTAGCATTTCCTTGCGGGTCTAGGTCAATGATTAAAACTTTTTTACCGTATGCTGCAAGATATGTGGCAAGATTTACACAAGTAGTTGTCTTACCAACGCCACCTTTTTGATTAGCAAATGCTATTACTTTTGTCATATATTCCTCCTTGATTTTGATTATAACATAATTATCTCAATATAGCAAATATTTTTATTAGAAATATATACTTTTTGAATACTTTTTATTTATTTTTTCCTTTGTTTGAAGGTTGTTTCATGTGAAACAAAATTTTCAATTCTAATTTTTATTAGATGATAATTTACTATAATAATAGTGAACACAAATAAAAGTGTTAGATTGAATTAATTTATATATAACTTATTAAGCTATTATGCAATACAAATTGAGGTTGGTTTTAGAAAAACCAAGGTAATTAAAATGTTTCACATGAAACATTTTAAATTTAATCGTTTTATCTTATTTTAGGTTATTGTGCTTTCCTTTATCAATATGGCTTGTTTTAAATAATAGATTTTATATTTTAAAAAGTTTTTGAAATAAATAGTTTCTTAAAAAAATCTTATTTTACGCCTAATTTTTAATTGAGCAATAAAATTCTATAATAAAACGGTTTTGTGTTTCACATGAAACAATCTATTGCATAGTATAAAAGTAATTGTTTATACAAACATACTGCTAGAACTATGTTTATAGTACAGTTAAACGAACAGTGGAATGTATGTTTAAAAAATTAAATACAGAAAACGAAATATAAAACGCCCTAAAACACTCTATAGATTTTGAAATTCTTTAAAAACTCTTATTTAATTAAGTTAACAGCATGAAATTTGAATGCATAGTATAGAAAAATTTAAATTTTTTGTTTATTGAAGTTTTATGTTTTTAATTATGCTGCATTTAAAGCAAGCGGTTTTTATTTTTTTATTTGCAGCAATGTAGTACCAGTAAAAATTGTTTAATGTGAAACAAAAAACACGAAATTGTTTCGTGTTTTTTGTGTAAGTGATTGAGAGAATAGCAATTTTTGTTATTTTAATAGACATGCTCAAACTTTTAAATGATTTAAAGTTTTCAAATACTTAATTCTTTTATAATAGTGTATAATCATTAGTTCTTTAGTTTGTTGCAATATTAAGTTTTGTTTTGTTATGTATTATGGTAATAATGTTTTATTTCTATTTATAATGTGGTATCGACTTCCCTGTTTTCACCGTTTCTTTGTTGCTTGTTATAAAGGGTTTTGTTTTATTTTGTTTTTAAGTCGTGGATATTGTTTGTCTGTGCTCGCTGTTTTTATAATATGTACTATTTTTCTTTTGTATTTCTCATCGCTGCTTAGAATATAGTTTTCTATATTAGATATTTTACAATTCAAAACCCGCAAAGCATTTTTTGCGTTTTGTATTTCATTTTCCGTATTTAATGATTTAAATGCTAGCATTTCGCCATTTATTTTTGTGTAAGGTATGCATAATTCTAATAATATGTTTAATGGAGCAACAGCTCTTGATATTGTATAGTCGAATGTTTCATGTGAAACAAAGTTTGTTAGTTCTTGTGCTCTTGAATGAATAGTTTCTATATCAGTTAATTTTAAATTTTCTATAACTATGTTTAAGAAGTTAACACGCTTGTTTAGACTGTCAACTAATACAAGCTTTAAGTCTGGCCGCATTATCTTTAAAGGTATTCCAGGGAATCCTGCCCCTGTTCCAATATCGCAGATGTACGCGTTTTCGGTGTATTCTTTGTAGTTTATAATACTGTCTATAAAATGTTTTATTACTACATCTATATAATTTGTAATTGCTGTTAAATTAAATGATTTATTGTATTCGATTAATAATTCATAAAACTTATTAAATTTTTCAATCTGTTCATTTGTAATATCAATATTATGCAGATTAAAAAGTTGTTTCATTAATTCGTTATTTGTGTTATTCATATGTATCTCCGTTTTGTTTTTATAATATAAGTCTAATGCAAATATTAATGTTTTGATTTTATAGCATAACTATGTTAGTTTGAATATTATTTACAACATTACTTATATAATATATTTTATTAGTTTTTTAAGTATTATGCAAATGTTTTGTTGTATTTATTTGTTTTTGTTCTATTTTTTTTTTGTTCTATTATAAATTTTATAGTAAATTGCAATAAATATAATAGAATAATGAAGTAATTGAAATAAATAAAAAATGTTTCATGTGAAACATTTTTATATGCTATTTATTAGTACAGTGTTCACTATTGCTATTGCTGTTTGGTGCTTGTTTCGTTTGTTTGCGCGATTGTCGGTGTGCGCTCGCTGTGTTTAATTGCGCTTTTTAAATAGATTGTTAAAATACTAATATCAGCAGGTGATACACCGCTAATTCGACTCGCTTGCGCTAATGTTTTAGGCCTTATCCTTTGTAGTTTTTGTTGCGCTTCTATGCGTAAGCCTTTTAATTTATTGTAATCGATATTTTCGGGTATAATTATATTTTCATCTTGTAACGATTGTTCTATTTGTTGCTGCTGAATATTGATATATCCTTCGTATTTAGCGATTATATTTAACTGTTGCATAATTTCATTTGAAAACTCGTCAAAATAATGGAATTCGTCATTAAATGAATAAATGTCGATAGAATTTCTCTTTAAAAGGGTTCGAATACTAATACCAGTTTTTATTTCTGGTTCGTTGTGGTTCTTCAAAAAGTCTTGGAGTTGTTTATTCGGTGGCAAAATCTGGTTGAGAATGGTTTCCCCTTTTACTATGTCGCGTTTTTTCTTTAAAAGTTTCAAATAATTCTTTCTGGTAACAAGCCCTACTTTATATCCTTTTTCTGTAAGCCTTAAATCTGCGTTATCTTGTCTTAAAAGTAAGCGATATTCAGCGCGAGAAGTCATCATTCTATACGGTTCATTGGTGCCTTTTGTAACCAAATCATCAATTAAAACACCGATGTAGGCATCATTTCGCTTTAAAATCAAAGGGGGCTTATTTCGTAAATAAAGGCTAGCATTTATGCCTGCTACAATTCCCTGTGCGGCGGCTTCTTCGTAGCCACTGGTGCCGTTAACTTGTCCAGCAAAGAAGAGCCCCTTAATTTTCTTGTATTGAAGGCTTGCATCAAGGTCTGTTGCATCAATACAATCGTATTCAATGGCATAAGCATATCTCATTAAATGCGCGTTTTCAAGCCCCTTAATGCTGTGAATAAAGTCAAGTTGTGCATGATATGGAAGGCTGCTTGAAAGCCCTTGAACATAGATTTCGTTTGTAGATAAAGCCTCTGGTTCTAGGAAAAATTGATGCCTTGTTTTGTCTGCAAAACGCACGATTTTATCTTCTATTGACGGGCAATAACGCGGGCCAACTCCTTTTATAACACCCTGGTATAAAGGGCTGTATTTTAGGTTGGCGCGTATTATATCATGCGTGCGCTCGTTTGTGTAGCCGATATAGCAATTTAAAACATTTTTTGGTATGCGCCTTGTGTTTTTGCTAAATGGCGGTAAGTCATTTTCGCCTTCTTGTGCTTCTAGCGCATTAAAATTTATTGTGCGCCTATCCACTCGCATTGGAGTGCCTGTTTTAAAGCGTAAAATTTTCAGTCCTAAGCGTTGTAAACTTGCTGTTAATTTCGTTGCGTTTGTGAAGCCGTTAGGGCCGCTATTTTTTATGTAATTACCTGTAAGCGTTCGACTGCGGAGGTATACTCCAGTGCAGACGATGACTGCCCTAGCCTTGAATTTTTCGTTCATGGCAGTTTTAATTCCTACGACTCTCCCCTGCCTTGAGAGAATGTCGGAAACTTCGGTTTGTAAAATTGTAAGGTTTTCTTGGTTCTCGAGAGTCGATTTCATAATTTCATGATACTTGACTTTGTCGACTTGTACGCGCAGTGAATGAACGGCCGGACCTTTTGAACTGTTAAGCATTCGGCGGTGTAAGGTTGCCTTGTCTGCACAATACCCCATTTCGCCCCCTAGAGCATCAATTTCAAAGACTAAATGCCCCTTTGCTGTGCCCCCTATGCTTGGATTACAAGGTAAAAAAGCAATTCCGTCTAGGTTTAATGTAGTTAAAAGTGTTTTTTGTCCAGTGCGTGCGCAAGCAAGTGCTGCTTCGCAACCTGCGTGCCCTGCTCCTATAACTATTACATCATAATCTTTTGTTTGCATTTGTTTGTTACTCCATTAATTTTTGTAATGACACTAAAAGTGTCATGGTACTTTTAAATAATTTTGCCTTGAAGTACCGTGAGGTACTGAAAGTCCGCCGCAAGTAAGGGATTAGGCAAGAGGAATAGTTGGCGGCGGCAAGACAAAACTAACATTTGTGTATTAAATAATTTGAATTATTGCGCGCGTAGCGCGATTTCTTTAATTATTGATTGAATTTTTAATTTAAATCTTGATGACACTAAAAGTGTCATGGTACAAAAAACGAATCATTATTTGTATTTGTTTTGAATTTCTGGTTAAAAATTTTTTTAGTTTGTAGCATTTATTATACCATAATTAGAATAAAATGTACATACCAAAGCGGCAAAAGTTAAAAATAATGTTATAATTTAGATATAAATAGAATTAAAAGTACATATCAAAAGCGGTATAAGTTGAAAAAATGATGCTTTAATATAGATAAAATTGCAAAAAAGCGGTTAAAAAAATTAAATTAAATTTAAAATGTTATGCAACGCTGAAAATTTGTCAGTAACTAACTTAAAAACAAATAAAATTAGAGAATAACATTAAATAATAGTTAATATTAAGTAATGTTTATGAAAATATAATAAAATTTGCTTATTTTGTTTATTTGTGATATACTATGCAAAGTACTATGCATTAATGTTTTAATAAAAATGCTATTTTTAAATAATTTTTTATAAATTAAAGCATAAAAAATAACAAAAAATCGCAAAAAATGTGTAAAAACACTTAAAAAATAGCACGAAATTCGAAAAAATAACAAAAAAATAGATTAAAATATGAATATCCAAAATTTTAATAGATACAAACTATACATATTTGTAAAAACGGCTTATCAATATAATTGACTTTGGAAGGCGGCTAAATAAACAAAGGGGGATAAAAGTGCGAAAAATTACTCTTATATGCGTTGGGAAATTAAAGGAAAAATATTTGGTAGATGCGCTTGCGGAATATCAAAAAAGGCTGACACGCTTTTTTGATTTTAAAATCGTTGAATTAGCGGAATGTAAGTTGACAAACTCAAACACGCCCGCGCGGGTTATTGAGAGCGAAGGGCGTGAAATTCTCGAAAAACTAAAGGGTAAAAATGCCTATGCGCTTGCGATAGAAGGGGGGCAGGTGAGTAGTGAAGAATTTGCTGAAGTTATAGAGCGCGATGGAAATAATGGCGAAATTTGCTTTGTAATCGGTGGTAGTTACGGACTTTCAAACGAAGTAAAGCAAAAATGTAAGAAAATTAGTTTCGGGCGTGTTACATATCCGCATCAACTCATGAGAGTGATTTTTGCCGAGCAGTTGTACCGTGCTGCAACCATTATAAATAATGTAGAATATCACAAATAGTTTTAATAATATGATTATTAAAAATGGCGAAATTATGAATACGAATATTAGCAAAATAGTAAAAAATATGTAAAAAAAATGTCGAAAATCATAAATTAAATAAATATTATTTAAATCTTTACAATTTTTTACAAAAAGTGTAAAAATCGTTTTACAAAAGTGCAATAAAAATGATAAAATAAAATATCAAATCTTTGGAAAAGATATGAAAACTAATAAAAGGAGAAAAGAGATAAAGAAATGACGAAACGGATACGGCTAATGAGTATAATCATTAGCATCGTGTTGTTGTGTTCGGCAGTAATAGGATTAACTTCATATTTAGTTGTTACGGAAATAAATAAGGGAAAAGCCCTACAAGATGATGCATCAAATGTAACCACATTATCGCAGAACATATACAACACCACAACAGGAAGCGACGGAAAATTAACAGTAAATGTCGATGCGGTAAATGCGTTGTTGAACGCGATTAATTATAATAGTTACACCGCAAGCGATACTGGATACAAGGCACATGACATAGCGACCCGCACGGGTGGTACTAGCGGGAATACTATCAAATTTGCGATGGGGTATTTTGTAGATGAAAACAATGTGCTTCACACGGACATACCGCTATACTGGCAAGTAGTATATTTGCGAAATGGCTACCTTACGATTTGGTTAGATAGAGCGTATACGGTTTCATTGTTTAATGCGCAAGGCACAAGCGGTTCAAGTGGTGGCTATATAAACGCTACAACAAGTCCATTTATAGTATCGCAGTATACAACACGCCCTAGTACACACGCATATAATGGAAACTACTCATACTCAACATTACGAGATGTAACAAATAGGATTTTCACACTATTAAACGGTAAATTATCAGGTTTTAG
>CALWEW010000023.1 GCA_944377415.1 uncultured Clostridia bacterium
GTTTTGTCCAGCCGCCGCGAGCCGCTCACTTGTCTATTACTCTTTCTTGCGGCGGACTTTCGCTAACGCTCAAGGTAGGAATTTATGCGCGCCAAAGGCGCGTCTATTTTTATTTACTAATTAAATATTTTTCGACTATTTTTTGCTATTTTTTTTAATTAAATAAAATTTGAAATGGCGCGTTTTTTACTTGATTAAAATTCAGTAATTTTATATAATATTTGTGTAAAACTTGCGCGTGCGTTTCAATAAAAAACTTTGCTATAATATTTGAAACGCCAGCGTGCTTGCACGCAAATGAGTCTGCGGGGACTCTATTCCCGCCCTGCACGGAGTGCATTTTATCCTGCGAAAAAGATTTTGCAAGGCAAAAGTTTTTCGCTAACAAACAAAAAATAAAAATAAAAAATAGGGTAATTATGCAGAAGGAAAAAGAGAAAAAAATAGCCGAGCAAGCGGGTGCTAAAACCGCCGAGCAAAAGCCAAAATTGAAATTGAATGTGAAGCGTACTGTGTACATCGGGCTTGCGTTTTTTACAATCATGATGCTTTGGCAAATTTACAACACTTATTGTCCGTTGTTTTTGAGTGATTATTTTGTAAAGACATTCGGCGGCGCTCCCGAAGACCACTCGTATTTGGTCGGTATAATCATGGCGCTAGATAACATTTTGGCGCTATTTATGCTGCCACTTTTTGGGCGCCTTTCGGATAACACAAAGTCGAAACTCGGCAAGCGCATGCCGTATATCATTGGCGGGGTTGTTGCTGCGGTGATTTTGTTCCCGCTGATTGCTGTGCTTTTCATCGTAAATCAATACATTTGGATGATTGTTGTCATGGCGCTTTTGCTTCTTGCTATGAATGTCTACCGCTCGCCGTCGGTATCTTTGATGCCAGACATTACGCCGAAGCCTTTGCGTAGCAAGGCGAACGCGATTATTAATGTTTTGGGGTATGTCGGTGGAATGCTCGCGGGCTTGCTTGCGATTATTTTCCCCGCGAAGGCAGGTGATGATGGGCTGCTTGTTTACGACCCTAACACGATTTGGATACCATTTGCGGTTACCGCGGTATTAATGATTGTGGCTCTTGTCATTTTGATTTGGAAGATAAAAGAAAACAAAATTGTTGAAGAAACGCGCGCCGAAATGGAAGAGGGCGAAAAACTCGCCGAAACCGAAACGGAACTCAGTGAGCACCGTCCGCTTACGAAACTTGATAAACGCAATTTGATAATTTTGCTTGCTTCAATTTTCCTTTGGTTCTTTGCATTCAATGCGATTGAAACATTTGGCTCGACTTATGGTACAAACTATTTAGGTCAAGGCACAGGCTTCTGGGGGACTGCGGTAATCGTGCTGACGGTCGCGAGCCTAATCGGCTTTTTCCCTGGCAGTTTTCTTGCAGACAAAATCGGCAGAAAATGGACGATTGTCGCGGGAATTGTTGTGCTGCTCGTTCCACTAATAATTGCGTGCTTTGTAACTAATGTTTGGGTGCTTTATGTGTTGATTGCGATTGCGGGTATCGGCTGGTCGTGGATAAATGTAAACAGTTATCCTATGGTTGTTGAAATGGCAGACAAACAGACGGTCGGCAGGCTGACAGGGTGGTATTACGCCGCTAGTATGCTCGCGCAAAGTATCACGCCTATTTGTGTTGGGTTCTTCTTTAAGGCGCTAGGGTATCAATGGCTTTTCCCGTATGCCGTGATATTCCTTGCTCTTGCGTTTCTCGTCTTTATGTTTTACAAAAAGCCCGAGCACAAAAAGCAGGGCGAAACACTGGGCGTAGATGCGCAAAGCACAAAACTCAACGAACAAATTGAAGTGCAAAATGCTGATACGCAAAACGCAGAACCCGAAGGCCAAACCAAAATAGAAAAAGTTGAAGAACAAAGCGAAATCGAAAGTAATGACAAGTAGGGCGCTTTGCTGCGCGCTGTTCGCGAAATTAGTAATTAGCAATTAGCAATGAGCAGTTAAGGACAAAATTTCTAGTTACATTATCTATTTATTTTTATATCCATACAAGAAATTTTGAATTATCTAAATAAATAGTTCCTAAATTTCTAATTCCTAACTCCTAATTCCTAACTCAAAAAATCTCGCATATTCGAGCGAGATTTTTTTCGTGTATGCTTGAATTTTCTCGCGGAATAGTATATACTTAAAAAAGTAACTTTATTTAAATACTAGGAGATTATTATGCAAACAACTTTTCGCTCTCTTTATTGTAATGATGTAACTAAAAAAATGGAAGGGAGCACTGTAAAAGTCGCAGGGTGGGTGTCGACCATTCGCGACCATGGTGGAATTACTTTTATTGATTTGCGCGACCAAACAGGCATTGTGCAAATTGTTGTCGAGGACGACTCTAAACTCGCTCATGTAACGCGTGAAAGTGTTATTTCTGTTAGCGGGAAAGTTGTCAGTCGCGGAGAAGGCAACACAAACCCGAAACTCGCAACTGGTGAAATTGAAATCGTTGCTGACACTGTCGACTTGCTCGGCCCTGTTACTCAGCCGTTGCCTTTTGAAGTTGAGGAAAGCAAGAAAATTCGCGAAGATGTACGCACAAAGTACCGTTTCCTTGACTTCCGCAACCCCGAGGTTTTCGGCAATATTTTACTGCGCAGTAAAATAAACAGTTGGATGCGCAACAAAATGGAGTCGATGGGGTTTGTTGAGATTGCGACACCGATTTTGACAGCGGACAGTCCCGAAGGCGCTCGCGCATTTTTGGTGCCCGCGCGCCAGCACCCTGGCAAATTTTACGCGCTTCCGCAAGCACCACAGATGTTTAAGCAGTTGTTGATGGTGGGTGGTTTTGACCGTTACTTCCAGATTGCGCCATGTTTCCGTGATGAAGACGCGCGCGCAGACAGAGCGGCGGGCGAGTTTTATCAACTTGATATGGAAATGGCTTTCGCTACGCAAGAAGACATGTTTGAACTCGGCGAAAATGTTTATTACGAACTTTTTAAAACTTTTGGACACAAGGAAGTTAGCCCAGCGCCATTTAGACGCATTCCGTTTTTAGAGAGCATGGAGCGCTATGGTACGGACAAGCCCGATTTACGCAATCCGCTCGAAGTTGTGAACTTGACCGAAGTATTCAAGAATACCGAATTTAACGCCTTTAAAAATAGCACGGTAAAGGCGATTGCCGTTCACGACATCGCAGGCAAACCGCGCTCATTCTATGATAATTTGACCGCTAAAATGGTCGAAGCAGGGAGCAAAGGTCTTGCGTGGATAAAGATTGAAGCAAACAACGAAATGGTTAGCCCGATTGCTAAATTTTTAAGCGATGACGAAAAGGCGCAAATTATTGAAAAAACGAACGCGCGTGAAGGCACAAGCATTTTCATGCTTGCAGGCAAGCCCGAGCCGACCACAAAATTAAGTGGTATTTTGCGTAATTTGCTCGGCGATGAACTCGAACTTTGCGACCCGAACAAGTTTGAATTCTGCTGGATAACCGAATTCCCGATGTACGAACTCGACGACGAGGGCAAAATTCAATTCTGCCACAACCCGTTTAACAAGCCGAACAGACCTGTTGACGACCTTACGCCAGAAAACGCGCTTTCACTCTTTGCAAATCAGTTTGACCTTGTTTGCAACGGGGTAGAGTTAGTCAGCGGTGCAGAGCGTAACCACGATGCAAAGACAATGCTTCGCCTTATGGAAATTGTAGGCCTAACGGAGCATGACTGCCTTGAAAAATTCGGCGCATTATACAATGCGTTCCAGTACGGCGCTCCACCACACGCAGGTATGGCGCTCGGTATTGACCGCAGCATTATGCTGATGCTCGACGAGCCGAATGTGCGCGAAGTTATTGCATTCCCGCTCAACAAATCTGCCTATGACCCGCTTATGAACGCGCCTAGCGAAGTTACCGAAAAGCAGTTGCGCGAACTTTCGATAAAAGTGGACATCAAGAAATAACGCGCGAGCGTTTATTAGATTAGCAATCTTCTCACGCTGGCGCTCGCGAATTTTGAATTAGGAATTTTGAATTTTGAATTCATGTGCGCTGCGCGCAAGCCCTTGATTTAGTGACGAAAATAGTTACTTACACTATATTAAAAAAGGGAAAACGAATGAAAGAGAATAATGTTGTTCGAGATAAAAGTAAACAATTTGCAATAAGAATTGTAAATTTGTACAAGTACTTATGTCAAAATGATGAACGCGTGATGTCTAAACAACTGTTGAGAAGTGGCACAAGCGTAGGGGCAAACATAGCGGAAAGCGAATGTGCGGCAAGCAAAAATGATTTTTTGAACAAATTATATATAGCGCTAAAAGAGTGTAACGAAACTTTGTATTGGCTTGAATTATTGTTTGAAACAAATTATTTAGACGAAAAACAATATGATAGTATCAACAAAGATTGTGAAGAATTAAAAAAGTTGTTAGTAGCAGTTACAAAGAAGATTTCATTAAACCAGCAGTAAGATTTAATTGCTAATTAAGTATACCGCGCTTTGCGCGCCTTAATTCAAAATTCCTAATTCAAAATTCAAAATTTTTTGAACAAACGAGTGTTTTCGCTCGAATTTTAAAAAAGTTTATTACGAGTAAAAAGGACCAAACCATGATTACCATTACCGATTTGGAATTGTCTTTTGGCGGGGCTCCGCTATTTAAAGATGTGAATTTGAAATTTACCCCTGGAAACTGTTACGGCGTTATCGGCGCAAACGGTGCGGGCAAATCGACTTTTTTGCGCCTTATTAGTGGCGACCTCGAGGCAAGCAAAGGCAGTATTGAAATACCGCCAACTTTGCGCATGTCCGTACTTCGACAAGACCACTTTGCTTTTGATGAGTACACCATTATGGATACGGTCATCATGGGGAACAAGCGCCTTTATGACATCATGAAGGAAAAAGATGCCCTTTATGCAAAGCCCGATTTTAGCGAAGAAGACGGTTTGCGCGCTGCCGACCTTGAGGCTGAATTTGCCGAAATGAATGGCTGGGATGCCGAACTCGATGCCGCGAAACTCTTAAATGGTCTTGGTATTCCTGAAAGTCTGCACTACTCATTAATGAGTGAGCAAAACGGTGCGGTAAAGGTCAAAGTCATGCTTGCACAAGCGCTTTTTGGCACTCCCGATATTTTGCTACTCGACGAGCCGACCAACCACATGGACCCGAAAAGTATCGAGTGGCTTGAGGAATTTATTATCAATTATCCTGGTACGGTCATCGTCGTTTCGCACGACAGACACTTTTTAAATACTGTCTGCACTTATACAGTCGACATTGATTTTGGTAAAATTTCAATGTGGCCAGGAAACTATGATTTTTGGTACGAAGCCAGCCACTTGATGCAGCAACAAATCAAGCAACAAAACAAAAAGAAAGAAGAGCGCATCGAGGAATTAAAGGAATTTATTCGCCGTTTTGGTGCGAAAAAGTCGCTCGCTAAACAGGCAACAAGCCGAAAGAAAATGCTCGAAAAAATTAAAATTGAAGAATTGCCTGTATCAAACCGCAAGTATCCGTACATAAACTTTAAATATGAGCGCGAACTCGGCAAAGACATTTTGGAAGTCGACAAACTTCACTACGAGCATGACGGAAAGGTGCTGCTAGACAACATTTCATTCCGCGTGAACAGGGAAGATAAAGTCGTCGTACTCGGCGAAAACGAACTCGCTGTTTCGGCGCTGCTCGGTATTTTGGGCGGCGAGATTACGGACTTTTCGGGGACTGTGAAATACGGTACAACAGTTGTAAAGGGCGACTTGCCAAAAGATACCGCAGGCTATTTTGACAACGACCTAAATATAATTGAATGGCTTGCGCAATTTAGTAAAGAAAAGGACAGCACATATCTTCGCGGATTTTTAGGGCGTATGCTTTTTAGTGGAGATGACGGGCTGAAAAAAGTTAAGGTTCTTTCGGGTGGTGAAAAAGTGCGTTGTATGCTTTCGCGCCTAATGGTCATGAATGCGAATGTTCTCATTCTCGACCAGCCGACCAACCATCTCGACCTAGAAAGCATAACTGCACTTAATGAAGGGCTTGTCGACTTTAAGGGCGTAACGCTATTTAGCACGCACGACCATGAACTCGCGCAAAGTGTGGCGAACCGCGTTTTTGAAATTAAAGACGGCAAACTCATTGACCGCATGTGCACATATGAAGAATATTTAGAGAAAAACCTATAAGGGTTTTTCTCAAATTTTGAATTTTGAATTTTGAATTAGGAATTCAGGACAAAATTTCCAGTTGCTTATATTGTTTAATTTTACTCTACATAAGGAAATTTTGAATTACCTAAGGTTAGTTAGTAATTAAGTTATGCGTAAGCCAAGTATTAATTCGAAAGTAAACGAAATAAATGAGCAAATAGATATTTCGGCATACTGTATAAAACAAAATTAATAGTTGGTATAATTCAAAATTCAAAATTCAAAATTCGACGCAGTTCGCAAGCATACTTGCGAACAAGGAGGAAGAATGCAAATTTATAACACGCTTACTCACAAAAAAGACGAGTTTAAGCCGATTGAAGCGGGAAAAGTCAAGATGTATGTCTGTGGCGTAACAGTGTATATGCCCCCACATTTAGGACACGCGCGCACTTATGTTGGGTACGATGTCATTAAATCGTATTTTG
This sequence comes from uncultured Clostridia bacterium, assembly GCA_944377415.1. Classification (GTDB taxonomy): domain Bacteria; phylum Bacillota; class Clostridia; order Christensenellales; family UBA1242; genus UBA7867. The sequence goes on from CALWEW010000023.1 coordinate 6,648, forward strand.
AATATTTGGGGTATTCCGTATTCTATGTACGCAATATTACTGATGCGGGCAGTATTGTTGGTGATGCCGACCAGGGCGACGACAAAATCGTCTTGAAAGCAAACGAAATGAAAGTGCACCCGATGGAATTAATCGACATGAATATCCGCGCCATGTGGTATTATCTCGATTCACTCCGTTGCGCACGCCCGAACATTTCTCCGCGCGCTACAGGGCATATTCTTGACATTATTTCAGCCGTACAAGAAATGATTGACCGCGGGTACGCATACATTTTGGACGGCGATGTTTATTGCGATGTTACAAAAATTAAAGATTACGGCATTTTGAGTGGAAACACTCTCGAAAACCTAAATGCAGGTGCGAGAATTGAGATAAAGGACGGCAAGCACTCGCCATACGATTTTACCGTTTGGAAAAAAGCACAGCCGAACTCCGTTTTGCGCTGGCCTAGCCCGTGGGGTGAAGGTTACCCAGGTTGGCATATCGAATGTACCGTGATGAGTACAAAATATTTAGGTGAAAAGTTTGACATTCACGGGGGCGGGCGCGACCTTGCTTTCCCGCACCACGAGAATGAAATCGCGCAGAGCCGTGCATTAGGACACGATATTCCTGCAAATTATTTTGTGCACACGGGCATGCTTCTTGCTGAAGACGGCTCGAAAATGTCTAAATCAGCAGGGAATTATGTTACAATTGAAGATGCTATGGCTAAATACGGTGCGCGCGCTTTAAGGTGGTTCTTTGTTAGCAGCCACTACCGTAGTCCCGTGAAATTCGGCGATAATGTGATGCAAGCAAGTAATGCTGGTTTAGAGAGAATTGAGAACTTTATTTTCAACTTAAAGCAAGAAACTTTTGGCTCGTACAATGCGAAATTGTCCGCACTGCTTGCCGAGTTCCGCGAAAATTTTGAGCGCGAGATGAACGACGATTTCAACACGCCAAACGCGATTGCTGCGCTTTTTGACTTCATAAAAGAAGCGAATGTAATTGTTACCGCGCATGACTACGACGAGAAAAACAAAGCCGAAATTCTCGAATATTTAAATAAAATAGATAGCATTTTTAAATGTTTTGATATTTTGCACGAAAGTAAAAAAGATGACCGCGCCGAACGAGTACAGCGCCTAATCGACGAGCGCAACGAGTACCGCAAGGCAAAAAACTACCAAAAGGCAGACGAACTCAAAGCCGAGATAGTTGCACTCGGGGTCGAACTGCAAGACAACAAAGACGGAACGACAACTTTTAGACTTATCTAAAATCACGGAAACACTCCGTGTTTTTTTAATTTACGCTTTATTTTAGTATACTTTTTCGCGTTTTTTTGATAAAATCTAAAAATACGGTTAATACTATTTTTAATATCGTAAGTGGCAGATTTTTGTTATTAAATGTTTTTAACAGAATTTTGCTAGTAAAACTTTTATCAAACTTTTTAAAGGCGGAAATTATGAGTACACAGAGAAGACTTATTATATCGGTTGTTGGGAATGCTGCAAATCCCGCACCTATTTGTAACGACATGCAACTTTCTAAATGGAAGTTGGCTTTCGATTTAGGTAAAACCCTTGTTGACCACGGCTGCCGCGTTTTATCTGGTGGCGGACGCGGAATTATGCGCGCCGCTTTTGCTGGTGCGCACGCGAGCAAAAACTATCGCGAAGGCGATACTATTGCTATTTGTCCATCATACGACTTTGACACCGCAAACGACTTTGCAGACATCGTAATTCCTACGGGGCTCGACCTTGCGCGTGATATAATTGTCGGCAACAGCGAAGTAGTTATTGCAATAGGCGGGGGTGCGGGCACCCTAAATGAAATTAGCGCAGCATGGAAATTAGGGCGCCTTATAATCGCGTACAAAAATGCAGACGGATGGAGCAAAGTGCTTGCTGATACCAAACTCGACGATGCGGAGCGTTATCCAAATCTTGATGACCGCATTTTTGGTGTAACGAGCGCGGACGAGGCATGGGCAGTGATTGAAAAAATGCTACCCAAATATAACAAGGTTTTCGACCGAATTCCTTTCGGTTTGCCAAAGTTAAAGAAAAAGGCGCCGAGCAACTGGGTAGGGCCGATAAACATTCCAGACGACCCCTGCAAAGTACAAAAATTAGGTGATGATTAGCGCGAAGCGAGAGCGCTTCGCTTTAATTTTGAATTAGGAATTAGGAATTAGGAATTAGGAATTTAGGGGCGCTGCGCGCAAGCACTTGATTACTAATTAAATAATGCGCAAGCCACGAAATAATTCTAATTTAAAATTAATTGTAACATACCCGCAAAAAACGGCAATATACTATCAAACTTTTGATAGTATGTCATTATATATGATATATTAATATAAATTACAAAAGGATAGTTTATGGAAAATTTAGATTTAAAACAAAAGGTTTTAGGGATAGTTTATATCCTTGCTTTTGTTACGCTTTTTACAGGGCTATTTAATGTCATTAATAATTTAGCATACGCAGAAACCGATGATATGTTTTATGTATTTTTTATCACTTGCAACTGGGTAGTTTTGGGCTTTGGTGTTGTTGCCTCTGCGTTAATTGTATATAATTTTTTTGCAAAAAAAGCATTAAATATTCTCGAAATTATTATTCACACTGGCGCGATTATTGCTATTATTGTTTTGTTGGTTTTGGGAAGGGAAACCTTTATTTCTAATTACGATACTTATGCTTCGATTTATTCGTCATATTTGGCAATGACTATGCAACTTCTCGCGGCTTTTGTACTTCTTTTAGGTGCAAAAGTGGCAATGATTTGGTTTAAAAATAAACAAGTGAAAGCAAAAAGTGAGGTACAGAATGATGAACAAAAGTAAACGTATTTTGATTTGTGTTTTTTGCTTTGTCGTTACGCTGATTTTGATTGCCGCCATGATACCTCTGCTTGTTTTAGGCTACAACAAAAACGAAGATAAACTTGAAGTAAATTACTCAAATACTACAACGGCCACGGTATCGCGCACAAAAGTGTTTTACACATCATTTTCTTTGTTAAATAGCAGTAATGAAACTTTTGAGTCAGCAGATAGGTATATAAAAATTTCGATTTTTGATAGCAATGGCAATAAGGTTGATAGTTACATAACTTCAGTCGGTGTAGGTATGCTTTTAAGTGGCAAAACTACAGATAATTTTTATAGTTATTCTAGAAGCCCTCTTGCTAGTGATATAGAGGGTCCGTTTACTTCGGAAATTACTTTTGTTGAGCCAGTGTTTTATTCAATAGGCTACGCTTTAATTCCTTTTATAATTCTTTCAGGGTATGGTGTAATAGCGAGCGCGGTCGGTATTGCGCGTGAAAGAAGAACAAAACCAGACCAAAATGCAAGCGTCGACGCCGCAGAAAATAGTGAAAACGCGCAATAGTTTGTTTTAAGTAAGAAATTATTTAATATTTTGGTGTGATTTTTGTTTGCTTGTTTGATGTTCTCGAAAATTGAAGTTAAAAGTTTTTAATATAACAACAAAAAACAAAGGAAGTATACTAATTTGGCAAGTTTTGTAACAAATTATTTAATGGAACACCCTGAGCAAATTGAAAAATCGCAGCGCGATGTCGTTCGCATTGCGAAAGAGTTGGTTAAAAAAAGTTCGTCGACATCTGCTTATTCTTATTTGGTAAACTCGAATAATTCGAATCGTGAGTGTATGACTTATGGTGATTTGGCGGACTTTTCAAAGGAGTGTTATACACTTTGGTGTGATTATCTTAGCTTACTAGCGAAAAAACACAACGACGAAAAAGTGCGCCAAGGCATTACTGCATTCATAAACACCGCAAAATTTAAACCCGAAAATGTTAGCGATAAACAGGCTTTAGTTTATATGTTTTATGATAATAAAATGAAAGATTTAGCAAAAACTACTGGTTTTTTGGTGCCTTATTTTCAAGAAGTCGCTACTCTCGAAGATGAAGAAATAAATCTTTTGAGTTTAAAAGATGCCGCGCCTTTAACTTTTGTCCATTTTAGACCTTTTGGAAACAATAAAACAAAGCGCCGAATTTATCTATCTGTTGATGTCAAAAACGCGCCGAAAATCGCCATTGCCCTTGCTGAAAGGGCAATGAAAGACGGGGAGCGCGTCTACACAAAATTTAACACTTCGGGTAGCCGAAGGGACGTAATGCTTGCCCATGTTGCCGACGAAAAAATACCAGTTGTACTCAAATATTTAGACGAGATTCAAGCCGAGCATCCCGAATATTTCATTCCAAAAGAAAAAATTTCCATTGCCGCACCGTTGCGCGAATATGCGGGACTTACTGACGAGCCCGAGTACAATCATTCGAGTTTTAACAATGAATTGGGGCACGCGTTAGATGAGTTTCAAAAAGAATACCGTGCGCAATTTGCAAGATATCTCGCAAATGACCGTGCTATTATGAGAGAATTGCAACCTTTGGTAGAGAATACATACAAAAAAGCTCTCGTTTTGAGGGTAGACAACGAAATCAAAAGAAGCCAAAATTCCACAGACAAATATGTCAAATTTAATGAAAGTTTTTACCGCGGAATTGCTAGCGAGATTGTCGCCGCGTCAAAGGACAAAAATCATAAACTAAACCACGAAATAACCGATGCCGCAGACCGTTTTATTCAAGGGTTAGAAAATGGAAAGATTAGCGGAAATTTTAGCATAACAAGGTTCTTTACCGAAAGTCCGTATTTGAATATGGTAGATGAAAATATTGATGCATACGGCGGAGTGCGTAGAGTTTTTGAGAAAAATGGTGGGCTCAATCAAAGAGTAGAGTGTAATCCAAAGCTTTTAGAAATAATTATTGATAAATACGGCTTGCAAGAAAAAATCGACCGCGAAGTTACGCTAAAAGCAATTGCGCCTTATTTAGAAGAACGTCATCTTTCGCCATATTGTCCCTTTTTAAATACTGAAAGCGTTGCCGAAGTTAGAGCAGAGCTAGTTGCTGAACGAGAAAATGCCATGACAAAAAACTCTGTACAAACCGAGTCAACAGCAAACACAAGTTTTAGTAATTAAATTTCAAGTGTTCCCATAAAATTACGGAAACAAACGCTGAAAATAGTTAAACAGGGAAAAAACAAAAATAATGAAAATAAATAGATGATTTATTAACATCATGATAAAGCATAAAAACACATAAAGCTATAAAAATTAGCTAAAAAGTAAAAAATATTAAAATAATATCCTAAAAATTCTATAAATTATTAAACATTTAATACCTAAATAGGTATAAAATAAATATATGAAAAAGCAAAAATTTTTATAAAAAAATAAATGAAAATTAAAATGAAGGGGAAATTAAAATAATTTTCAAAATAAAAATGTCAAAAAACGCTTGAATGTTTGCAAATTTTATGATAAACTTTAGTTATGAAATTCGCATTCATTAAAAATGCGAGTGCTTATGTTGTACATTTTTGCACATGTAAACATAGATTTTATATGGAAGGTGCTTTTGAATTAAAGCCCTTACAAAAAAAAGAAAGCGCTTTAAATAAAGCGTTTACCATGGAAGGCTGGCTTTTATAAGTACCTTCGCAACAAACAAGTTGTTGCTCGGTGCCACTGCCACCTTCAAAAACAGATAAGATACTATTTAAGGTATTTTTATGGAAGGCTGGCTCCAAAAGGGCATCCAGCCTCCAAACAAGGAAGGCTGGCTCCAAAAGGGCATCCAGCCTCCAAACATGGAAGGCTGGCTCCAAAAGGGCATCCAGCCTCCAAACAAGGAAGGCTGGCTTTAAAGAGAACCTCGCCCTTACGGGCTCGGTGCCACTAGCTACGCCTTCCAAAAATAGATATGATACCATTTGGGTATTTTTATGGAAGGCTGGCTGAGTGGTCGAAAGCGGCGGTCTTGAAAACCGTTGAAGTGAGAGCTTCCTGGGGTTCGAATCCCTAGCCTTCCGCCAATTTAAACCTAAATCGACAGTGTAGTTTGATTTGGGTTTTATTTAAAATAAGGAGAATTAAAGTGGGAAATATAAAAAGAAAATCGATATATTCATTTTGCCTTTTATTGGTAATTTTAGCCATACCACTAATTTTTCTTGCTGGGTGTAATCAATCTAATAATTTGTTTGAGTTTGGTTTAAAAACAGATGGCTCTTATTCAATTAAAGAAGTTAAAAATAAAGATGTCACATCGGTTGAAATTCCAACTACATATAATGGCAAACCAGTAAAACACATTGATAGAAGTGCTTTTGAGGGATGCAAAGAATTAACTAGTGTTATAATACCTGAAGGAGTCGAGACTATTGATAATTATGCATTTAAAGATTGTTCAAAACTTGAAAACATTTCATTGCCAGATAGTATAACCGAAATTGAATCAGGAGTGTTTGATAATTGTACTTCTTTGCAATACAACACATTTGAAAACGGAAATTATCTTGGAAATACCAACAATCCTTTTGTTGTTTTGATAAGTGGAATAGATAATAGCGTTGCATCATACAAAGTAAATGAAAATTGTAATGTAATATACGAAAATGCTTTAAGCGAATTTTCAAAATTAACAAATATTGATATGCCTTATTCTATAACATATATTGGTTCAAATGCCTTTAGTTTGTGTACTTCGCTTGAATCTTTTACAGTTCCTAACTTTGTGAAATATTTTGATGCATCATGGTTCTATTATTGCACAAATTTACAATCTATTACTTTATCCGCAAATATAGAACTGGTTTCTATTGGATATATGCATGGGTGCAATTCATTTTCGGAGTTTAATGTTTATTCAACAAATTCTAGATTCACTGCAAAAGATGGTGTTCTATACTCAAAAGATTTAAAAACATTACTCGCATATCCAATTGCGAAAGAAGGCAATAATTTTGAAATTCCTTCATATGTTAAAGAAATTGCTACATATGCATTTAATGGGTGCAAAAATTTAAAATCTTTGACTATGTGGGGAACGATGGAAACCTTAAATTCTGGGGCGGTTATAAACTGTGAGTCTTTGCATACACTTTACTTTAAAGGTACTATGAATGAGTGGATTGAATTGGATAACTCAAATTTAGGCTGGGACCATAGTTTTGTAGTTAACAAAGTTATATGTTCAAATGGTGTACTTAATAGAGATAGAGCATAGGATAAATCTAATATTAAACAAAAAAACAAGAGTAAATAAGAGTACTCTTATTTTTTCTTGAGTTTTAAATATAAAATTCTACCAGCATATCAATCATATCGGGCTCAGGTTTGTTTTGAATTATGTGTGGAAGTTTGTAGGTTTTAGTTTTAAATGGAATTTTTGTTGTGTTGTTGGTTGTGATTGATGGGCTATTGAAGTAAATTTGCATTTTGTCATCATATAAAATTATTTGATTTACAAGATAGTTTATAAGTAGTTGTGGTTCAAGTTTTAAAGCATCATTGAAATAATTTAAAATATCTTCTTTTGTTAGTTTAAAATTTGTTTTACTTTTCTCGACTATAATTTGTCTTTCAATATCTTCTAACTTCTTTTCAAGTTCTGTCATTCTTTTGTTGGTTGTGTTATTGATAACTCCTTGCTCAACCGCTTTCATAATATTGTCTAATATCTTTTGAGTTTCTATTTTCTCTTTATTTAGACTTGTTAGAAGCGTATTTCCACAATCTTCGCTTTCTTGCACTTTCAAAATATTGTTTATAATCTTATCTAATGTTTTAGGGCTGTTTAATTGTTCAATAAGTGTTTTAATAACTAAATCTTCTAAAATTTCTTTTCTTACTGTCTGCTTATTACAATTTGTTGTATGTCTTTTCTTTCCTAAACATTTATAATATCTTCTTTTATTACCTTTACTCGATGTTCCACATTCTGCACTTATTGGTTCGCCACAATAACCACATTTTAATTTATTTCTAAGTAAATACACGACTTCAATACTCCTTTTACCATAGTGATTTTGACTAGTCTTCTTTCTCACTTTATCGTAAATTTCTTGAGATACAATTCTTGGATACATATTTTCAAATACTTCTTTGTTATGCCTATATATACCTGAATATTTTTCGTTTTTTAATATATTGTATATTGTATTTCTAGCAAATGGTTTGCCTCGATTGTATATGTGTTTTTCATTAAGTTTTTGGATAATATCTTTCACATAAACACCAAGAGCATATTGTTCGTAGATAAATCTAACAACTTCTGCTTGTTCTTCATTGATAACAACTTTGTGATTTTCTACATTATATCCATATATAATTGTACCGCCTGTAAAGTTGCCTTTAAGTCTTGTTTCGTTCATACCGCGTTTAACTTTTTGAGATAGTTCTGCGGAATAATATTCAGCCATACCTTCAAGCAAACTTTCGAGTATTATGCCTTCTGGTGTGTCTGGTATGTTTTCCATAGCAGAAATTAGTTTAACGCCATTATCTTTTAATATCTTTTTGTATTTAGCGGTTTCGTATTTGTTTCTACTAAATCTATCAAGTTTATAAACAATAATGTTTTGCCATTCTTTGCTTGCACTATCTTTAATCATTTGTTGAAAGTCTGGTCGGTTATCATTTGTGCCTGTCATGGCTCTATCAATATAAGTTTTTAAAATTACAATATCGTTATTTTTAGCATATTGTTCACAAACACGAAGTTGACCTTCAATAGATTGTTCTGTTTGATTATCGCTACTATACCTAGCATATATTACTGCTGTTCTCATTTGATTTAACCTCCTTTTATTAGATTTTAGATTTGTCTTTCGATGCAAAGCGTAAAAACGAAAACGGATAATAGATTTTTATTTAAAGTTAAAAATTTATAGTCAAGAGTTGTGAAACAATGCACTTTACTCTTGACTATAAAGAGTTTTCGTTTACGCTAGCAAAGGCGAAAGATATTTAATTAGATTTTTTCATTTGTTCAATAACTTCAGGACTGACTTCACCTATAAGCACACCTTCATCCCAACATTTAAAGTTGTCAAATAGCAATAGTTTTCTATCTTCTTGTCCAATAGTGCAAACTATATCATCATCCATAATGTCTGAAATGAAGTATGTAGGTAGATTTTTAGAATACACAATTCTCTCTCCACTTTTTTCAATATATTTAGTTATGTATGTAATTGATTGTGAAAGTGTATATTGATTAATTTCTTCAAAGTCGTTTCTACCAAATCTTTCTAAAAAATATGTGTTTTGATAAGTTATTTGCATTTTATGATTTTTAGTTGAATAGTCCTTTTGTTCAATAAAATTTCCAATCATTGTTGGCGTGTAAAATATTCCGTGAAAATGTAATCTTTTGTTAGTTGGACTTCTTTCCCATACTCCTATATATTTCCAACCTTTTCTATAACTTAACTTTTTAAAACATTCATTTAATTTCTTCCTAAATTCTTCCTCGTTTAATTTCTCGCTATCGTAAGTAAAAGTGCAAAAGTATGACCATTTTTGTAGATATGCTTTTCTATATAATCTTTTTCTTTTCTCAATTAAGTTTCTTTTCTTTCTCTCTAAATTTGCATTAACAAAATTTTTTAATTGTTCTTCATTGTTAAAACTTTCTTTTAGTTCACTTTTAATCTTTTCAATTTTTTCTTTCTTGGGCTTATCTTTGTTTTCATTATATATTTTTTCAAATGTTTGTTTTTGTTCCATTTCTTTAATTGATTGAGTTGATTGATTTTTTCTTTTCTTCCAACTTTGTTTTATTTGGGGGATAGCAATGTAATGGCTGCCGTCGTTATACACTTTCGTTTTGCCGTAAGATATTTTATATTCCTCCTTTTTCGTTTTATGATTTTAAAGATAAAATCCTTTGGTAGATAATTTTGTAAAAATTGATATCAAAAATATCTAGGTTTATAGTGGTTGCATGATTTTCGTTATTTATCATTTTTTATTCCTCCTTTTTTAAAATTTGGAATTAAAAAAGACATAGAGATTCTTTTTCTCCGACGCCCACAAAATGCAACCACTGGCTCTTTAATTTTGGCTCAGAGCGTACCAATAAAACAAACTTCTCGGCTTGTCATTTTCGCGATGCCTATTTAATTCAGTCGAAATCATATCACAAAGTTTTACAAATTACCATGACATTTATAGGTAGTTTATGCGTACTTTTAGTGAACTAATGTAACCTTTTTGGGTAGTTTTTGCAAACTTTATGCTCACACTTGATAAGACTTCTCATAATATAGCCACTAAATGAACTAAAAGTTAAGGCATATTTTAAAATTAATCAAAAAAATCCATACTTTGTTTTTTAGTATGGATTAACTATTATTAAGCGAATAGTAAATTATATCTTTCTCTAAATTTTCTTCTTCGTTTATATACTTTATCAGTGCTTATTTGTAAAAATTCAGCAACAAGTTTTGGAGTAACTCCATTGTAAAAATAATATAATATTTGTTTTTCTAGTTCTGTTTGAACTATTTTATTTGTTATCTCTTTTACTTTTGTAAAATCTTCTTTTTCACTTATAATAGTTTTTTCATCTTCAATTTCAAGATATTCTTCTTCATCAGTTGTGTTATTAAAATATTTCAATTCTTTTCTTAAATATACTTGTATAACTCTTAAACAGGCAGTTCTAATTGTATCAATATTTCCAGATTTTGATTTTGAATTTTTACATAGTTCACCAAGTTTATGTCCTAAATGTTTATATAGAAATAAACTTGCTTCTTGGACTAAATCATAAGCATCTGAATATGTATCTAATTCTCTATGATAATGGATATCTTGATACAATTGCTTTTGTAATATTTCAATTTTCGGTAGTCCGCTAAAAGCATACTTTTTAATAGATTTTAATCCAACTACAGCAAAGCATTTAGATAACTCTTGAAGATTGTCTAATGTAATAACTACATTATCTTCTAAAATTCTAACTTTCTTTTTAACTTCATTCATATATATACTCCTTTTATTTGCCTTTTGGCACAAACAAAAAGAGCATAGTTTGAATGAATATTTAAAATTTTATATAGAATGTTTGTAAAATATTAAACAGATAATTTTTAATGACTAACAAACGAATAAGCATAAAAATTAGTGAAAATTAAAATCATTATATATTTTTTAGTTTGTAATTTCATAAACAACAAATCAAGGAAAAAGAAATATATATTTTGTGTAAATAAAAAGACTAAGGCAAAACTTAATCTTAAAATTATATAAAAAATATATATTTCCCTTGAATTGTTGTGAGAACTATGCGAACATGCCAGCCAAAAGGCGAAGAAAAGGAGAACAACGAAAAGCAAGAACTGACATAAAAAAGAAGAGAATGTCGCAAAGGGTAAGCCTGCGCCTTGCGACATCTCTTTCGTCAGCTCTTGCTGTTTGTTGTTAAAAGAAAACCACGGGATAGTCCCGTGGTTTATTGAAGGTTAACCTTTACTTCTCTCACTCCTTGTGT
>CALWEW010000024.1 GCA_944377415.1 uncultured Clostridia bacterium
AATACTAATGGTGTCCCGCCGTTTATTTGCGTTTTGTTGCGAGTTGAAGTCGTGTCATTTTGTAAGGCAGTCATTAATGCTGTGTATGTTGCTACATTTAATGCATTGTTGCCGTCTAACAAATTGCCAATTGAAGTGTAACTTGTTACTGCTTTACTCTTATTTATCTCGTTTATCACTAAATATGTAGTTAATCCTATTACTGCCGAACACAACAACACGATGCTGATAATTGCACTTATCAGCCGTATCCGTTTCGTCATTTCTTTTTATCTCTCTCCTTTTATTAGTTTTCATATCTTTTCCAAAGATTTGATAACTAATTTTATCATTTTTATTGCACTTTTGTAAAATGATTTTCACGCATTTCGAAAAATTTTTCCAAATTTTTACAAAATGCTAATAAAAAAAGCGCAACACCTCGTTGCGCTTTTTATTAAAATGAAAGTAGATTAATAATCTTGTCTTTATCAACTGCGGCAAGGAAGAGATATAATCTCGGCCCCTTGTCTTTGCCTAAAAGCAAGTTGTATACGACTTCGAAAAATCTTTTTTGACGGGCTTTGTCCTGTTCCCCGTTGATTTTTGGTATCTCGTAAAGGAGTGCTTGCATTTCTTCGGGAGTCAAGTCTTTTGCTTTTAACTCGTCTACAAGGCGAACAATCCAGCCTTTTTCTTCGTCATTTAGAGTGTTATAAAACTCGGTGTTTTGCTTTTCAAGAAGTGTCGAAATTGACTCTGGCGAGTAGTTCTTTAACCAGTAACTGATTTTTTCAAAGCGTTCGGCAATGTCTTCCTTTGTGCAAGGTGTGCCGATTTTGTTTAGCAATTCGACAAGCAAATCAATATCAAAGTTGACAATCGGCGCAAATGCTGCGATGTCCTTTGCGCTTACGGGACAATTCTTGTAATCAGGTCTTGCCGAGAGAGCCATTTGCATAATGCGAGTAACGACTTCGTCTGCTTCACCTGATTTATAGAGATTGTACATTCTGTCAAACTCGTGGTAAATGCGCAAAACTTCGTCATCGAGTGAGATTTCGAAATACTTTTCTGGCAAGAAACGAGTGTAAAGCCAAAGAATGACTTCAGGTGAAAAGACTTTTAAAGCCTTTTCGGGTGTCATGACATTTCCTTTACTACTACTCATTTTGCCATTTACGCCTTTGATACCAACGAACTCATAACCGCGGTAAACTGGTGCGTGGCCGCCATAAATGGCTGAAACCATTTTTGTAGCGACTTGTGCGCTGCCGCCTTCGGTGCTGTGGTCCTTTCCACCTGGTTCAAAGTTTACGCCCTCAAAATTCCAGCGCATAGGCCAGTCAACTTTCCACATTAATTTTGCGTGGTGTTCTTTGCGAAGGTCGATACTGCCCTTGTGTCCGCACTTACATTCGTAATCTAACACTGCGCCGTTTTCGTGGTCTGAAATAATGTGTGTTGTGTCCTTGCCACATTCTGCACAGTAAACTTGTACAGGATAGAAAGCATCGCGGTCATCATCGTTTGCTTCTTGCGTTTTAAAACTCATTAAAACATCATAGATTTCTTTGCGCTTGTTAACTGCTTCTATCATTCTGTCTGTATACAGTCCGCTTGTGTAGCGTTCGCATTGAAATAAGTGCTCGACTTCGACACCAAGAGTGTTTAAGGCGTCAATAAAAGGTTGCTGAAAGTGGCGTGCCCATGTTTCGTGGCAGCCAAACGGGTCAGGAATTTTGTCGAGCGGCATTCCTATATATTTATTCAGACTTTGGTCAAGGTCCGCGGGGACTTTGCGAAGTCTGTCGTAGTTATCCCAACTGAAAATAAATCTTGTCTTTTTGCCGCGGTCGCGGAGCGCTTTGACAACAAACCATGTTGTAACGACTTCGCGTAAGTTACCCATGTGAACTTCGCCACTGGGGCTGATACCGCTTGCACAAGTGTAAACTTCGGCATCGGGATAAGTAGCAATGACTTGCTCTGCAATTTCATCTGCCCAATACATAATTTTTAATTCTCCTAATAAAATAAATTCCCCTTTAATACTGGGGTTTTGTAATAAAAGTGTACTACAAAGTGCGCATAAAGTCAAGGCTTAATGCGACAAGCCTATAAAATTTTTGTACTATTAATCTAAAACTTATGTTTTGTATATGATTACCAAAGTTAAAGAAATTTTAATTTTTTATAGAAAAATTTTAAAAAGTATGCTACAATGTGTTGACAGTAAATTTTACTGATAGATTTTTCAACAACTAAAAACAAAAAAATGGAGGGACTTGCTTATGATGAGTCGCAAGGAATATACATCTATGGTAAAGACATATATGATAGCACTTTTGTGCGCGCTGCCGATTGTTATCGGGCTTGACCTACTTATTAGCGCGTATGTTTCGCTTTTGGTACTGGTTATCATAGATATTATTATCTTTTTAATTGCTGCGGTAATAGGCTTTATTATAGTTGACCGCAGAAAAAAGAAAATCGCTGAGAAGCGCGAAGAATTTTTAAAGAACAAAGAAAACAAGGACAAGACGGAGTAAAAAATGCCCAAAACAAATGACAAGACGACGGGGTCCGCACGCCGCCTACCCTTTAATTTCGAGGCTGAACAGGCTGTCCTCGGGGCTGTTTTAATCAGTCAAGAAGCGCCGAGTTCAATTTTGACGGAATTGAAGAAAAGTGATTTTTATGCAAAAGAGCATCAAATCATCTTTGAAACGATGCAGAAACTCTTTTTTACGAAAAATCACACATATTTTGACTACATAATTTTGACGAGTGAACTTGAAACGCAAGGGCTGCTTGACACTGTCGGTGGCGTTGGCTATTTGATGACACTTACTAATGTGTTGCCAAGTGCGACAAACTACCAATATTATGTTGATATAGTTAAGCGCGACTCTGTGCTGCGTCAACTTATTTCTGCTGGTGGCGAGATTATTGAAAATGCCTACGGTAGTGATAACCGCGAAGAGTCTTTGCAGTTTGCTGAAAGTAAGATTTTTGGCATTTCTCAAAGTTCTGAAAAAACGGAGTTAGAGCACATTCGTGGCAGCCTTGAAGAAGTTGTCGAAGATTTTGAAATGTGTTTTGAAAACCCTGATGCAAAGCGCGGTTTGCCGACAGGCTTCCCTGGTCTTGACCATTATACAAACGGTTTTCAAAAGGGCGACCTTATAATTCTTGCAGCGCGTCCGTCATTTGGTAAATCTTCGCTTGCGGTCAACTTTGTGCAAAATGCTGCTGTTAAGTACAAAAAGACATGTGCCATTTTCTCGCTTGAAATGCCGCGTGCGCAGTTGGCTCGCAGAATGGCAAGCAGTATTGCAAAAGAGTATTGCAAAACTATCACGATGGAAAAAATTTTGCGTGGCGACCTAAACGAAAACGAGCAACGCAATTTTAGGAAGGCAATAAATGTTCTTGCGGAAGCGCCGATTTATATAGACGATAACAGTATGATAACGCCGAGTGAAATTAAGTCAAAATGCAGGCGTTTAAAGAATGACCCATCTTGCGGGCTTGACTTCGTCATGATTGACTACCTGCAACTTATGAGCAGCGACAAAGGTCGCACAGACAGTCGCCAGCAAGAAGTCAGTGACATTAGCCGAAACCTAAAAATTTTGGCAAAAGAACTTGAAGTTCCTGTGCTTGCCCTGTCGCAGTTATCGCGTGCAGTTGAGCAGCGTACGGGCGACCACAAGCCACAATTAAGCGACTTGCGTGAAACTGGTGCAATCGAACAAGATGCCGACATCGTTATGTTTATTCACCGTCCGAGCCGTTACAGCGACACAAACAAAGATGCAAGCCTTGACCCTACTCAAGCATTCTTGATTTTAGCAAAACACCGTAATGGTGCGCTCGGTGAAATTCCGCTTATTTGGGACGGCGCAACAACAACATTTAGGAGCACTGAAAAAGATGCTAACATCGCAAGTCTTGAATCTACTGCTCCCCCGCCAATTTTACCTGAAAATAGAGAGGCTTACGAAAAGGTATCAAAAGAACTCACGGAAGCACCTCTACCCGATGATGATATTTTTGACGAACCACCTATTGATATGGCACCACCGCCAGATGATAATAACTATATCCCAGACATTCCGCCAGAAGAAAACGAATCTGCAACAAAACCGCAGCCGTCAACTATACCACATATAAACCCCGATGACTTCAACTCTAATGAAGATGAAGACGAAGACGACCCATTGTTTGATTAATTCATGAAACAAATTCAAAAAGCATGTTAGTTTAATTTACAAAATAATTTTATAAGTAAACTTTGTTTAGTTAATTTATGTTATTCTATTAGATAAAAGCGCAAATGCGCTTTTTCCTTTTTAATTAAACAAAAGTATTCGTAAAATTGTATGCGTAATACTTTGCGTAGTACCCTTGCATAGTATTTATTTTTTAAGAAAAATTACCATATTTTTAAATTATAAAAGTATTTTTAAAACAAAAAAGACTTAACAAGTAATCATTAAGTCCTTTTTTTTATACTATAATTTTGCTACTTGCTCTTTAATCTTCTGCTTGCCCTTTTCTACGGCTTCGCGTACGGGTTTGCAAGTTTGCACTAATACTGCCCCAGCGACAGCGCCGAGCAACATTCCTATAAGTACACCATCGCACATAGTTTCACGCCTCCTTTATTTTCTAATTATATTGTGTGCACATTTTACTATTATAAAGGAGTTAAAAAATGTAAATTATAATAAAAAATATAATAAAAAGCGCCCTACTTTTGTAGTGCACTTTTTTAATATAATTACTCGCTATCTGCCTTTGCTTCTTTTTCAAGGCGCTTATAATAGTCGTCCACTGCATTTGTAAGTGCTTGACTAGCAAGATTTAGGCAGTAATCTTTTTGAGGTTCAAGTTCGCCCAAAACTTCAAGAACACTATTTACATTAAAGTTCAAAAGTTCATCTACTGTAAGCCCTACAATCATCTGTGTAGTAACTGAACAAACGGCTATTAAAGTCGCTCCGCCGAATGTTTTAAACTTTGCATCGACCACGCGGCCATCTTCTATTTGAAGATAAAACTTTACAATATCGCTGCAAATGTCGCTATCTGCTCTGCCGATTGCGTTCGCGCCACGAAGCATACCTGCATTTTGAGGATTTTGCAATATCTCCATTATTTTAGTATTATACAATTTACTCGTCCTCCTTGCCTACTTGTGATTTTGATAAAGCTGAAATCTTGCGCAATTTTTCAACGCAATCGATAAGCACCTCGACTACATGGTCGAGTTCGTCTTTTGTAGTATTTTTTCCTAAACTAAATCTTACAGCACCTTGAGCCAAATCAGGTGCAATGCCCATAGCGGTTAAAACATGACTGTTTTCAACCGAGCCAGAAGAGCATGCTGACCCCGTGCTTACCGCTATGCCGTTTAGGTCAAGCATATACATTAAACTTTCGCCTTCAACCATGCCAAAAGACAAATTAATGTTGTTTGGTAGTCTTTGCACAGGGTGCCCGTTAAGTTGTGTAAGTTCAATATTTTGCATTACTTTGTTTATAAAGTAATCGCGAAGCGTGCGCATTTTCTTGCTGTTTGCGATAATATCGCGAGTTGCAATTTCTACTGCCTTTCCTAGTCCAACGATACCAGCGACATTGCTAGTACCCGCGCGAAGCCCTGATTCTTGTTCTCCACCATTTATAAATGGAGTAATCATAACGCCGTTGTGAACATAAAGCGCACCAACGCCTTTTGGCCCATTGAGCTTGTGTCCGCTAAGGCTCAAAGCATCAATTCCCATCTCACGAACATTAAGGTTTACAGAGCCAACCGCTTGCGTAGCATCGGTGTGGAAAATAACTCCCTTTTCTTTCGCAATGTTTGAGATTGCTTGAATGTTTTGAATAGTTCCCACTTCGTTATTTGCTGCCATTATAGAAATTAAAATCGTGTCAGGTCCTATAAAGTGGAGCAACTGGTCAATACGAACAAGCCCGTATTCGTCAACATCAAGGTATGTAATGCGGAAGCCTTCGCGCTCTAACTTTTTGCAGGTTTCCAAAATACTAGGGTGTTCAATTTTAGATGTTATAATGTGATTGCCCTTGTGGCGATTTGCCTTTGCAATTCCGTTTAGTGCCCAGTTGTTTGACTCTGTTGCGCCAGCGGTAAAGTAAATTTCGCTAGGTTCACAACCGAGAGCACGAGCGATACGCTCGCGAGCAAGGTCAACACCTGCTTTTGCTTCTCTACCAAATGAATGAAGGCTGTTTGGGTTACCGTAAACTGTCGTCATGTACGGCATCATTTCATTTAGCACTTCACTTGAAAGCGGTGTTGTTGCGGCATTGTCGAGATAGATTTTATTCATACAAAACTCTCCTTTTGTTTCGTTACACTTCTTACTAGAATAAGTATACCACTTTTGCCTATTAATGTCAATAGTGAGCATCTAAAGGCATTTCGCCACAAGTCAAAATAATCTCGCCTAAATTATAGCGAGATTATAAAGACTAACCGTCTATTTTTCCGTTAATCATTTCTTCAATTTGTGATTTCTGTCTGAAACCAACAGCACGGGCAAGTTCTGCACTGTCTTTAAATAGAATCATTGTAGGAATACTCATGATACCAAATTTCTTTGCTAATTCCATACATTCGTCAATGTCAACTTTTGCAACGACGACTTTGTCGTTCATTTCTTGTTCAACTTGCTCCA
Source organism: uncultured Clostridia bacterium (assembly GCA_944377415.1). Taxonomy (GTDB): domain Bacteria; phylum Bacillota; class Clostridia; order Christensenellales; family UBA1242; genus UBA7867. The sequence goes on from CALWEW010000024.1 coordinate 6,693, forward strand.
AAATTGGTGCCAACATCTTACAAGGTCCGCACCATGTTGCGAAAAAGTCAACAAATACGGGCTTTTCGCCAGCGATTAATTCGTCAAAATTTTCTTCGTTTACATGCAAAATAGCCATTTTCTTTTCTCCTTAAAACTAACTGAAAAATATTATAGCAAATTTTCTTAAATTCTCCAACAAAACTACTATATTTTTAGAAATTTATTTTATCTTGCAATTCGCCTGTTTTTAAATTTTTTACAGCAGCGGCGCCGTCAAGCAATTCTTGTTTACCTATCACGATTAAGTAATCGGCGTTTATGCTGTTTGCGTACTTCATTTGCGCCTTGAAACTACGATTTGTCAAATTCATTTCGACATTGTAGTTATTTTTACGCAATTTTTCAGCAATCAATAAAATGTTGTCAATCTCTACTTCGTCAGTGTTTGCGATATAGTATAATGGTGCATTTGAAATCAAATTTTGGGATACAAGACTTTTTAATCTATCAAGCCCAGTACCGACACCGATTGCCGAGCACGGTTTTCCACCGATTTCAGCGACCAAATTATCATATCTTCCACCCGCTGCAATAGTGAGAATTTTACCATCAAAGCCAGCATGCGTAAACTCAAAAACGGTTTTAGTATAATAATCAAGCCCACGCACTAAATGAGCATCTATCTCAAATTTTACTCCCGCTTTTGAAAGTAAGGTTTTTACTTTTTCAAAGTGCTCCTTACATTCTGGGCAAAGATAATCTAGAATACTTGGTGCGTTTTTAAATATCTGCTTGCAACTTTCATTTTTGCAGTCAAGCATACGCAATGGATTTTCGTTCATTCTACGCTTACAATCGTCACACAAATTATCATAATGCTTGCTAGCAAATTCGCGCAAAGCAGTATTATAATTTTTTCGGCACTCAGGACACCCTATAGAATTTATTAGCAAAATTGCATCGTTTATACCGAGCGAACGCAGATAGTTATCAATCAGAACGATTAACTCTGCATCGGCTTCTGCACCGTCTGCGCCAAAACACTCAAGCCCAAACTGGCTAAACTCGCGGTACCTACCCTTTTGTGTATTCTCATAGCGGAAGCAGTTTGAAAAGTAAAATAACTTTATAGGGAGCGCATTATTTAATAGTCCATTTTCGACAGCGGCACGCACTACGCCCGCAGTGCCTTCTGGTCGCAAGGCAAGTTTGCGGTCGCCTTTGTCAGTGAATTCGTACATTTCTTTGCTAACAATATCACTTGTGTCACCGACACTACGCTTGTATAATGAACAATCTTCAAAAGTTGGGGTGCGAATTTCTTTGTAATTGTAGCGCGCAGCAATTTCTCTGCCCTTCTCTTCCATGAACTGCCAAACATTAACTTCATTCGGCAAAATATCGCGCGTGCCTTTTGGCTTTTGATAATTCATTTTTTATCCTCACTACATAATGTAACGGCTGATGTCGTACTTTTTAACAGTTTGTTCAAGTTCTCTCAACACAAACTCTTTTGTAATTACGACTTTGCTCATCGGGTGATTGCCGCCCGCTTCGTAACTAATATCTTCAAGCAAACTTTCAATAATCGTGTGAAGACGACGAGCACCGATATTTTCATTATTTTCATTTTCAAGTTCAGCAATGCGAGCAATTTCCTTTAAGGCATCTTCGTCGAATTCCAAATCTATGTTATCAACTTTTAATAATTCTGCTTGCTGTTTTGTAATTGCGTTTTTAGGTTGAGTTAAAATTTTGTAAAATTCCTTTGCAGTAAGATTTTCGAGCTCAACTCTAATCGGGAAACGCCCCTGCAATTCGGGAATTAAATCTTCAACTTTTGCAATGTGAAATGCACCCGCTGCAATAAATAGAATGTAGTCAGTACGAATAATACCATATTTAGTACTAACAGTGCAACCTTCTACAAAAGGCAAAATGTCGCGCTGAACGCCTTCACGCGAAACATCGGGACCATTTCTACCGCCGCTAGCGATTGCAATTTTGTCAATTTCATCAATAAAGATAATTCCCTCTTGCTCAGCACGGCGAACGCCTTCTTCGTTTACAGCATCCATGTCAATTAATCGACTTGCTTCTTCATTTACAAGATTTTTACGAGCCTGAGCGACTGAGATTTTACGAATCTTTCTGCGTTTCGGCAAGAAGCCACTCAACATTTCAGAAATATTTGTGTCTTGATTACCTGGAATTATCTCAATTGCTTGCGGGGTGTCTACGACTTCCATTTCGATAATATCTTCGTCGTGTTTACCTTCTTCAATTTCTTTTAATAATTCTTCGGCATCTGACTTTGATTTATCTTCGACAACAATTTCGACAGTATCTTTGTCAACATTGTTTGTCGTCGTTGTAGGCTTACTTGAAGCACGCTTTTTCATCATGATGTCGCGAATTTTCTTGTTTGCGTTGCTTGTCGCGGTTGCTTTAACTTCTTCGAACTTCTCGTCTTTTACAAGGCGAATTGAAGTTTCTACTAAATCGCGAATCATACTTTCAACATCGCGGCCAACATAACCTACTTCGGTATATTTCGTTGCTTCAACTTTTACAAAAGGTGCGCGCACAAGTTTAGCAAGACGGCGTGCAATTTCCGTTTTGCCGACACCAGTGGGCCCTTTCATAAGAATGTTTTTAGGAGTAACTTCTTCTCTCTCGTTTTCGGGCAATTTGCTACGACGGTAGCGGTTACGCAAAGCAACAGCAACAGCGCGTTTTGCTTTGTCTTGACCGATAATATATTTATCTAATTCGTTTACAATTTCTTTAGGCGTCATTAGTTCCATAACTATTCCACCTCCTCAAAAAATAAATGATTGTTTGTGTAAATACAGTAATCACTAGCGATAAGCAGTGACTTTTCTGCGATGTCGTGAGCGCTTAACTTTGTGTTTTCGTAAAGCGCACGAGCGGCGCCGAGCGCGTACTTACTACCCGAGCCAACTGACACGAAATCATCATTTGGTCGTGTTATCATACCATCGCCCGTAAAAATGTACATTTCATCTTTATTAGCAATAATCATCATAACTTCGACACTGCTACGCATCGCATTTAAGTTTTGCCAACCACTCGACATCTCCACAAGAGCGCGTTGTAAGTTGCCAGAATATTTGTTTAAATATTCCTCTAACATTCTCAAAACCGCGAACGCTTGTGAAACCGCGCCAGCAAAACCAACAATTACTTTATCATTATAAATTTTGTGCAATTTCTTTACGCCGTCTTTAAAAATCATTGTGTCCATTGTTGCTTGACTGTCTGCGCCAAAAACGGTTTTTCCGTTGCGCTTGACGGCAACTATAGTTGTTCCTCTAAATTCCATCATATATCCTCCTTTAAAGTCGCAATTCTGTCTAACGAACGCTTTGCAAAAGCGGCTTTGCGCTCTTGCTTCGGCACATCAATAGGTTTTAGCAACCCATAGTTTATATGCATAGGCTGGAAATTTGCAGGATTTCCCGCTTCCAAAAAATTACCAAGCGCGCCTAGACATGTTTCAATGCCAAAATCTACTAACGGAGCGTTGTTCAAGTATTTTACCATATTTATTCCGCAAAGTAAACCACTTGCGATTGATTCGGTGTATCCTTCTACCCCGCTAATTTGCCCAGCAAACATTATATTTTTATTACTTTTTAACTGAAAAAAACGATTTAAATATTTAGGCGCATTTATGTAAGTATTTCTATGCATAACCCCGAGACGCAACCACTCTGCATTTCTTAATGCAGGTATCATGCCAAACACTCTGCGTTGCTCGGGAAAAGTGAGATTCGTTTGAAATCCCACCATATTATAGGACTTTCCTGCCATATTTTCGCGGCGAAGTTGCACAACTGCATATGGAGTTTTGCCATTTATTTCAAGTCCTACTGGTTTTAATGGCCCAAAACGCAAAACATCTACTCCGCGACGCGCCATAACTTCAATAGGCAAACAACCCTCAAAATTCTTTTCGAAATCATGTAAAGCAACGCGCTCCGCCTTCACTAATTCCTGCCAAAAAGCAAGATATTCATCACGACTAAGCGGACAATTTATATAATCGTTGTCGCCTTGTCCTGTTCTATCTTGAAAAAAGGCGTGTTTAAAATCTATGCTTTCTGCCGATACGATAGGTGCTACAGCATCATAGAAATACATGCTCTCACCTGTTATGCTTTCAATAAAATTACAAAGTGGCTTTGTGCATAGTGGGCCTGCGGCAATAACTGTGGGTTCATTTAAATCAAAAGTTTCGATTTCGCGTTCGATAATGTTTATATTCTTTTCTTTTTCCAAAAGTTTGGTAACACATGCAGCAAATTTTTCTCTATCGACAGCCAAAGTATTGCCTGAGAGTATACTCGTTTTATCCGCACAATCAAGGACAAAACTATTTAAACTGCGCATCTCTGCTTTTAAAAGTCCCGAAGCAAAATCAAGTGTATCATTTTTTAAAGAGTTAGAACAAACAAGTTCAGCAAAATTCGGGTTGTGGTGTGCAGGCGTAAATTTAGACGGTTTAATATCAAATAAATCTACAAGTACACCACGCCTACTTAACTGCATCGCACACTCCGCCCCCGCAAGTCCTGCTCCTATAACTTTAACTTTCTGCAATTAATCCCCTTCTTTCTTCACTTGATTTTGATAATCACATTTTGGATTTGAACAATAATCGCGCACATATGTTTTTGCATCTTTTCTCAGTAAATCACTACCACACTTCGGGCACTTTTCTCCACTTGGCGGGTCTTTAAAAATCATTGAGCAGTCAGGGTACCCAGAGCACCCATAGAAAACCTCACCTTTTTTGTTGCGCCTTTCCAAAACATCTTTCCCACAAAGCGGACATGTACCTACCTTTTTACTAACTGAAACTATATTTCTACAATTAGGGTAGTTGCTGCATGCTAAAAACTTTCCATACTTTCCTACACGCTCTACCATTTTATGCCCACATTTTTCGCATATAACATCGGTTTCAACTATCGTGTTGTTTTCACTCAAATTACGCTTGTACGCACATTCTGGATAATTACTACATGCTAAAAATTTCCCAAACTTGCCATTTTTGATTACAAGTTTGTTGCCGCATTCGGGGCACACTTCGTCCACTTCTTGAGGCTCTTCACTTTCTTCATTAAGATTTTTTACATTCTTACATTTAGGATAATTACTACATGCCAAAAACTTGCCATAGCGCCCCTGACGAATTACCATTTTGCTACCGCACTTATCACATATAACATCAGTTTCTTCGACAAGTGTTTTGAGTGCGACATTTGCGTTATCCATTTCCTTTTTGAAATCTTCATAAAAGTCTTCTATGACTTGTCGCCACTCTTTGTGTCCGTCTGCAATTTCGTCAAGGTTATCTTCCATTTTAGCCGTAAATGTTATGTCCATTATCTCGGGGAAATACTCAACTAATAAATCGGTTACCGAAAAGCCGAGTTCAGTCGGTACCATATATTTGCCTTCATTCTCTATGTATTTTCGATTAAATAGTACCGCAACTGTCGGCGAATATGTCGCAGGACGACCGATACCGCGTTCCTCCATTGCTTTTACAAGACTTGCCTCTGTATATCTTGCTGGCGGTTTAGTAAACTTTTGGTCTGCCTTTATGCCTATTAAATCAAGAACTTCGCCTTCGGTAAGCGGAGGTATCATGCTTTGCGCTTCGTCTTCGTCCTTGTCTTTTGCCACATATTCTTGATAAAGAACAGTGTAACCCGCAAAAATCGGCGTGCGACCTGTTGCTCTAAAAGTGTAATTTGCGATGTCTATATCAACTGATACAGAGTTATATGTGGCTGGCGCCATTTGACTTGCTAAAAAGCGTTCATAAATCAGTTTATAGAGTTTGTAGTTATCGCCCGTCAGGCAATCTTTTACATCATTAGGGTTTATATCAAGGTAAATAGGTCTTATTGCTTCGTGCGCGTCTTGAGCGGATTTTTTGGACTTGTATATATTCGGCTTTTCAGGATAATATTGAGCGCCAAACTTGCCTATAATATAGTTTTTTGCAGCCGCTTGCGCTTCTGGAGAAACACGCACGGAGTCAGTACGAATGTAAGTAATGAGTGCGGTCTTACCCTTTCCTGGAATGTCTACACCTTCGTACAAATTTTGAGCCGCAAGTGTCGTGCGTTTTAGGCTCATACCTAATTTATTTAAAGCATCTTGCTGCATTGTACTTGTAATGTAAGGTGCGGGCGGATTTGACTTTGTAACGGACTTTTTAATATTTGCAACTTTCCAAGTTTTGCCTGCAATATCTTGCAAAAAAGCATCTTTTTCTTCGGCGTTCGCAATCTTAATTTTCTTGCCATCTTTATTTAAAAGACTTGCTTTAAATGCTTTGTCTGTCTGCCCGATTTTAGATAATGTTGCAACAATTTGCCACCATTCTTCTGGCTTGAAATTTTGAATTTCGCGCTCGCGGTCAACCACTAGTTTAAGCGTAACCGACTGCACACGCCCAGCACTTAATTTAGGCTGAATACGCTTACACAATATCGGCGATAATTTATAACCAACTATACGGTCAAGCACTCTGCGTGCCTGCTGCGCATTAACAAGATTGATATCTATTCCGCGCGGCTCGCGTATTGCGTTGTTTACTGCATTTTTTGAAATTTCGTTAAATTCAATACGAATATCGGAGTTAGGGTCAAGTCCCAAAACATTCGCAACATGCCATGAAATCGCCTCGCCTTCGCGGTCAGGGTCGGTAGCAAGATATATTCTTTCGGCGCGACTCGCTTCATCTTTTAAAGACTTGATTACGTCTTTTTTATCCGCTAAAATCTCATACTTCGGTTCAAAACCATTGTTCAAGTCGACACCAAAGCCATGTACAGGCAAATCGCGCACATGTCCTTTCGTTGCAAAAACCTCGTAATCATCGCCTAAATACTTTTTGATAGTCGCTCGTTTACCAGGACCTTCTATAACTACTAATTTCATTTTTCCTCCATATCATCTGCTAACTAGCCATTTGATAATTAAAAAACCGAAAAAGATGAACAACAACAGTCGGTACATTAATTTCTTCCTTTTTTCGTGTAAAAATTAGATGGTAACTTTTCTATTAAACCACGAATTTCCATTGTTGTCAATAGTCCGGGCAACTTTTTCAAATCAATTTGCAAATTTTCTGATATTTCGTCAAAATGCTTTTCTTCGTTATCAAGAAAATCTAAAATCGCCTTTTCTTCGGGCTTTAATGTAAATGCTATATCTACTTTCGGTTTGGATAAAATATCACTTTGTTTTTCAATATAATTTCTATTTAACACATCTATTACTTCGCGTGGCTCTGTTACACAACACGAATAAAATTGTTTTATGAGTGTATTCGTTCCCACGCTTGCACTGCTGTTTACATTTCCAGGAAGAGCGAAAATTTCTTTGCCTAAATCAAGAGCAAAGTTTACTGTATGAAGTGCTCCACTTTTTGCACCCGCTTCTGTTACAAGAACTCCTTCCGAAACTGCTGCAATAAGTCTATTGCGCTGAACAAAAGTATACGATTTTGCAACGCTGTTAGGCGCTTTTTCTGATATTACAACTCCACCACTTTTAACTACATCGCGGGCAAGTTGAACATTTATTGCAGGAAATATCTTTTTAAGACCTCCTGCTAAAACGCCTATACACTTTCCGCCTGCACTTAACGCACCTTTATGAGCGTTGCCATCTATACCATCGGCTAATCCACTTACTATTGAAAAGCCCGCTTTGCTTATTTCTGCGGCAAATCGTTGAGTTTGTTCTGCACCATAACGCGTGCATACTCGAGAACCAACCACCGCAAGGGCTCGCGTTTTAAGTAATTTTATGTCGCCAACATAATATATAATTAATGGCGAAACATCAAGATTTAAAAAACATTCTGGATAATCTTCGCTTTCAGGAGTGATGAAATTTATTTTTGTATGTTCTAAATCATTTATCGTTTTCTCAAAAGCGCCATTATCGCGTAAAGTTATTAATTCTTGAAACTCCTTCCCGTCAAGATATTGCATAGCATGGCTGTCGTATGAATCTAAATTCCACAAATCTTCAAGGTTGTCATAAGACAGAGCAAAATCATAAAGTTTCTTAACAGGCAAATCGCTCATAGACAACCATATGTAAACTTTTTCTTTTATGTTCATTTTATATCCAGTATTTTTTATCCAAAGTTCTATAGCCGATTGCTTCAGCCAAATGTTCAAATTTTATGTCTTGCTCGCCGTCTAAATCTGCAATAGTTCGTGCAACTTTTAAAATTCTATTATGCGCTCTAGCGGATAAGTTAAATGCAGTAAAGGCTTCTTTTAGCAAATTTTCACTTTCGGTGTCAAGTTTGCAAAACTGCATAACTTGATTTGTGGTCATCTTTGCATTGCACTTTGTTTTTGTGCCTTTAAAGCGTTCAATCTGCCTTGCACGCGCCTTGTTGACGCGTTCACGAATGGCTAAACTTGGTTCTTCTGTTGCTGTTTTTGCAGTAAGTTCGTCATATGACACTCCGTCCACCTCGACATGAAGGTCAATTCTGTCCATTAATGGACCACTTAATTTGTCTAAATACTTGTGAATTTGTGACGCCGTGCAACGGCACTCCCTTGTTTTTGAACCATAATTTCCGCAAGGACACGGATTCATGCTTGTAACTAACATAAACTGCGCGGGATAATCAACTGATGAATGTAAACGCGAAACAGTTATGACTCCGTCTTCAAGTGGCTGACGCAAAGTTTCAAGAGTTTTTCGATTATATTCTGGCAATTCATCTAAAAACAAAACTCCATTATGAGCAAGACTTATTTCACCCGGTTTTGCCCTCACTCCACCACCTGTTAAGGCGACCGCAGTTGTAGTGTGATGCGGCGAACGGAATGGGCGCTGCCAAACAATTCCCTCTTTCGCATCTAAAATGCCCGCAACGCTGTGAATTTTCGTAACCTCAAGCGCTTCGTCAAATGTCATTGTTGGCAAAATGCTAGGTATACAGCGAGCAAGCATTGTTTTTCCAGCACCCGGTGGGCCTATCATCATAATATTATGCCCGCCAGCAGCTGCGACCTCCATGGCACGCTTTGCCGCTTTCTGCCCTTTTACATAGCAAAAATCATTACTGTTGGCAATCTCATTTTGTATTGTTTCAAACTCACGGTGTTTAATTGGTTCAATCAATTCACTACCGTTAAGATGAGCAACTAATTCCATGAGAGATTTTACAGGATAAACTGTTATACCATCAATGAAACTTGCTTCATTTGCATTTCCCTCGGGGATAAAAACGGTTTTATGCCCTAAACTACGCGCCGATATTAAAAGAGGAAGTACTCCATTTACCTTTCGCGTAGTGCCATCAAGGCTTAACTCGCCTATAAAGGTGTATTCACCTATTTTTTCATTTTTAATTTCGCCTGTGCATACAAGTAGCGCTACGGCGATTGGCAGGTCATAAATTGGACCTTCTTTTTTTAAGTCAGCAGGTGCAAGATTGATAGTTAGTTTTAGCATGGGAAACTTCAAACAACTATTTTTAATTGCGCTGCGGATACGCTCTTTACTTTCCTTAATTGCGGTATCGGGTAAACCTACAATATCGAATTTGGGTAAGCCATTATTTACATCGGCTTCTACCACAAGGCTGAATCCTTTTATACCGAGCAAACCTAAAGTTTTTATTTTTGAGAGCATTGTTTCTCCTTTTATGCTGATTATTAGTTTAGCAATTTTGCCGCAATTTGGCAAATAAAGTGAATATGAATTTATAAAAAATAAAATTTATGATATTTTTTCCTACTTTACTCAACATTGAATTTAACTATATTTTTTATTTTTTAGAGCAAAAATTGTCGTAAACCACTTGATTTATAGCATATAATATGATAAAATATTTATAATATTTATACGCGAAGGTGGTGAGATAGCGATGACAATGGTTGTAGTCGGCAAGGACGAATCAATCGAAAGCGCTTTAAAGAGATTTAAGCGCAAGTGCCAAAAAGACGGCATTATCGGTGATTTGCGTAAGCACGAAGCATACGAAAAACCTAGCGTAAAGCGCAAGAAAAAGAGCGAAGCCGCTCGCAAGCGCAACCGTAAATAAAAGATACCGCATCAAGCGGTATTTTTTTGTTAAAAGAAAACCACGGGATAGTCCCGTGGTTTATTGAAGGTTAACCTTTACTTCTCTCACTCCTTGTGTTATT
>CALWEW010000025.1 GCA_944377415.1 uncultured Clostridia bacterium
GCAGCAGTTACCGCACTTGCCATCACCGCAATTTGCTTTATTATATACGATGTTTTTGGATATGCAATGCAGTATGTAATATTTGCGCTAAGCGAGTACGCGCAATACGACCCGTTCATCCTTGAACTTCAAAGGCTTACATGGCTTACGGCAATCGTTGACATTGCAAAACTTGTTTGCACGACTACAATTTTCGTGTATGCACTTGGACAAATTGGCAAGTCAGTTATGAAAACGCGGTCGACATTGCTCCCTATTTTCATAAACTTTTTAATAGTGTTTAGTGTTGCAACACTACTAAACTATGACATGTACACCATGATGGACTTTGTAACTGAATTTCTATCGTTTGCCACACTTGGAATTATTGCTGTTTCACTTATTATTTGTTTAATATTAGTTATTAAAAGGAGAAAAAATGAGCAAAAATTTATTCAATAAAATTATAATTTACGCCGTTGTTCTCTTTTTGCTAATACTTGCGCCTTCAATTATAAACATGCCGAGCCAGACCGCAGTGCGAGCGATATGCACGGGGCTTGCACTCGACAAAGAAGGTGAAGATGTTTCCGTTTCTGCTCAAATTTTAATCCCAGAAGCAGGCGGACAATATACTCAAAAATTGTCTATGGTAACACTTACAGGAGCAACTGTCGAAGATGCCATAAACAGAATGGAATTTCAAGTCGGTAAAAAAATTCGTTTTGCACACTGTTGTTTTATCATTTTAGGCAACTCAATTTGTAGTGATAACCTGACTAATACTCTCGACTACTTCATTCGTGGAAATAATATCGGTAATAACACAATTTTAATTTACACGGACAAATCCGCGAAAGAACTACTCACTCATACATCAAATGTAAACAGTAATGAAGTGGACAATTTACAAGTAATTACGAAGTATAATGAGAAGCATCTTTTTTCTAACGGCGCAAATCTTATAAGTTTTTTTGATGATTATCTCTCCCCTCATAGCACGGCTTTTATGGCAAACATTACAATGAAAGAGAGCGGTGATAGCAACGCTGGAGGAGGCGGCGGTGGAGGAACTGACCAAAGCACAGGTTCGGGCTCTGGCGCAGGCGGTGATGCTGCAGGTGGCGGAAAATCGAGTGAACAACCACAACAAGACACTATTCTATCTGACGGCCAAATTGCAGTTTTCTATAAAGGCACACTTGCAAAAATGCTTTCAAACGAAGAGCGTGAACAATTTAACTGGCTTGACCCGAATATAATTGACAATTTTATTAAACTTGAAGGTGTAAGCGATAAAGAATTTGATAATGCAACACTCGCCTACACCATTCGCCAAAAAGGAATGAAATTCAAATATGAAGTTGTCAACAACACCCCAACTATTCGTATTCACTATAATTTAGGATTGCGCGCTGAAATGATTTTACAGGAAAACGGTGAAAGTATTGCTGTAAATGATGAATACATTAGTAATGCCGTTGTTGATGCTGTTTCTGCACTTATTGATGAAGCAGTAAAAAATGTTTGCAAAATTCAAGGTGAATATGGTTTCGACCTATTTGATTTTTATAAAAGTTTCAATATCAACTGTCATAAAGAATGGCAAGATTATTTAAGTTCGCTAAATGGCGAAGAAAATTATATGAAAGACATTGAAATTTTCACAGATGTAGAGTGTCATAGCGCATTCTAAAATTTAAAAATAATTACAGCGCTACAAAGTAAAAAAGCAGAGAGCCTTTTAAACTCTCTGCTTTTATTTTTTATAAATTATTCACCAACATAGTGGATAAGTCCCATGTAACGAGCACGCTTAATTGCTGTTGCAAGGGCGCGTTGGTGCTTTGCACATGTGCCTGTTTGACGACGAGAAACGATTTTACCCTTTTCGGTAATGTAACGACGCAATTTCGCAACATCTTTGTAATCAATTTCTTCAATTTTGTCAACACAGAATTGGCACACTTTGCGCTTTTGCTGTTGACGGCGACGGCGCGGTGCTTGCATACCGTTTTCGTCTGCGACCATCTTGTCTGTCATTTTTTCAGCCTTTGCCTCTACAGCCTTAGGTGCAACTTCTTTTTCAACTTGTTCTTGTTCTGCTGCCACTGTCTTACTCCTTTTTAAGTTTTTCTTTAAATTTTTAAATCGTAATTTTTATTAGAATGGCAAATCAGTGTCTTCAACAGGCTCTAATTCAACCACTTTCGAACTGTCTTGTGCGGCAGGTGCTGGCGCATCTTGCGGCTCAAAAGAAGAACCGCTACCGCCATTGCTGTCGCCTCGCGGAGTTAAGAACTCAATGTCCTCAACGATAATGTCAAAACTCGTGCGCTTTTCGCCGTTTGATTCGTAGGTGCGCATTTGAATGTTTCCACTAATTGCAACTTTGTTGCCTTTGTGTAAATATTTTCCACAACGCTCCGCATTTCCGCGCCATGCAGTTACATTAAAGAAATCTGTTTCACGAACACCATCTGCGTTTGAGTAGTTTCGGTTTACCGCAATACCAAAACGGCACATCTGCACACCACTTGTAGTTGTTGTGAGTTCAGGGTCGCGAGTCAAGTTTCCTACTAAAATAACTTTGTTCATTTTATACCTTCTTTTAATACATTTAAAGGCTTATTTCTTTATAAACATTTTGCGTACAAAATGCTCTGTCAAAGCCATTTGCTGTTCCATAGCTCGCGGAAGTGTCGGGTTTGATTCAAAGTTCATCAACACATAAAAGCCTTCCGTTCTGTCTTGAATAGGATAAGCAAACTTCTTCATACCAATCTTCTCAATGCTTTCTACTTTTCCGCCGTCAGCTTCAACCATGTCGCTAAACTTCTTTATGATGCTTTCGCGAGTTTCTTCGTCGGCTGCACTTGAGATTATGTACAAAAGTTCATACTTGTTCATTCTACTAAACCTCCTTTTGGACTAAACGGTCTAAGCCTCGCGGGCTTAGACAAGGATTGAATATCAATCTTTTATATTTTATCATAAGAAATACAGAAAATCAATAATACGGTTCAAAGTTTTTTCACTTTATTTTGCGTTTTTGCATAATAACGAGATTTTTAGCGAAAAATAATAAAGAAAGTCAAACTTAACTCAAAATCGTTTGCGTATTCATTCGTTTTTGTGTATAATTAAATTGATTTATATGTGGAGGTCTATCATGCTGAAAGCAAAAGATAAATTCACAATAGCGGTAACTGTTATGTGTTCCGCAATTTTGATACTTGCTGTTGCTTGTTCAATCATGTTTGCAGCGTTCCAAGCATCAAAGCAAGGCTCAACTACTATTTCATTCCATGAAGGCATTACAATAGATGTCAGCGGTATAGACGGCAATGGTTTGTGGTATTACAACAACACAGGAAGCACAACTGGCGGTTTCACAATGACAAGCGGCGCAGTATTAAATGGTTTAGCGCTCTCGCCTATTTCTGTAACAGTTACGAAAGGGGCTTCGGAACAAATACCATGTTTTGTTAGAATTTATGCAGTAATTACAACAACATCTACTACCGCAAATCTAACTAACTTTACATTAGGTTCAGGAGTTACAACTGATGAAACTCGTTTGCAAGCAGAAAATGACTTTTTTGGTGATATAAAAAACACAAATAAAAAGTCAATAGCAGGTACTATTGAAATTAGTGATTTAAATTCTGCTACCCCCCTTCTAAATGCATTAAGTGTATTTAGTGTTACAGAAGGTGGCGAACCTAGTGCTTTTAATGGTGAACAAGTGCAAGCGTACTTTAGAATTTACGCATCAACAACAGACGGGCAATGGGGTCAAGGCTATTCTTACTCATTCTCAACAAGTAACTAATTGCCCTATTACTGAATGAATTATAATAGATTAAGATTTAATTATGAAAAGACCGCGGAATTTTTCCGCGGTTCTTTGTTTAATGACATATCTAATAATTTTTATATTGCTTATTACACTAGTTATTTCAATTAGTTAATAAAAGTAAGAAATTAATTTTATGTTGCGCTAATTTCCTTTTATACTAAAGTTTTTGCACTTATAAAATCAACTCACCTATTATCACTATCACTGTACTTTCTGTGTTGTTGGCACTTGCAGTAACTGCAACAATCGTACTTGCAGCCTTCCAAGCAACTAAAGATGGTAATGTAACGATTACATTTGGTAGTGGACTTACCTTAGAAGTTACTGGTGGTACAGGATTAACTGGTGGTGACTCTGCTGAATTTAGCGTGTCAAATTCTAACTTAACAAATTTTGGTACAGCTATCGCTGATGTAAGCGCTGTACCCGACCAAAAAGCTTACATTGCGTTTGAAGTAACCGTTCCATCTGCATCTTCAGCTGGTGGTTATACCCTAGGAACTGCCGAGGTTAACGCTGGTTCTAGAACTATTACATATGATATAAAAAATAGTAAATCACAACATGTAGCAAATCTTGTTATTACTTTTGGTACAGATTTCCAACCCGTTCAAACAGGTGTTGACACTTATGACACAATACTTTACACGAACGAGTTAGTTACTGACACAACAGCTGGTACGGTCATGTTTAACATTTCTATAACAGGCGAAGGTTCTTATACAGTAGATGCTATCGCAGGTTTAAGTTTTGAAGAAAACATAACAGTGAAAGTAGGCGCTACTACAGCGGATAGCGAAGTTACTAGTGCTTTACAAGCTGTTAAACTTATTGACAGTAATATTGGTTCATTAACAGCCGCTTAATTACAAGCAAATAATAATTAAGCAAATTTAACAAGAGTTTTCTGAGTTAAAAATGAAAACAACACCCATTCGGGTGTTGTTTTTGTGCTTTATTAGATAAACATAATTAATAATTGCTAATTAAGCTGTTGCAATACGAGTTGTTAATGTTGGAATAGCATCGTCAGCGCCAGCATTTACTGCAAATACTGCAAAACTTGCTGTTACTGATTGACCAGCCGTATTGTTGTCGGCAGGTATTACTACTGAGTCAGCAGCTATAAAATTAGCGGTGCCATCTACTGCTACAGCAGTAGGGCTATCAATTGCGGTACCATATACATACCAACCTTGAGAGCCAACTGAAGTCCAGCCACTTTCGGGAGTAACCGTAACGCTTGCTCCTTCAATGTTTGCTTTTGCAATTAAGTAAATTCCCTCCTCATCAGGAGATGTGTTACAAGTGATAGAAATAGCATCCATCGTTACAGGACTTGTAACATCATTAACTGTTGGTAAAGCATGAGTGGGGTCTGCTGAATTACCCCAAATAAGGTTACTACCTGTTGAACCAGCCGTGTCAGCACTACCATTGTTATAAACACCTGAAACAGTAATTGTTATACCGCTACCAAAGACAATGGTAGTTTTCGCATTCTTTGTTGCTTGGAAGGCCGCAAGTACGATTGTTGCAGTTACTGCAAGTGCCAACAACACAGAAAGTACAGTGATAGTGATAATAGTCGACTTAGATTTTTGTTTTTCTGTTGACATAATAAAACTCCTTAAAAATTAAGAATAAAGAGAGATTTAACATTTGTCATTCATGCAAAGGACAAGCAAGCCGTACTCGATAACTGCGACCGCGGTATATAACAATAGTCCCTTTTCTGAAGCGAACGCATGTATCTCCCGTTTAAAACTTTGCTAAAAACTTAATTCACTAAACTTGTTCTTCTTTAAGCATTTGAAAAGAACCACCTATCGCACCTTACGGCACGACCTTTTCAAACACTTGCCAAAAATCAAGTTTCGCTAAAAAGTTTCTTGCTGTGGCTAATTAAAACAATCTTAAATTTGCGAAACAAATCAAGTCGTTTTAATCTAGCCTAGTTTAGCGTCATTTCGGACGAACAATATACAATTTCGCATAATTCTTTAGCCACTACTATTATTGTGCTTTTGCTACAATTTATGCAGGTTTCAAATTGTATTAAACTGTAAACATTTTTAATTCAAGTAGTTCAAATTTATGCTGTTGCTGTAACATCAAATGTAAAGTCAATTGTTATGCTTGTAACAGAGTTAGTAAGGAATGTTGTCGGGTTTACATTCGTTGTATCAGTACCATCGCCTTCGTTCCATGTTGCCACAGCAAAAGAAACCGTAAAGTTCTTTGCTGCATTTGCAGTTAAAACATACGAATCATCACTTGAATCAAAAACTGCCGAAGTTACATCCCCTGTCGCAAAATAAGCACCACCATTATTTGCAACGGTAAAATCACCATTTGCGGTATGAGCAGTTATTCCTGTAATTTCGAAGTTCGAAACAGTTACCGTACTTGTATCATTACTGTCTGCCCCTGCATAAGTAAGTGAAAATGTTCCAACAAAATTCCCCCCAGGGAACAAGCCTGTTGATGAAACAAACTGCCCTGTTGTTTCTCCTACACCTGTAATGACAATTGTGTTTTTACCTTCTTGGCTTGCTGTCATTGCTGCTAGGGTAACGGTCGCCACCATAGCGATAAAAAGCAAAGGAACTAACGCAATTACCAAAATATTGAATAATTTTAAATTCTTAAACTTGCTCATTCGTTACCCTCCTTTAAAAGTTATAATGAAAACGCTTCTGTGCCATCGTCCTGTCCGCTGGCTTCATTTTCAGACAATTTTGTGTAAATCGAAGAAACTGTAGTGCTTTTGCCGAGTGCTTGGTTAGCATCACTCACAAGAGCTTTTAACCATGTAAAGTACTTACTGTGTAGTTCATTATTCCCTGCATTTGCTTGGTAAGCCTCTAAATACCTAGCATATTTAATGTAAGTCGCGTTGTTGTTGTCATCCACTAAGATTTCCATTTTCTCGGAGAAAGTGTCGACATCTTCCATTGTAATAGTCATTAGAATACGAATAGCATATTGACCTTCTGTATAATTAGCATTTGCTGGTACTGCAATTTTAACATTAAAATCGCCGTCAAACACAGGCACATACTCACCAGGCATTACAAGTTCATTGTAGATAAAACTTGAACCACCCAAATTTCTCGCATCAACTTCCGTGAAATTGGTACCATCACCATTATCGCTGGCACCAATTGTTATTGTCACCGAACCAAATGGGTTCGTACCAACAGTAATTGGAGAATAAGTGCCATTCTCATTTCTTTGGTAAATTTCATAAGTGTAGTCTACTAACATGACTGTTGGAACTATTGAATTTGAATATACCAAAACATTGTCGACTATAGACGACACATTCAAAATTCCATTATAAGTACCAGTGCCACCAAGAGTAGAACCTTGAATAGCGGGAACAGTAGCAAGCATTGCATCATTTAAAGTAAGGTTTGCTTGACTCACATCAGCGACATACTCCTTGCTTGAAACTTCTTGGCTATATGTGCCTTTATACGCGCCCCACAAAGCATTATCATTACCTACAAAATCTTGACCATCAACAGTTTTTGCGGGTGAACCAGTACCACCACCAGTACTAATTCTCGCACTAGCAGAACGCCCTGCAAGTGGCGACCAATAACGGGCAAAGCCGTCTCTTGTAGCGGAATATTGCATTAACTCAGCAACCACATTACCCGCGTTACTCGTAACTTGACCGATTAAAATAGCTTCAGCTTGTCCATTACCAACTAATTGATTGTAATAATACCAACCATTGTCTTGCAAAATCCAATTTGAATTATCTTCTATACCTATACCCGCTGTTGTTGCTATGCGCAATACGCAAGGCGCTTCTACCGCAACACCATTATTCGTTGCAGAAACATATAAATAATTGCCACTAGTAACAGCAGAGAGTTGAGTTACTGCAGTTGCAGTCGAAAGGTCGATGCCAGTGTTTTCACTTTGCCAAAATTGCGTGTTATTTTTACTTGTGTTAAAGTCTAAATTCTGTGTATTACTTGTGGAGATAGATGCCCAAATAACGCCAGCAGTAAGACACATAACGGCTATCACGCACAAAAGTGAACCTAAAGCGAGTTTTAGTTGTGTTGTTTTTACTTTGGACAACTTTGTCTCTCCTTTTTTTCTTCAATTTAAGAAAATTTTACATTATTTCGTCTTAAAAGTAAAACGATTTTAGTTGTTTTTTGAAAAATATAGCAAAATTTGCCCGAATTTTAAATTATTTTGTGATTTAATTTGTTTTATATACAAACTTTCAATAAAAATTTAGCAAACAAAGAGTTTAGGCAACGAAATCATTGTTTTTGTCCGTTGTTTGTTTCAGTATACTGTGTATTTTGCGAAGAATTTTGCTCAATTGGAACAATATTTTCCATTTCTAACACATTCCCATCAGTTTTAACACCGCGCATAATTTCAGCAAATTCTTTTTCGTCTTGTTTGCGTTTTTGCTCTTTGTAGCGGCGTTCTGCAGCCTCTTCGTACTCGGCTTTTTTCTCGATGTAATCTTTAATTTCCGCTTTTGCGCGTTTGCGTTCAAGTAAGACACGAATAAGTATTAAAGCGATAATGATAGTAAGCACAACACTTACAGTCAAAATAATGTTATTTTGGATGAAGTAAATAACCGCTCCTAGCCCAGGAACGCTTAAAACCATTTTACCTAAAATTCTACTAAATATTACAGGGTGGCTCTGTCCTTCGTACGTAGGATTTGCACCTTCCATAATATAAATAGCTTCGCTGTCGGCATCACCTGGAGTAATATCAACAACCTTATGAATATAATTTACGCCATCATAAATATAACTCAATGTATCGCCGACACGAATGTCATTCGGACTATCTACGGGGCGAATAATTACCAAACTCCATGTTGGTATTTCAGGTTCCATACTATCAGTAGGAACTATGCCTATTCTCAATCCAAAAAGCAACCCAAAAGCAATGAAGAAAGCAATAACTAAAACGAGAGTAAGCAAAATTGTGCTAAGGACATTAAAAAAGGTCGCCCACCCTGACGGAACCACTCGGCTGATAGAATAATCGTTTGTAAATTCTTCCATTTGTCGAGCCTTATATTCGCGGAGTTTTAGTTGCTCGGCACTCGGTTCTCTTGCTTGGTCGTACTGCGCCATTATTTCGGGATTTAAAATGCTTTTAGGCGAGTTCGGGTTATTAGTAACTTCGATGTCGTCAACTTCGGGCTGCTCTTGTCTCAACATTTCGACACGAGATAGATGCTCGAGTTCTTGCGGGGTCAACTCTCCTTTCTCTTTTTTTTCGTCCATAAATTTCTCCATTTTTTTGCCTTTTTGAATAATTTTATCAAAATGAATAAAAAAACTCAAATGATTTTGCGTTGTTTTGAATAGTATTTTGCGCAAAAATTAAAAAATAACTCAAAAAAACAAAAAAAGCGACAAAAATTCGCCTAAAAATTTTGTCGCTTTATATATAATATATAGGAATTATTATTTGGAAAGTATATGTTGCGGAGCTTTAGGTGGTGTACTCGTGTTGTTTGCTGTCTGATTACGGAAATTTGCATTATTTGAAAGTCTATTTACGCGAGCAGATACGCCTGATGCGTAAGGGTCAATATAACGCAAGATATCATAATCATAAGAAAACTCTTTTTTCTTTTCATCAAGTTCTGTTTTAATTGCGTTATCTAAATACTGCTTTTCTGCACTTATACGCTTTATAAGCTCGTCTTTCTCCGCATCACTTCTATTAGATGTTTCAACTTCCTTAAGTATTTTATCAAGTTCTGCATACTTACTCTCTGCCGCTGCTTTTAATTTTGCTCCGTACCTTGCAAGTGCTGCATTGATTTTGTTGTCATCAGCCTTTGCGTCATGTTGTAATTTATTTTTCAAATTAATTATATCCGCAGAATGAACAAAGTTGTTTATAACGCTTAAATTATTGACATTTTCATACACGCTCTTGTTTACCGTTGTTACATTTAGAGGCAGTTCAGCAATATTGCCACCATTTGACACATACTCAAAAATGTTTGAAAGTTTGACAGGTTCGCAAACATCAGACATAGATGATGCAAGGGTTAAGATTTGTGAATGATTTAAGCCGTAGGCATCTGCTATCAACTCTGCAGCGTTTTGCTTGCTACACCCTTCTGGAACAATACTAATACTTCCGTCATGTCCAAATTGAATATTAGCATGTTCATTTATAAGATTTTGCAAATCAACAGGAAGTGTTGCAAGTGTTGCTGCAGTGTTGCCTGCGTACTTATTGTATATTTCGGCATACTTTGAATAATACTGTCCAACACCTAATTTTTGGTCAACGAGCGCTTTCTTTGTCGCCTTACTCAATTTCGGCACAATGCGAATGTTGTACGAATTTTCAAGTGCATCTTTTATATCTACGGAATTAGACGAATAATTCTTTCCATCAAGGGCGCGAATATCTCCATTCCCCAAATCTACAGCGCCGAGCATACGGTCCTTTCCTTCGAGTAGCATTACATATCCAGAAAGTTCATTATGGTTGTTGTTGGAAAAGTATTCGTAAAGAGAATTTGTTAAAGTTGAGGGCAATTTTTTATCTTTTAAGACGCGTTGATTACCGTTGCCATCCATAACTGTTACGAATGTGCCATTATTACTTGAAATGCAGACTTTGCCCTTAAAATTACGCAACGCAGACTGACATGAATAATATGTGCTACCCGAGTTCAAAATTAAGATGCCGTTTTTCTTTAAATTCGAGTTTATGATTGTACTTAGCGCTCCGTGCATTTTATCTGTTGTTCCTTTGTTATTGCGCAGAGCGTTTAGTCCTATGGACATAATGACAGGTGCATCGCCTTTTGTTTTAAGTTTCATATAACTGCGCTTTGCTTTTCTGTATACATGTCCTTCATAAAGGTCGGTATAAATTGCTTTACCCCCCTTAATTATGCTGTTTATCCACCACCCCATTAGCAAATCATAGTAGTCTGGAATTGGAGAGTTTTTGAGCGGGCCTTTACGCACCCACTGCATTGCTTTTACGAAGCCTTGCCCCGCCTTCACACTTCCATCATGAAAGCTTTTATAGTGAACATGTTTATTATAGCCTACTTTTGCCTTTGCGCCCTTATTCTTAGCATACTGCGCGATATTGAACATGTGGGTAGCAATACTACGCCTTAAAGCCTGTAATTGCTCTTGCGTATAAGTTTCTTGATACTTTATTCTTTTTGCTCTGTAATATTTTTCCAAAATTGCACCCCCTTTTTCACTTTTTCTTCACATTCCTTCTATATAAATTATACCGCAAAAATGCAAATTTGTCAAGGTCTACCAAACTATGCGTGTGTACTACAAAATAAATTTGTTACAAAAAACACACAGGCACTAAAACTCTTACCGTGAATTGCTTGCCTATAATTTGGAGTAGTGATATAATTATGAATATGCAATTCATTTTAAGGAGATAATTTTTATGAACATTTGGCACGACATTGAAAAAAGCAGAATAAAGCACAACGACTTTACCGCATTTATCGAAATCGGCAAAGGCGGAAAAGTCAAATACGAACTCGACAAAGAAACAGGCTTAATCAAATTTGACCGTCTTCTTTATACGAGTATGGTCTACCCCGCTAACTACGGATTTATTCCCCGCACTCTCGGCGGCGACGGCGACCCTCTTGATGTTCTTGTTTTAACAACCGAACCACTTATTCCTGGCATTTTGGTTGAGTGCCGCCCTATCGGCATGATTGTCATGGTGGACGATGGCGAGCAAGACGAAAAAATTATTGCAGTTGCAAAGGGTGACCCATTCTTTGCTAATGTGAAAAACATGGACGACTTACCGAAGCACACATTTGATGAAATGGTACACTTCTTTAAGCGTTACAAAGAATTACAAAACAAAGTTACAGAAATAAAGAGTGTTGAAGGCATTGAAGCAGCACTCAAAGTTATTGACGACAGCCTTATTAACTACGCTGCCGAATATGACAGAAACTAATTAAAAGGGCGACGCGGGCGCGTCGATAGGTGCTATGTCCGAGAAATTAGAAGACCCTAGAGGTATTGTGTGTATACCACGGTACAAGCGTTTTTTAAACGTTACCATTACTGCCACAATAATTTTCATCTTGTTATTAACCGCTCTCGGTGTATACTGGATAAGCGGACATTTCTTAAAACCGATTGACGGCTCGTCAATGCAACCTGGCATAAATAACTACGAAATTGCAACAGGCGACATCGCAGTTGTTAACAGATTTAAAACCGTTGAACGCGGCGATATAGTCATAATTGATTCTCGAGGCTCAAAGGATACTCAAATAAATGATAAACTTTTGATAAAACGCGTTATCGCACTCCCTGGTGATGCACTTCGCATGGTTTGTGAAAATGGCGTTGTAAATGTTTACATTAAATATAAAGGTGAAGATGAGTTTACCCTGTTAGACGAAAGTGCATATATTAACGACAATAGTAACTCACCTGGAGCTCAAGACAAATTAAGCAATTTCCAAAATCAAAGACCATGGGCGGACTGGAAAAACGGCTTTGGGCAGTCTACCCTGCCTGCGATTGACAATTTTGGAACAATAGTTATTCCTGACGGTTACTTCTTCTTTATGGGAGACAACCGTGCTGATAGTTATGATTGCCGTATGACAGGCCCGCAACCGCTGTCGATGATAACAGGTGTTGTCGAAACAATATTACCCAAAGATAGTTTTTGGAACGACTTTATAGAATTTATGTTTTAATAAAAAGTACCATGATACGAGAAGTGTCATGGTACTTTTTTATAATTTTGAATTGGGAGTTAGGAATTAATGAGCGCTAACGCGCAAGTATCTAAGCACTATGTTACTTTTAGTATCAGCCGAGAGCCCATCACTTGCTATGCTCGTTACACGCGGCTGGTTTTCCGCACTCTTTACGTGTTCCAAGGCACAGTACTACTACACATTTTGTGTATAGGTACTAATTAAGATAGGGGTGAAAACTATAGCATATCTTCTGTATTGTCGGTGTCGTCGTTTATGTTGCCGCTGTCTATTGCCCCAAATACTGCAAAGATTTGTTTGCCGTTCGCTATTTCAAAGGGTATGCGCGCGCTTAAATGTGTTGTTCCTGTTAGGATGATTTCATTGCTGTTTTCGTCTGTGTATGAGATAAATTCTCCGTCTATCATCCAACCTTTAAACTCGTAGTCTGTGTATGCTTTTGCTATTACTATTACTTCGGTTAGGTTCTCGGTTGTTGTGTATCCTTGTATTCGGGCTTCGCCTATTGCATAAAGCGGAGTTCCGTCTGCACTTGTGTTACCTGTACTAATACTTCCGTCTGCATTTTGATACGCTACCGATACCCCCACTCCGTCTAATGAGCCTGCGGGTTTAAAGTTTTGTGCTGTGTCTGTAAAGTCTAGGTATATGATAAAGGGGGCTGTTGCGTTGTATACTTCAAGAACAAAACTATTACCTGTACTATTTGTTATATAGTGTACTGCGGTGCAGTATTCTTGCCCGCTAATGTATCCATCTATTGCGGATACTTTGTTATAGTCTTCTTCATTTGGTGTTGTTGTGCCGATTACTGCTATTCGGTCTAAATAGTTTGTGCCTATTGTTTGTATTAGATAACTATGTGTTACTCCGTCGTTAGTTTCACGGAGTATATTAAACTCGACACTAGGGTTTGCTGATGTAATTGTTATTCCGCCCTCAAATACTGCTGTGTATGTAGCATCTTGTGTAACGGTTATTGTGTACTCGCTTTTGCCTATGCTTTCGGGAATTAAAGTTGCGCCTCCGTCTAAACTCCAACCTACAAAAGAGTATCCAGCGTTTGGCGTTGCAGTGAGAGTGATTTCGGTATTAGAAGCAACACTTTGTCCTCCACTTGCAGTGCCCGAGCCTTCGGGAGTTACTGCGGTAGTTACATTATATTTGACGAGATTTTGTAGCGATGATAACGAGATGTGAGCGGCAGGACGGACGCCGTCGCTAATGCTCACATCGCTGAGGTAGGCGGTGCCCGAGGAGCCAACTAGCATCGCATTGTTGCGAGAGTTGGAGGAGCCGGAGCGCAGCCAGCAACGCTGGCTATAACGCCAATAAGAAACATTATAAGTATGTGAAGTATCATACAAATAAGATGCATTGCTTGATGAAGTGCTATCAGCACCATCGCCAAAACCTATATCATCAGTTGTTAGTCCCCACAATCCACCGTCTTGTGATGTTAAATACCCATTAGAACTTGATGTATAGGACTGTGAATTAAAGCATTCATAATACGAAGGTATCCAAAATTCATCTTCCATACAACTGCGCCAACTTGAACCTGTTCCCGTTCCCCAGCCCGTGTAACTTCCCGTATATGTTCCTAACGCATTATGATGCGCAGTGGAGTATCCTGAGGAACTGTAACGATATACATTTACATCTTCTGTTTGCGTTGCTTGCCATGTAGCACCAGCACTACTAGGCGATGCTATTAAGCCATTTGTTCCACTAAAACCAGAGAATTTACCGTCTAATAATTCAAATATTCTCAATGTAACATCACGAAGTGTAGAATACGAATAATTACTCAAATAACCATAATTACTAGGGCGTGTTGTATATGTAGCAAATGGACTTGTGTTAGAGTTTATATAACCGCCACCCGTTCCACTGCTTGTTTGACTTGAATTAAACAAAGAAACTGTATAACTTTTATCAAGCCAGATTGTTAGGTAACCATTCCTTAAATACACAGCCTGCCAATACAGTGGTATGTCTGTGTGAGGTTCATTGTTTTCATCTACAAAATACCCCATCGCAAACTTGATTGTGTTATCATCCGTTCCACCATCGCGCGATACGATATCATGTGCCTTGTACCCTGTATCACTTGCTGTATAACTATTATAATTAATCGCGTTTAACAGCGCATTTACCGCATCGACATTTACTGTTAATTTTCCGTCGCTTCCTGTTGTTGTGTTGTATATGTTCTGCGATAATGTGGTTACATTTGTTGCAGTATCTTTTAATGCATTACCTTTGTTAATCTCGTTTAATACAATTGCGGTGATGCCGCCAGCAAGCGCGGAAAGAACGAGAATGCACGAAATTACTATTGCTGTGATTTTAAGTTTAATGGACATACCTTTAACCCCTAATTTTTTCGATGTAAATTTTCAATAAAATGCACATAAAAATTTTATCAAATGTTAGTTAGAATACACAGTACCGAACTTCATAAAATAGCAAGTATTAGTTTAAATAATAGCAACTATCTATTTAACATAAAACCTATGTTATAGCGATAGTTTACCACTGTTTAATATTAATATAACACAATAAAAAACAAAAAACTTATAATATACAAAACTGTATCAAGAAATTTTAAACTTTCTTATATTTTATTTGATACATATTTGTATTTTTGACTAAAATTAAGATTTTTCATAGAAAAATGCATTATTTATCATTTTACAAATTTATATCAAACATATTAATTTTTGTTTTAAAACTCATATTTCAAACAAACAAGGAAGCGGGCGTTTGCGCTTTTTGAGCGCAGCACGCAAAGCGTGCAAGCAATTTCGAAATCCGAAATTGCTAAAACGCCCGCCCATTCTCAAAACAAAAAACAAAGAGCAGTGGTTTTACTCTTTGTTAGTTACTATAATTAATAAATTTTTAACCGAACATATTACCGATATCACTCATGTCAAAGTAAACTGAACCCTGTGTGTAGCCGTCAAGGCTAGTCGGTGCAGATACCGCACGAGCATTGTAGTCGATTATAATTACAGTTTCATAAGAAGCAGTTTCATCGCCATTAGTCGATGATACTTTACTCTCAAACCTAGTAAGTTTAGAGTCGCGAATTTCGTAATACATTTCTGTTGTAATGGTTGCTGTTACATCACCTACGGTTTCAGTTGCTGTGTGAGTAACTCTCAAATTGTACGAGTTTTCACTTGTCTTTCTAAAATCAGTTTTAATTTCTTCGCCTTCACCAGCAACTAAATCGCTTTCTGAAATAAAGTTTACTGCCCTAGCATATGTTGCAAAATCAATTACAGAACCTTCAGTCAAACCAACAACCTCGTAAGTCTTTTGCTCCTCATTAATGAAGTAGTTTACTCCATCGATTGTTGTGTACTTGTAGTCGACATTTAAATTAAGGTCCATGTCTATGTAAGAACTCATTTCTGCACTTACTGAACCATTTGCTTGAATACGAGCAGTAACATTACCATCAGCATCAGTATACACAGTAATTGTGCTGTCAGTGTTCATATTACCATTCACCTCTGCAGCATTACCATTTGTGCGTTGTTGCATTTTGATGACAAAGCTTTCTGAGTCCTCTGCAGCCATTGCTGCTTGTGCTGATGTAAGCGCTGTCATTGCTTCGTCTTGTTCAATTGGGTCGCCCCCACAAGCAGTGAACAAAAACATACATGGAACCAACGCAATTGCCACGCATAAAACTTTGAGCCAATTTTTGATTCCAAAAGAAACTTTTTTTGCTTCCATAAAATACTCTCCTTTTAAAGTATATTTAGAGTTTACTATAAATCGACAAATTTAGCAAGCGAATACAAACTTTTTTTGGCAAAAAGTAAAAATATATATGATTTAAAAAGCAAAAAAGTGTACCAACCGTACGCTTAAACTTTGCTTGCATCTACCCGCGGGCTTCGACCTCGTGGGAGAAACTCGCAATCATTCTTTTTACTCAATTTAACTTTTTTATTCGTTTATCTTTTCCCCTGTT
>CALWEW010000026.1 GCA_944377415.1 uncultured Clostridia bacterium
CTAAAACTCTGGCTACTTTGTCATAAGCCTCACCGATTGCATCGTCTTGCGTAGAACCAATTAGCGAAAAATGGTTATAATTATCAACATTCACGATTGCGGTATGTCCACCGCTTGTAATTAAACACATGAAAGGCGGTTCAAGTTCGGGAAAAGCAATATAATTTGCGGCAATATGCCCTTTTATGTGATTTACAGCAATCAGTGGAATATCTAATGAATAACTCAATGCTTTTGCGGTTGTGAGCCCTACAAGGAGCGCACCAACGAGCCCTGCGCCTTGTGTAACACCGATTGCATCTATATCACTTAACTTTAATTTTGCACTGTCAAGCGCTTGTTCAACAAGTGGTATAATATTTAAAATATGATTACGACTAGCGACTTCGGGAACAACGCCCCCGAAATGACGGTGAATATCAATTTGGCTTGAAATAATATTACTTAAAACACGGCGTCCGTTTTGCACTACGGCGACACTTGTTTCATCGCAACTACTTTCAATCGCAAGAATTGTAACAACTTTTTTCTTTCGTAACTCTTGCACTTTTTCTTTCATTCTTTCAAGATATGACATAACTGTAAACCTTCATAAAACAATATAATGTTTAAATCTTCTTTTCGAGAGTTGATTTTTGCACCGTAAAACCCTGCTTTTCGTAAAAAATTGCAGCAGAATTTCCATTATAGACATTGAGTTCAAGCGAAAAGCAATCGCGCGATTTTGCAAGCTCTGCAACTCTTTCAATTAACTTTGTGCCCACTCCACGATTACGAAATTTAGGCAAAACAGCAAGTTCGCTTATAAACATAACAGGCTTTTCTCGAAACTCTAAAGATTTCTCGTAACATTCCACAAATCCAGCGCACTCGCCGTCAATTTCGGCTATAAACAAATTTCCGTTATTTTCGGCAATCATATCGGCAAAATATTTTGTATCATAGTGCTTGCTTGCGATATCTTTAAAAATGTGTGGATACATTTTCACATGTTGTGCCGAAATGTCGCAAAACAATCTGTCAATAAAATCATAGTCATTTTCGACTGCTTTCCGTATAAAAATCCTCATATTCCCCCACTTTTTTGTGGTTTAGCCGCTCTTTTTCAAATATTCCAAAATAAAATCTTGAATGTCGCCGTCCATAACTGCGTTTACATTTGCAGTTTCGTAGTCGGTGCGATGGTCTTTTACCATTGTATAAGGGCAAAAGACATAACTTCGAATTTGGCTTCCCCACTCGATTTTCTTTAAACTGCCTTGTACTTGTTTTAAATTCTCTTGATGTTGTTCTTCTGCAAGTTGAGCAAGTTTTGCTCGCAATACTTTGAGTGCGGACTCCTTGTTTTGCGTTTGGCTGCGTTCATTTTGGCATTGAACAACTATTCCTGTTGGTATGTGGCGGATACGAACAGCAGAGTCTGTTGTATTTACTCCTTGTCCGCCATTTCCACCACTGTGGAAGGTGTCAATCTTCAAATCACTGTCTTTTATTTCGATTTCATTATCATTTTCAATTTGAGGCATTACTTCGACCGATGCAAAACTCGTATGCCTGCGGGCATTACTATCAAATGGAGAAATTCGCACAAGCCTATGCACGCCTTTTTCAGATTTTAAAAAACCATATGCATTTTCGCCATCTATTTTAATAGTAGCACTTTTTATACCAGCGCCATCACCGATTGTATAATCAAGCGTTGTGCAAGTGTAACCTTGCTTCTCTGCGTAACGAGTGTACATACGCAAAAGCATTTCTGCCCAGTCCTGCGCTTCTGTACCCCCAGCACCCGATTGAATTGTCATAATAGTGCCAAGCCTATCATATTTACCACGCAAAAGTGCGGTTAGGCGCATTTCCTGCATTTTTGGTTTAAGGGCAAGCAATTCATTTGCTAATTCATTTAGCATTTCGGTATCATTCTCATTACATTCACTAGCAAATTCGCTTACTGTTGCAAATGTGTCTTCTATATAATTTAGGTCGCTAATTTTCCTTTCTATACTGCTCAACCGCTTACCTACCTTTTGCACCTGCTCCATATTACTGTAAAAGTCTGGGTCTGCCTGCTGCGCTTGTAACTCCTTTTCTTCGGCTCGAAGTTTATTAATGTCAAAAACCGCTCGAATAATTTCCAGCGATTTTTGTGCATCTATTAAACTTTCTTTTATCTGGTCTAAAGTCATACTACTCCGTTTTTACTCATTTTTGCCGCAGCAGTTTTTGTATTTTTTGCCGCTGCCACAAGGACATGGGTCGTTTCTGCCGACTGTTTTTTCATTAGTTACTGTGCCTTGCGGGCGTTGTGCTTTTCCGCCACTGCTTGCAACGAAGTCGCCTTTTGGCTTAACTTGTTGTGGAACAATCGGGCGCGCTACAATATTTAACAAAATCGTACAAGTTGATTCGCGAATATTTGTAATCATTTCATCAAACATTGCTAGTCCTTCACGCTTATATGCGACAATAGGGTCTTGGCGTCCCCATGATTGAACGACAATTTCACGACTTAAAGTTGACATTGCATCAATGTGTTCCATCCATGCGTTGTCTACTTTGTCAAGAAGAACCATGCGTTCAACATCTTCAAACTTGATATTAAGGGCTTCGATTTCTTTCTTTTTATCTTCGTAGCGCTTTAAAACATCTTGCAAAACTGTGTCGCAAAGTTCTTCATAAACAGTGTCTTCAAGCATTTCGGGCGTAACAAAATTCGTACCCTTTTTATACAACTTATCCTCTAATGAGCGGTTGATTTCATCAATGTCCCATTCGAAACTCGGCTTATCTATATTAATACTTGCATAAATTGCAGAATTAATGACATCAGGGAACATTTGTCTGATTTGTTCGTGAACATCTTCACCGTCCAAAATCTTGTTGCGTTCGCTGTAAATAATGTTACGCTGCTTGTTGATAACATCGTCAAACTCAAGGACATTACGACGGCTAGCATAGTTGCGTGCTTCAACTTTCTTTTGAGCGCGTTCAATTTGTTTTGAAAGCATCTTCATTTGGAACGGAGTTTCGTCATCAAGTTTAAAGAAATTACTTACTGACTTTAACTTATCACCACCAAAGATGCGAACTAGGTCATCTTCAAGAGAAATGTAGAAAACGCTTCGACCTGGGTCGCCTTGACGGCCTGCACGACCGCGCAACTGGTTATCAATACGACGAGATTCATGGCGTTCTGTACCGATAACAAGCAAGCCACCAACTTCAATGACTTTTTGCTTTTCTGCATCGGTTTCCTTTTTATAATGCTCTAAAAATTTGTCGTAATTTTCTTTTGCTTCAAGAACTTTCTCGTCATCACTCGGCAAGAAACTTGTTGCTTGGTCAATAATATCCTGCTCGTAGCCCAACTTATATAATTGTGCCTTTGCGAGATATTCGGGGTTACCACCGAGCAAAATGTCAGTACCACGACCAGCCATGTTTGTCGCAATAGTTACAGTCTTAAATCTACCTGCCTGCGCTACAATTTCTGCTTCTTGAGCGTGATTCTTTGCGTTTAACACTTTGTGTGGAATTTTCTTCGCTTTCAGCATTTTGCTGAGTTCTTCACTACGCTCGATTGTAACTGTACCGACTAGCACAGGTTGACCAATATTGTACGCTTCTTCAATGCGGTTTACAACGGCGTTAAGTTTGCCTTTCATAGTCGTGTAAATCACATCGGGTTCATCTATTCTTATCATTGGCAAGTTTGTAGGAATAGTTACAATATCAAGATTGTAGATTTTATTAAATTCGACTTCTTCGGTCTTTGCCGTACCTGTCATACCACTTAACTTGTGGTACATTTTAAAGAAGTTTTGCAAAGTAATAGTTGCAACTGTTAACAATTCGTCTTTAATTTGCAACCCTTCTTTTGCTTCGATTGCCTGGTGCAAACCATTGCTATAACGGCGACCTTCCATAATACGACCTGTAAACTGGTCTACAATTAAAACCTTGCCATCGCGAACAATATAATCGCTTTCGGCTTTCATAATAAAGTTTGCACGCAAGGCATTTAAAATGTGTTGGTTGAGTTCAACATTGTTTACATCACTCAAACTCTCAACATTAAAATAATTTTCAGCTTTTGTCGTACCTGTTTCAGTAAGGTGGACGGCTTTCTTTTCTTCGTCTACGACATAATCTTCATCACGCTTTAAGTTACGGATAAAGCGCTGAGCCTTGATGTATGCATCGCTCGACTTAAAGCCTCTACCACTAATAATTAGGGGGTTACGCGCTTCGTCAATAAGAATTGAATCAACCTCGTCGACAATCGCAAAGTTATATCCGCGCGCCATTCTGTCTTTTTTATTACGAACAAGATTATCGCGAAGGTAGTCAAAAGCGAGTTCATTATTCGTGCTGTAAGTTATGTCGCAAGCGTACGCCTTACGCTTTTGCTCTGCTGTCATGTTACTCAAATTAACGGCAACAGTAAGTCCCAAAAAGCGATAGACTTTTCCCATGATTTCGGCGCCAAGACTTGCAAGATACTCGTTTACGGTAACAACATGAACACCCTTTCCAGCAAGCGCATTAAGATATGCAGGAAGAGTTGCTACGATTGTTTTACCTTCACCTGTCATCATTTCGGCAATTCTACCTTGGTGCAACACAATACCACCGACAAGTTGGTAATGGAAATGACGCATATTAAGCACGCGGGTACTTGCTTCGCGCACGAGCGCATACGCATCGTATAAAATATCGTCAAGAGTTTCGCCGTTTGCAAGCCTTTCCTTTAATACGGGGGTTTGCGCACGCAAAGTATCATTATCCATAGCCGCGTACTTTGGCGCTAGGTCCTCAATTTTCTTGACCATTTTTTCGAGTTTTGCCAGACTGCGTTTATTGTCAGATGCAAACATTGTTAGAATACTCATATAAATTAATCACTCCTAAAAGTTAGTAAAATTAATATCATTATATAACAAAGTGTCAATTTTGAAAAGTCAATTTTACAAATTCTCGAAAATTTCCTGTGCTTTTATGCCTTTTTCTGTCGGAATTTCGGTTTTGCCGTGTGCTATTGTCAATACCATTACCCTATCAGCGTGCGCTTTTTTAAGTTCATGAGCGCATGCACTTGCGGTCGAACCTGTTGTCATAACATCATCTATCAGTAAAATTCTTTTTCCGCGAACAGCGTACTTGTCTATTACCTTAAAGCAGTCTTTGAGATTTTTTCTGCGCTCGTCCGAAGATAAATTCACTTGCTGGTCGGTATCTTTTATTTTTACAAGAGTTTCTGTATTCACTGGAATGCCTAACTTATCACTTACCCCTTCTGCAAGAAGTTGCGCTTGATTATATCCGCGCCATTTCCTACGAGCATCACTTAATGGCACGGGAATGATTAAGTCCGCCTGCCATTTTAGTTCAGTAAACTTTTGCGCAATGTAATTTGAAAGTGTACGCGAAATATAAGGCTTGTTATTATATTTTAGTCCAGCAATTAAATGCTTAATTTCTCCATCATAAATGAAGACACTACGCGCAATGTCGAACTCGGTATCGCCCTTTTGGCAATTTAAACAAAATTTACCCTGACCGCTAATTACAGAACCACAACGAGCACAACATTCGCTTTCGGTTATGAAATGAAGTTTGCATTTACACTTATCGCAGACCTCAATGTCTTGCTTTTGCTTTAAGTCGTCGCCACAAATTAAACATTTAATATTTGACGGAAAAAACACCTTGCACGCACGATTATATAATGTTACGAAAACGCTCGCACACTTGCCGAAAATTGAATCATTTTCTTTTGATTTTTTACTTATTTTTGAGCGAGGCATTACCTTTGTTTTTTGATTATTGCTCATAGACCTAGACCCTCCATATTTTTGGCTTGTTTTTGTAAGAAAGTGCACAGAGCACTGTATCTTTTAGCCGTATAATTATTATTTATCATCATGCGTAAATGTTTTTTCGAGCCGATTAAAACAACCATTCGCTTTGCTCGCGTAACCGCAGTGTAAAGCAGATTACGCGTCAAAATACTGCTAGCGCCCGCGATAATTGGAACGATTACAACATCAAATTCACTTCCCTGACTTTTGTGAATCGTGATTGCATAACTTAACATCATTTGCTTTGCATCTTCTCTCGTGTATTCTGCGATGCGTCCATCTTCAAAAGTTACTTCTAAACTGTCCGTTTCCTCATTTACATCAGTTACAAAACCTATGTCGCCGTTAAAGACAGCCTCCCCTAGTTCAAAACTACCATTTGCACGGGGCTTGCGCCACATTTGAGTGTAATTATTTGAGGTTTGCATAATTTTATCGCCAACGCGAAAAGTTGTATATTCAAGCCTAAATTCTTTTTTATTTGGCGCTGCGGGATTTAGCCTTGCTTGAATAATGTTATTTAAATTATCAATGCCGCAAACGCCAGCGCGCATAGGCGCTAAAACTTGAATTTTTAAAGGACTAATATCAAGAAATTTGGGAATGCGCGTGCTTACCATATTAAGAATGGTCGGCGGAATACTCTCGACATTTTCTTTATAGTCAAAGAAGAAATCTGCACTTTTGTTGTCAATTATCGGCATCTCGCCATTGTTAATTGCGTGAGCGTTTGTTATTATTAGACTTGATTCGCTCTGCCTATAAATGTGAGTAAGTTGAGCACATGCAATTTCGCCCGAATTGATAATATCTGCTAAAACATTTCCCGCACCCACACTTGGCAACTGGTTTTTATCGCCGACTAAAATTAACCGTGTCCCTGCTTTTAAAGCACTCAAAAGCGAAAGCATTAAATTTACATCAACCATTGATACTTCATCAACGATTACGGCATCATACGGAAATTTATTTGTTTCATTATAAAAGAACATTCCGCCATCGGTATTACTTTCACCTTTTGCTGCGCGTTCAAAGTCAATCATAAGGGCGCGGTGAATTGTGCTTGCTTCTTCCCCACAACTTTCACTCATTCGCTTTGCAGCACGCCCTGTTGGTGCAAGCAAAGCAATACGCCCGCAACGATTATTTAAAATTTGCAAAATACACTTTATAATTGTTGTCTTTCCAGTACCTGGCCCGCCTGTTATTACACAAACACCATTGTTTACTGCTTGTTCAATCGCGTTTATTTGGTCCTTATGAAATTCAACCTTATTAAACTTTTCAAAAAGTTCAATTTCTTTTGATAGGTCAAGTTCAAAAGTTTCAACCGTGTGATTTAGTGATAAAAGTTTTAGTGCAACCTTTAATTCTGTATTGTAATATTTAACAAGCATTAAACATTCAATATCATTAAAATTGCAGCGCTTTACTACGCTTTCAAGAACCAAAGTGTCTATAACTGCGTTTAACTGTTCGAGCCGTTCAGTAATATCAATATTTAACAATTTACTCAATGCAACTTCGACATCTTCAAATGGTAGATATGTATTGCCATCGTGCTCACTAGTTTCGTTTAAAACATATATAAGTCCAGCACGCAAGCGAAATTCACTATCAGGAGCGATGCCAAGATTTATTGCTATTTTATCCGCAGTTTTAAAGCCGACTCGCGACAAGTCTTCGACAAGTTTATATGGATTGTTTTCAACTATTTCGCGCGCACGCTCACCATATTTTTCAAAAATTTTAACCGACATGTTTGTCGAGATATTGTACTTTTGCAAAAACATTACAACATCTTGCATCTTCTTTAAGTCGTTAAAAGCCTGACCAATTTCGGAGGCTTTTTTGAGCGATACGCCGTGAACTTCAGCAAGTTTTAAAGGGCTTAATTCAATTACATCAAGCGTTTCTGCACCAAAACGCGCCACGATACTACGAGCGGTCGCTGGGCCTATTCCTTTTATAAGTCCACTCGAAAGATAACGAATAATGCCTTCAGTGTCTTTTGGCTCACTCACTTGATAGGTATCAACTCGAAACTGCTCGCCCCAACGCGCATCGGTTACATAATTTCCAACAGCGTTTATTTCTTGACCTTGATAGATATTTGAAAGATTGCCAACAATGGTAATTAATTCCTTATTAGCAGAAACTCGAGCGACCGTAAAGCCGTTCTCTTTGTTTTGAAAAACTATTGTTTCTACTACTCCGTTTAAGGTCATTGCCGCCTTCTTTTTAACTTGATAAATGTTTTTACAAAAATTTATAACAAACTTTCAATAATTGCCAAAATCTGTTCAAGTCCGCGATGCTGGTCTGCGCTTGAAATAATAATATCATCGCGCCCGACTTCAAGCGTATTAGCGATTAAAGTTTTGTGTTTTTCGTACTGACCTTTTGAAATTTTATCAGCCTTTGTCGCAATAATATTAAATGGTATATTATAATGGTGCAAGTAATTAATCATCAATACATCTTTATCACTCGGCTCATGCCTAATATCAACAAGAACAAAAACGCGTTTTAAATTCTCGCTTCCTTCAAGATAGGTGCCGATTAACTCTTGCCACTTTGCTTGTTCTTGCTTGCTGGCGAGAGCATAGCCATACCCTGGCAAATCAACAAGTATAAATTGCGAATTAATTTTGAAGTAATTTATTAGGCGAGTGCGCCCTGGTGTGCTACTTGCCTTTGCAAGTTTTTTACGATTCGTAAGCGCATTAATTAGGCTAGATTTACCAACATTACTGCGGCCAACAAAGGCGAATTCTGGCAAATCAAAACTTTTAATATCTCGCTTGTTTGCAACACTTACCACAAATTCCGCTGAATTAATTTTCATTATCAGTTCTCACTCTTTGATTTTTCGTTTGATTTACTATCACTAGACTTTGCCTTTGTCGACTTCTTTTGAGCAGGTTTAGTTGTCGCCTTTTTAGTTTTACCGTCCGCTTTTGATTTCTCGCTATCATCGGCACTTTTGCTTGATTTTTTCTTTGCAGGTTTTATAGGTTTAAGAGGCTCTTTTAATGCATATTTCAAAACTTCGTCAATATTTGATACTAAATGAATTGTGAGTTTTGCTCTAATTTCTTCGGGCAAGTCCCAAAGGTCTTCTTCGTTTTCTTTTGAAATAATGCATTCCTTAATGCCCACACGCGCAGCACCGATTAACTTATCACGAATACCACCCACAGGGAAGACTCTAC
This sequence comes from uncultured Clostridia bacterium, assembly GCA_944377415.1. Classification (GTDB taxonomy): domain Bacteria; phylum Bacillota; class Clostridia; order Christensenellales; family UBA1242; genus UBA7867. The sequence goes on from CALWEW010000026.1 coordinate 9,077, forward strand.
CACCCAAACTAATCTCGCCCGTCATACCGACATGTTCTTTTACAGGAATATTAGTAAACGCCGATACCATCGCAGTCGTCATCGTGATGCCTGCACTCGGTCCTTCCACTCCGCCACCAGTTTGAGGTATTGACAGATGAACATTGCTATTCTTAATCTTTTCAAAAGGAATGCCCCATTTCTCTGCTCGAGTTTTGATTAAGGAATATGCAATTTTAGACGATTCCTGCATCATTTTACCTGGTTGGCAAGTAAGTTGAAGTTGTCCATTACCTTCACTAATTGCGGCCTCAACAAGCATTGTATCACCAACCATTGAACCAACAACCGCCAAAGCAACAACTTCACCAACATTGCCGCCTTTAAAAATATCAAGAGTCTTATAGCGGTTGTGCCCCAAAAAGTCGGTTAAGTTATCTTTATTTATGTCATCGATTTTTTCGCCTGTTACGATTGATGTTGCGTACTTTCGACAGATTTCGGCGATTTTGCGTTCAAGAGAACGAACCCCGCCTTCAAAAGTAAACTCATTAATTACTTTACCCAAAAGGCTGTCATCGAGTTTCACAGTGCCTTCGGGAATACCCGCCAACTTTTCTTGCTTTGGTATCAAGTATTCCTGCGCAATATGAATTTTTTCAATTTCCGTGTAAGGACGCAATTTTATGACTTCCATACGGTCGCGAAGAGGTCCTGGGATACCACTAAGTTCATTTGCTGTTAAAATAAACATAACTTGACTAAGGTCGTACGGAAGTTCAAGAAAATTATCTTTAAAATGGTCATTTTGTGCGGGGTCAAGGACTTCAAGGAGTGCACTCGCTGGGTCACCTCGAACATCATGCGAAAGTTTGTCAATCTCATCGAGCAAGAAAACAGGGTTAATTGTACCCGCCTGCTTCATTCCTGCTAAAATACGACCACACATCGCACCAACATAAGTTCTACGGTGTCCGCGAATCACACTTTCATCATTAACGCCACCGAGACTTACTTGCACAAACTCGCGCCCCATTGCCTTTGCGATTGATTGAGCAATCGAAGTTTTACCAACACCTGGAGGTCCAACAAGACAAATAATTTGAGCATTGACTTTACCTGTAAGTTTTATTACGGCCAGCGTTTCAAGGATACGCTTTTTAACTTCATCAAGCGCATAATGCTCGCTATTTAAGACTTCTTTTGCTTTTTTAATGTCGATATTGTCCTCGGTACGCTTTGTCCACGGAAGTTCAAGAACAGTATCAATAAAGTTCCTAATGTAACCTATCTCTGGCGAACCAAATGGGAGTTTACCAAGCCTGTTTATTTCTTTTATTACTTTCTCTTCCGAGTCTTTTGAAAGTCCAAGTTTCTTTACTTTTTCAGTGTATTCCTCGACTTCGTCTACTTCACCGTTTAGCTCGTCATTTATAACATGAAGTTGCTCACGCAAGTAAATTTCTTTCTGTGTTTTCGCAATGTTCTCGTTCACTTTTTCTTCTATTTCTTTGTGAGTTAAGAAGTTAGTAACAACAACGGTCATTTGCTTGCTTAAAATTTCAAGGCGCACTTCGACATTTGTTTCGACTAGGAGCGAGCGTTGCATATCAAGGTCATCTTTTGCCAAAAAGTGCGTTACCATATCCGAAAAAATTGCGGGTTCAATTTCATTATCAACAAGCAACGCTTGCAACTGCCCTGGCAATGCTCTACCATCTGCAAGCGTACGCATGTTAGTTTTTATCTCACCCATTAATTGATAAGCACGAGTTGTAAGCGCATTTGTGTCAAGTTCGACTTCTCCACAAACAGTAAAATACTCACCGAGTTCAAATTTGGTAATTCTAAGTCTTGCATCCCCAGTTAAAAGCACTCGAAGTGTGCTGCCTTGTGGCATAAGGCGCTTAATTGTACACAGACACCCAACTTTCACAAAATCATCAATTTGAGGAGTATCAGTCAAATTCTTGCTAGCGACAACTACGACTTGCTCGTTTCTGTCAAAAGCATCACGAATACCGCGAGCCTCGGCTTCATTATTTATATCGCAAGTGAGGTTTACCCCAGGAATTGCAACAATATTTGACAGATAAAGGGCATTAAATTTTCTGCCTTTTGATTTCTCCATTACACCTACGGTTTCGGTCGGCTTTAAATCTTTTTGTTCTGTGTTTTCTTGCATAAAAATCTCCCTATCGTAATTAAAGTCAATTTAGAAAAATATTATACACTAAAATATAAAAAAAAGCAACAGTATTCGTTGCCTTTTTAAGCATTTAAACAAAGCACAAATCAACTCATGTTTAAAAATTTTTGATTAAACTAGGAAAAAGCATATTCGCTTAGCAAGTAGAAATTCTAACTTGCATTAATTACGACTTATCGGCGACTTTTTAGAGATATTAGCCCTATTCCACCGTTACCGACTTTGCTAGATTTCGGGGTTTATCTGGGTCATTACCACGAGCAATAGCAGTCGCATAAGCAAGACATTGTAAAGGCTTCATCGCAACGAAGGGCGACAAAACAGGTTCGGTTTCAGGAATTAAAATCTGTTTATAAACAATATTTCGAAGTTCTTTAAATGGGCTAAAAAGTATAACCTTCGCTCCTCGACTATTTAACTCGTATATGTTATTTAAAGTCTTATCATAAAGTTCTTTTTGTGTCAAAATCGCAATCACAAAGCAATCTTTCCTAACAAGCGCAAGACTGCCATGTTTTAATTCACCTGCTGGCATGGCTTCACAATGAATGTAACTAACTTCCTTCAACTTTAAAGCGCCTTCAAGGCTCAAAAGATAGTCAATTCCACGACCGATAAAGTACACGCTTTCTTCATCTTTAATCTCCTGCACAACATCTTCTAATTCTTTATAATAATTTATGTATTTGTTTTTTAAGACAGCATTTTTAACACTATCACTACTAAATTCAATAGTTATCCCCTTAATTTTTGCAAGATACTCTATAAATTGATAAATAGCGGCAAGTTGCGCCATATACGCTTTTGTAGAAGCAACAGCAATTTCAGGCCCCGCGCTAGTTGGAATTATATAATCGACCAAACTTTCCATGCGACTTCCTGCAACATTTGTAAATGCAATCGTTGTAGCCCCAACTGAATTTGATAATTCAACACAAGAAAGAGTGTCTGCCGTTTCCCCACTTTGACTAATAAATAAGCAAATACTTTTTGATGAAATCAAAGGCTTTTTATAACGGAATTCACTTGCATAATCCAGGTCAACAGGAATTTTTAATTTATCTTCTATAACACATTTAGCAATCAACCCAGCATGAAGCGCCGTTCCGCAAGCCGTTATATGTAGGTCAAAATTATCAAAAATTTTAGGCGAGATTCGTTCTAAAATTTTCATTTGTTCTATTCTATTTATTGTTTCAGTTACACTATCCGCGCCCTGCTCAATTTCCTTTTCCATAAAGTGCGAATAGTTTCCTAAAATGACTTGCTCAGGACGAATATTGACGGTTTTAAAATTAAGTTTTAGAACTTTTAAATTTTCATCAAATACAGCAATTCTATCCTTTGTAATATAACCGATTTCACCATCTTTAATAGAATAAAATTTTTTGCAACAGCCTATTAGCGCAGGAGTATCGCTTGCAATAAAATTCTCATTTTCACCCTTGCCTATAATCAGTGGACTTTTATTCTTTGCAAAGAAAATTACATCATCATAACCACGCATTAGCACGGCAACAGCAAACGAACCCTTACATTTCAAAACAACACTATGCAACGCCTTAATAATGCATTTTTCATCTATTTTATATGTACTATGCAAAGTATTATGCATGGTATTACGCACTGCATAATACCCTTTTAATAGTGGATTTTGCTCAATTAAATAGAAACTTAAAAGGTTTGCGAACACCTCAGTATCTGTGGCGGAATAAAATTTGTATCCTTTCTTTTCCAGTTCATTTTTTAGTTCTAAATAATTTTCAATTATACCATTATGTACAACCGCAAGCATTTTATAATAGTCTGCATGCGGATGCGCATTTTGCTTGTTTGGTTCACCATGTGTCGCCCATCTTGTATGCCCTATCGCGCAAGAGGAAGGTATGATTTTATTCTTTAAATGGCTTGTTAGATTTTCCAACTTGCCGACCATTTTACAAATCTTTAATTCAGTTCCGTCTGCATACGCAACACCAGCCGAATCATATCCTCGATATTCAAGTGCCTTTAGACAATTCAAAGCATTTGGGACAGCGAGCCTATCACCAATATATCCAACTATTCCGCACATATTTCACCACCATTGAGTTTTAATAAATTCCACGCCGAAATTAAATTAATTCCACATGAGGCCTTAGATGACAAAACATAGATTTTTCCACTTTTATTTGTTGTTGATTTTTTGCATATTTGATTAACTACCCCATTGTTTCCATCATAAACCTTTACATCTGTACTCAAAATTTCACGCAAAATTGGCTTCAAATATATATAGTGAGTACATCCTAATACAAGAGCATCAATTTTAGAAATGAATGGTATTAGATATTCTTTTATTACTGGCTTTAAATATTGTAGATTATCTATATTTTGTTCAATTAAAGTTGCCAAGTTAGGCAAAGCAAGTGTCATTAAATTTATATTTTCGTTTTGTAGTTGTGCTCGAATTAGTTTGTTATATTTTATAGTATTCTCGGTCGCTAAAACTAATATATTTTTCTTGCCTTCTCGGACGGCTGGCAATATTGCTGGTTCTGTACCCACTATAAATTGCCCTTTATAAACTCGTCTCAAAACATTTACCGCGACTGCTGTTGCTGTATTACAAGCAAGGACTATTCCCTGTGGCGCGTGCTTTTGATTTAGAGTATAGATATTTTCAAGTAAGTTTTTTCGTAACGCGCTTGCTGAACACTCACCAAACGGCGCATTCTCATAATCAGCGAAATAGATATAATCACAGTTCGGTTGTTTCTTTATTAATTTATAAAGTATAGTCAGCCCACCAATCCCGCTATCTATAATCAAAATAGGACGATTTGTTTTTTTCATAATAGTAATTTATGAAATCAATTCTCGTTTTGCTATTCAATTTTAAATTTAAAGCGAAAGTAACATATTTATAAATAATCTTTATAAATTTTACCGTGAATTACTTCATTTATCGCATGCGACAGAACGCGGGCACAAAATTTTGTGTAAATATCAATCTCTTTGGGGGTAACTATGAAATCATTTCTATCATAACCGACATCGGCTGCATTTATCATTAAAGGCACACCAATAGCAATAACATCTGCCTTTAAAGTGCTTTTGTTTAGTGATTTATTTTTGTTACCTATCCCAGCGCCCGGAGATATCCCTGTATTACTAAACTGAAAACTGCATCCTATTCTTTCAGGAGTTTTTGCAGTAAGTGCATCAATAACAATCACCACTTGCGGTTTTACTGAATGAACAACACCGCTGACGATATCGGCGGTCGAAAAACCATTAATTCCACTCACGCCTGGAATAAGTGCACACAAGTCGCCTAGTCCATCTCGCAATTCTTGCGGAATATAATGCGTTGCTAAAAGATTCTTTACAACAAGTGCACCTAAACTATCCGCAACTAAAAAAGCATTTCCTAAACCTACTACTAGCACAGTTTCGCAATTCTCTGGCATATATTCCTTTAATATAACAACTAGTTGCTTTATTAAATATTTACGTGCCGCCTCATTAGAGCAAAAGAGATGTGAGCAATTTAAAGTTGTATACTTTCCCTTTTGCTTATGATATTTCTGAGCCTGCTCTGTTGATTTTATATTGATAAAGTATTTTGCTGTGCCGTACTTCCCTTTAAATTCTAGATTACCTAAAATCCCGTTGTCACGCGTATTTTTATTACCTGTTTTTTCTGTCATTTCGCACCTTCCTTTTTGCATCAATTATTTACAAAAAATGTGATTATAACTCTTGCAAAAAACAAAAATTTATGTTATCATAGACAAGTATTAAAATTTTTAGGAGAGAAAAGTGGCAAACATAAAATCACAAAAAAAGAGAATTATCACAAGCGAAAACGCTAGAATTGCCAACAAGTCAAAGAAGTCGCGTATTGCTACAGAAATCCGTAAATTCCGCGAAGCCTTGACAGCAAAAGATTTTGCTAACGCAGAGGCAATTCTCAAAGAAGTGGTAAGTTTGATTGACCGCGCTCGTTTAGACAATGTATATCAAGTGAACACAGCCAACAGAAAGAAAGCCGGTCTTGCTCGTGAGTTGTACAACGCAAAGAACGAAGCAAAATAATTAATAACCTTCCTTTTGGAAGGTTTTTTTAAATAAAAAAGGAGTTTATAGTTATGAAATTGATATTAAATGCAGATGATTTTGGTCTAAGCCCGAGCATAAATCAAGGTATTTTAGACTGTTTTGATGAAGGGCTAATTAGTAGCACAACAATGATGATGAACACCCCCTACACTGACGATGCTATTCGTCTTGCGAAAGAAAAAGGAATTAAAAATATAGGCATACATTTAAATTTAACATATGGAAAATCTGTATTACCAGCAGACGAAGTTCAAAGTCTTGTTGATGAAAATGGTGTTTTCCACTATGTTTGCATGCTTGGGTATTACACGCAATATGTCGATGCTAAAAAGGAATTGCGTGCACAAATTGAAAAATTTCTTGCAAGCGGTTTAAAGCCTACACACATAGACCATCACCATTACTTTAATGAAATCCCTAATATTTTAAAGGCCTATCTTGAACTCGCGCAAGAATATAAACTCCCCGTTCGCGCTATGGACGAAAATGTGCGTACTCTTTGTAAGCAAATGAATATTAAAACGACCGATGAATTTTCGTTTGCTTTCCATGGAAACGGCATTGATATTAGCACTTTTCAAATTTTAAAAAGTCTTTTTTGGAAGCGAGATATAAGTCTTGAAGTGCTTACACATGTTGGATATATTGACGACTACACTCGCCACCAAACAAACTACTTAATCCGTGAAGATGAAATAAATGTTTTGCGCGAAGCAAAAAAACAGGGCTATTTTGACGATATTGAACTTGTTGGATTTAGTGATATTTAAAATTTTTTACATTTTTTAAAAATAACGGAATTTGAATAAAACCTTAATTAACAAAATAAATAAAAATCCACGGGTATACCCCGTGGTTTTTCAAATTAGGGTAAAACCCTTTGCTCTAGCAGCGCGTAAACGC
>CALWEW010000027.1 GCA_944377415.1 uncultured Clostridia bacterium
TATGCTGAACCCGTGAGAGTAATTGTTCCGTTTGTGTCATCCGTGTATGAGATAAACTCGCCGTCTACTTGCCAACCAACAAATGTGTATCCTGTATACGCTACCGCTTCAAGAGTTACATACTCTACTCCGTCTTTTGTTGTGTACCCTTTTATTCGGGCTTCACCGATTGCACTGACTGTTATTTCGTCTGCATTTATGCTACCGTCTGCGCTTTGATACGCTACGGATACCGCTACCCCGTCTACACTGCCACTTGATTTATAGTTCTGGGGTTCGGTTGTAAAGTCTAGGTATATAGTAAATGGTGTAGCTGAATAGTATACTTCAAGTACGAGTTCAGTTCCTGTCGTGTTTGTGATATAGTGTAGCCCCATACAATATGAAACTGTGTTTAAGTATCCGTCTGTTGAAAATATATCCTGATATTCTTCTTCTGTTGGTGTTGTGCTGTTGTTAATTAAGGCAATACGCTCTATATAATATCCGCTATTCGTTTGTATCGTATATCTATGGCGTATACCGTTATTTGTTTCACGAAGTATTGTAAACTCGGTATCAGGGTTTGCTGATGTTATTGTTATTCCACTTTCAAATACTGCGGTGTATGTAGCGTCTTGTGTAACGGTAATTGTGTATTCACTTTGCCCTAGACTGTCTTGAAGTAGCGTTTTCCCACCGTCTAGCGACCAACCAACAAAAGAGTATCCAGCGTTTGGTGTTGCGATGAGAACAACTGCTGAATTGAGCGTATGCGCCCCACCACCTGAAACTGTACCATAAGTATTGTTATTTGTTTCCAATGTTATCGTTCTTGTGTCTAGTTTAAAGTATGCGGTTATTGTTGTGTTTGCTGTTATGTTTGTGATTGTGTACGGGTTAGACCGTATAGGGTTACTCGTATCATTATTTAATATGAAATAATCAAACAAATAATTTGCATTGGGTGTAGCAGTAACTTCAAAACTCCCGCCATGAGTTACTGTATTGCCTGCGGTTATACCCCCGTTTCCGTCTGTGCTGGTGGTTACTGAGTATGTGCGCAATTCAAATATTGCGGTATATGTGGTGTCTGCGTTTATTGTAACGCTTAAGGGATTTGCGGTATTGTCTGCTACCCCGTCCCCGTTAGTATCCCAACCGACAAAGCGGTAACTAGAATTTGTTTCGGCAGCCGTAAATGTTACACTTGTGCCAGGCGCTACACTGCTATAATTTGCACTAGCCGTGCCTGCGCCAGCAGGTGTTACTGCGGTTGTTATTGTTTTTGGGAGAAAACTGTCTAATGCTGATAACGAGATGTGAGCGGCAGGACGGACGCCGTAGCTATTGTACGCAAAGTTGTAGCCAGCGGCGCCCGAGGAGTTAACTTGCATCGCACGGTCGTTAAAGCCGGAGTTGCCGGAGCGCAGCCAGCAACAATATGGATATACGTAACTGCTTGAATTGTACACGGAGCCATCATGACAATATGATGTATTGCTTGTTGATGTGCTGTTAGCACCATCACCGTAGCCACGGTCATCAGCTGTTAACCCCCAAAGACCGTTTTCAGTACTTGCTGTTGTACTTGTATCTATATTAAATACTTCATAATGCGACGGTATCCAAAATTCGTCATCATACGGACTATCACTTGTATTCCATGTCCAATCATAAGGATTTCGGTCTGTTTTATCACTATAACCGCCATTACTTCCCGCTGTGTTACTTTCAAGCCCGTTTGTTATTGCCCAGTAACTTGTTCCACTATAATGTGAATTTCCTTGCGTTGCTTGCCATGTAGCATTTGCATCACTAGGCGATACTATTAAACCATTTGTACCACTAAAACCTGATAATTTATCGTTTAATAGTGTGAAAATCCTATTTGTTACATCTCGTAATGTTGAGTATGAGTAGTTACTGTTATATGCGTGTGTACTAGGGCGTGTTGTATATTGCGATACTATAAATGGACTTCGCACACTTGTTATTGTTGCACCTGTTCCTGAATCATTTGCATTGAACATACTAACAGTATAACTTTTATCTAACCAAATTGTTAAATAGCCATTCCTTAAATACACAGCCTGCCAATACAGTGGTATGTCTGTGTGAGGTTCATTGTTTTCATCTACAAAATACCCCATCGCAAACTTGATTGCATTACCTGTTGTACTGCCCGTTCGTGTCGCGATGTCATGCGCCTTGAATCCTGTATCACTTGCGGTGTAACTATTATAATTAATCGCGTTTAACAGCGCATTTACCGCATCGACATTTACTGTTAATTTCCCGTCACTTCCTGTTGTGGTGTTGTATATGTTCTTCGATAATGTGGTTACATTTGATGCATCATCTTGTAGGGCGTTACTCTTATTTATTTCGTTTAGTACGATTGCGGTAATGCCGCCAGCGAGCGCGGAAAGAACGAGAACGCAGGCAATTACTATTGCGGTGATTTTGAGTTTTATGGACATTTGTTTTAACTCCTTGTTTTTTACTTTAACTAAACTAAACTTGTTGTGATACAGAAAAATGCTAATCAATAATTTGGTGTGAGATAGAGAAAGATTTTGAGTTTGGCGAAAGGTGTTTGATTTTGGCGGGTTTTGGTAAGTTTTGTCTAAAGAGTGCGAGTTTTGGCAAAACTAACAAAGTGTGATAAAAATTGTGTATAGTTACTTTGCGCTTTAATTCGTGTTTTTATGACAATCTTTGTAAAATCGCGAAAGGTTCTGTTATTCGTGCAAATTTAACGAAATACACACAAACAAAAAGCACAAAAAACATATACAACAACACTCAAATTAAGCGGACATGAAGAACAACAGTAGTAAAAAATTAGAATTTTTTGAGCGCGACAAAGTAAACTTTGAGACATTTTAATGAGTAAAATTTGCTAAATTTCGGGCAAAATTTTGCGGAAAGGACGGTTTTGGTGATTTGTGGAGATTTTTCCTCATTTTATATAAATATTATACGGAGATATTCTCTGCAAGTCAAATCAAATCGCGATTGGATAGTAAATTACTTTTTTGTAATTTTATCACAAAACAAACCCTTTATTCTACCTAACATAAAAAAATTTAAAACAAATCTACAAAACAAAGTAATCTTTTATCCAAATATACGAAACTCTCACGATTGTTGAAAGCAACTTTTATAGTAAAATTTTAGACTATAAAACATTTCAAGATGTATCTTTTATAATACATACACCCCCCTATTTTAACCATGAATAATTTTATTTTATTTGAATAAAAATATTATATCCTACATTTTGTAGGAAGTCAACAAAATGTAGGATATTTATTATAAAATTTTGTCTATGGAAAATAATGTTTTAGGTAGAAATTTAAAAACTTTGCGCCTAGAAAAAGGAATTTCTCAACGCAAACTCGGCGAAGATTTTAATGTTTCAAATCAAACTATAAGTTTTTGGGAGAATGGCAGTCGCGAACCTGACCTTGATACACTTGTAAAAATAGCGAAATATTTTGGAGTAAGCATTGACTCGCTTCTGCTCGAAAATTTCTAACAACCAGCATACATAGTAAAGCACAATATAAATATAGAAACCTACAATTCAAAACAATACCACCAAGAAACTACAAATATTAGATAAAAAATTAAGCAAAATCAACAAGTTGCGCGACACATAAAAGTAGGCTAAAACTACAAAATAGAAATTTAAAACCAGAAACAACAAAAAATAACATTATTTAAACACAAAAAAGGCATACAAAAATTGTATGTCTTTTAATATAATAAAAGCAATTTTAAAACTGACCGTAATATTTTGTACGGTTTCTTTTGTTGGTAAAATTTATCATTAAAACCAACACAACACTATCGCGCAAACAATGTGACTATGTTTTAGATTTTAAATCACTAAAACAAATCAAAAAGTATGTTTTAAGTATCAAAACTTAAACTCAAAAACAAGCTTAGAAATGGCACAGATTATTTGCCACGAAGTTTGCGGACAAATGCGGGAATGTCCGACTCGTCAAAGTCAACATTCATACGGCTAGTTTTGTTTACATTATTTGGTTGCGAGTAGTCGTTTATAATTTCCCTTTCGCTTTCGGTAAAGTTGTTTGGAGAAACACTACCACTTTCCACTTTATTAGCCAAAAATTCAGCATACTTTTGCTGTGTTACATTGTCGTTTTCGTCGCGCTCGTCTTTTTCAAGCAGACTTGGCCCACCTTGGAAACCGGTTGCGATGACAGTAATTTCGACAGAGTCCTCAAGAGATTCATCAATACTTGCACCAAAGATAATGTTACAGTTAGGGTCGACAATTTCACGCATAAGGTCGGCGGCTTCGTGAACTTGGTCAATAGGCAAACTTGAACCACCTTTTACATTAAAGATGATACCTGTTGCGCCTTCGATTGTGGTTTCAAGAAGCGGACTAGAAACCGCTTGCGAAAGTGCTTCGAAAATGCGGCGCTCGCCCTTTGCGCGACCGATACCCATATGTGCAAGACCGCGATTTTTCATCGTAGTGCGGACATCTGCAAAATCAAGGTTGATAAGTGAGTTCTCAATAATAAGGTTCGAAATACCTTGCACACCTTGACGCAATACATCATCGGCATAGCGAAAAGTTTCAACAATACTTGTTCCCTTTGGAACGAGCTTAAATAATTTTTCATTAGGAATGATTACGAGCGAGTCCACAGACTTGCGGAGAGCCTCTAAACCTTTTTCGGCGTTTTCCATACGACGACGCCCCTCAAAGTTAAATGGCTTTGTAACGACGGCAATCGTTAAAATTTCTTTCTCTCGAGTAAGCCCCGCAATCATAGGAGCGGCTCCTGTGCCCGTACCGCCACCCATGCCAGCAGTAATAAATACAAGGTCAGCATCACTAACTGCTTGCGTAAGTTCTTCCAAATTCTCCTCTGCTGCTTGAAAACCAATTTCAGGGTCAGCGCCCGCACCCCAACCACGAGTAAGTTTAGAACCGATTTGAATTCGGTAGTCTGCTTTGCTGACCTGCAAAGCTTGCTTATCCGTGTTTACTGCGATAAATTCAACGCCACTAACACCCGCGTCAATCATGCGGTTTACTGCGTTGCTACCACCGCCACCAACACCTATAACTTTAATTTTAACCACGGGGTTTACATTACGCCCCGCAGAACCGTAACTACTGTATGTTTCCATAAATCCCTCCTGCACCAAAAGTTAGTGCTTTTAAAATTGCTTTTTAAAAATTTTTATAAAGAATGATAAATTTGCGTGATTTTGTCTTAACGCCAAATCAAGCAGCCCTAAAACCGCACTATTTGTCGGCTCGGACATTTGCGGAACTTCGGGCTCGACGACTTTCACTTCTTTACCCAAAAACTCACGCATAGTTTCGCAAATTCCTTTTATATATGAAATGCCACCGCCCGTCAAGTTGATAGGAATATAATCTGGGCGTTCATATTCACAAGTTTCCAAACTTCTTGAAATCATTTGTGAAATTTGACGAATTTTGCGAAGAGTAATCTCGTAAACCGCAAGAGTTTCAAACTGGTAAGTCTGCCCGTTGTAGTTTACTGACATTTTTTCATTTTCGCTAGGCTTGCCAGTAAGCGCAATATTTTGTTTCATAATCTCAGCCACTTCAAAAGGTACTTCCAGCATTTCAGCAATGTCTGCAGTAATCATACCCCCACCCAGAGAGAATGAACGCAAATGTACAATTCCATCACCAACCACGACAGCTACCGAAGTAGTAAGATATCCGCAATCAACTAAAATTGCACAGCGGTCGCGCTGTTCTGGTTCGAGCAAGAACATTGCTTCTGCTAGCACTTGTGAAATAAACTCTACAACAGGAATATCTAGCGCACTAATTGCTTGCGAAATGGTACCTACAAAATTTCGTTCACTCAAAACAAAACTCAAAGTTGCCGTAAATGTTGTAGTCATTCTACCCTTCGGGTCAATCAATCTTTCACCGTTGTCAAGCTCATAATAAATAGGGCTACGATTGATTACTAAGTGCGTAGGACTACTATTAAACTCGTCTGCTTTTGCGAATACTTCTTCAATATCACGCTCGGTTACTCTCTTTTTCTTGCCGAAATCAAGAGTTTGAACACGCACCTCAGCGATACTAAATTCGGCGGGCACACCAACATATAAGTGAGTTATTTTTACGCGTGCGTTTTGCTCTGCTTGCTGTATTGTTTGAGATAAAACACTGCTCAACGCTTCGGGCTCTAAAATCTCGCCATTTAAGAAACCAGCGTAAGAACTCTGCGCAAAACCCCGCACATCAAATGTACCATTCACGCCGCGGTCGCCTATTAACACAGAAACATGATTTGTCCCGAAATCAAGCACTGCGATGTTCTTTTTTGGCACCTTACACACCCCCTACAAAGACTACTTTTGCCCTATTTATCTAAATTATATTGATATTTAAAATTAATGTCAAACAAATTATGGCACTTTTTGAATATTTATAAATAAATTTTTGACATATCTGCATATTTTTAGCGTTTTTTATGTATAAAAATAAAAAGTAGACAAAACAAGACAAAAATCTACTTTAAAAATATTCATAATTTCAGTGATACGCAAAGTATTATGCATTATGTTTTGCGAATAGTTTTACCCTACAACAAAGTAAAACAAACAAAAACAGTGTTTTCTTTAAAATGAGAACACTGTGTAATTTTATACATTATTCCACTTTATTAAGGTTATCTTACCTATTAGGAAAAATGGTCTTGCTCTACCTGTTGCAGAATTATACATACCATAAAACACGCCGAGCACATTAAACAAAATAATTATCGGCAAAGCAATTAAATTAACGGTCGGAATGAAACCAAATATTAAATATAATGCAACCATTAATATCCAAAATACAAGGGACTGATTCGCATGATAAAGCGCAAATGGCTCTTTCTTGCAAAATATAAATGGCAGAAAAAAGAATATATACGAAAGAGCGGCAACGAGTTCAATTACAGGACGACTATTATTTATATAGGGTTTCGAAATATCGCCATCAAAATCGCCATCAAAATTTGCGGGTTTGAAATCTTCTTCAGTGTTCTCTGCCCCACTCTGATGCTCAGGCGTAACTTCGGTTGTATTGTCGTCTACTTTTGAATTCGCCTTTTCTTCCTTTATTGCATCTTTTTTCTTTTTGCTTTTGTTTGACGAATTCGAACTTTTTTTACTCTTTTTTTCTCCAACCTTTTCAGTAGTCATTTTTTGTGAATCTGTTGAAAGGTTATTTAAAGAATTATTTTGTTCGACTTCATCACCTAATATTTCCGTACCGTTATTTTTGTTTTTGTTTTCGGTATTGACTTCCTTTACCATATATCCTCCGTTTAAACAAGCGGACAGCGGGCGGCGCATAGTTTTTGATTATTGTCAAAAACTATGCATGCAAAAGCATGCTAGCGCGCTACACGCGCGCAGCGCCGCCGACACTCTTTGATATTATTATATCTAATATATGGATTTTAATCAAACAAATTACGCTAATTTAACAATTGAAAGTGCAACATTTTGAAAACTGTTGCTTTCCGTGCCTACATTTCTTAAAGTTATTTGTGTAGGCGTAGCAACTGTAATAACTGCGGTGCTCGACAAAGGCACAATGTCGTTTGTAGTACCTGTTGCTGTACTTTGTGAGTTAGAGTTCACTATCCCACCAACCGTTAAAGCAACCGTCGTGCTACCTTCCGCAGGGAAAGTCGCATCAAGAGCCCAGTTTATTAAATAAGTGCCAGCGGCAAGCGTTACCGCACTCGCACCTGCTGTGTGAGTAATCGCAGTTCCGTTTATAACTACATTGTTTTGTAGCGGAATATCTGTACCTATAGCAACTGATTGAACAGTCGGGCTAGACAAAAAAGCGTTGTTCACTGTCGCAGAAACGCCAGGAATACCTTGCGGACCCTGAGGTCCTGTAAAACCACGCGGACCTCTAACTACACAAGTGCGTAAGCGCGAGCAGAAAAAGGGACTTCCGCAAGATGAACGGCAGCAGCAAGAATTATTTGAATTGTTGCAAGAATTGCAGCCACAGCCATTAGATGACCAGTTGTTGTTACAATTGCAACCACAATTTCCGAAAAATGACATAAAAACTCCTTAGAAAGCATGCCCGACTCTGCCTTCACTGCCATTCTATGAAAAAAATGAAAACATTGTGAAATAAAAGAATATATTGCATATAATTTTATATAGTTCTTAAATCTTTATGTTATAAAAATCATTGTATAAAAAATAAATTCCGCCGAATAGAAAGCAGAACCTATCGTAAATTATGTTCGAGAAAATAAAGTAAAATAGTTGAAATTTTAGATGAAATATGATAGTATAATCCTTAGTTATGCTACCGTGGCTCAGTTGGTAGAGCAGTTGATTCGTAATCAACAGGTCGTGGGTTCGAGTCCCACCGGTAGCTCCAATTTTTATTTGCGCCTGATTTTAGGTGGGACTTTGTATGCTCGGGATTTTCCCCGAGCATAAGTGCTTTTAAAGCGCAACCCACGACTGTTTGGCTCGTTCCGAGCCAATCAACTGCGCAAGTATAAAATTCGCTAGCGATTTAACTCCTTGCTTGTTGGCGTGGGTTCGAGTCCCACCGGTAGCTCCAATAAGTAGAAACGCTACAACAATGTTTTGTAGGCAATAAGAGTATAGAAAAGGGACTCGAACGGGCACGCCCGAAAAAGTCGCCAGTGGCGAGTTTTTAGTGTCCCGGCGTGATAGTGAAGCGTAGCGAAACGGAGCGAGTCCCACCGGTAGCTCCAGTTTTTATTTATATGACCATTTAAAGAACAACTTTTGTTGTCCTTTTCTTTTTTTATTTCAATATATTCTTAACCCTAATACCTATAACACTTTTAACTATCTGAATAAAGATTAATTACCCTCAATCCCTTCTTTTTTGCATAATTAAAAGCAATTCTAGCGCCACCATAGTTTTTATTAGAATTTACATAACAAATTAATGTATCACATTTATTTATCATTTGCTTATTGCTTTCGATTATTCTTTTTTTAAAATACTCTTCTTCTATATCATACATTATAGTATTTACATCACTATAAGGAACATATTTTTCAGCGCCCCAAATAGCATCTTCTACAATAATTGGCTTAATAGTCTTAAAACT
Source organism: uncultured Clostridia bacterium (assembly GCA_944377415.1). Lineage (GTDB taxonomy): Bacteria > Bacillota > Clostridia > Christensenellales > UBA1242 > UBA7867. The sequence goes on from CALWEW010000027.1 coordinate 9,141, forward strand.
TGTTATCACAACTTCTATTATTACATCTTTATAAATATTTCTCAATTCTCGACAAACACTTAGTGCCATTGTATCAAATTCGCCATGCGTTCCCATAGTAAAAAACTTGCAACCATTTTCTATTTGCCTTTTGACTTCTTTATAAAGCCTATTCCTAATTTTGTTATAAAAAATTATTCGGTGTCCTATAAACGCTATTTTTTCACCCATTTTTTTACCTGTATAAAATATTAAAATTTTCAAAGCCTAATTTCGCAACCGCACAAACTAGGCATAACTGTTACACAAAAGTATTGTAACACATTTTCCTATAAAATGTTAGTGAATAAGCATATTTTTTTAATTTATTTCTTATTCCAAACAGGTGAAAATATGAAAACTTTTATTGAGAGTTTAAAGGACTTGATTGAAGAAACTGGTCTATCTTTTAGGCAATTAGAAAAAGAAAGTGGCGTATCCGCTATGCAATTCAGTAGATATTTAAAAGGTTCTATCCCAACTATCGATGTAACGTTAAAAATTGCTAAATATTTCGATTGCACACTAGACTATTTATTTGGTTTAAGCGAAGAAAAGAAAAGCACAAAATACAAAACTTACGAGTATGATATTTCCAAATTTTTAAGCAACTACCAAAAATTATTAAATCTAAATAATACAACAAATTATAAATTAATGAAAAACAGCGTATTTGATGAAAGTATCGTAAGGCATTGGAAAGCGGGCTCTACACCGAGATTAGATATCGTTTACTATATTGCTAAGAATCTCGGCGGTTCTATTGATGAATTAATTGGAAGATATTAAAAATTTATTCGGTCATATTTGCAAACAAAAAAAGCGAGTAAGGTTGGCAAATTTTGAAACTAGCGTAATAAATTAATCTTATTATAAAATTTTTAAACCAAAAAAGAATGTTGTAAAAATTAAACCAACATTCTTTTTATTTTGTAGATATACTTTTGATTGACAAAAATTATTAATAAAAATCAGTTTATTTAGAATTATTATTAAAATTCAAAATTTTATCTATTTCATCTATAAAGGTAGAACTTTTAGCTACTCTTCCATTTCCACCTAATTCTTTATATTTTTGTAAAATATCTTTTTTAATTAAATCAATAAATTCATCAGTTATCGTTTCGGTATCTAACATTTTTATATCAGTGAATTCTATTTTTGCTTTGTTTATTTTTTTTGCAACTACAGCATATAATAAATAAAATAAAATATCACTACGTTCAGCAGGAGTCATATCTAAAGTGTTTCTTAAATTGTTTTGAATCTTCTTACCAAGAAGTGCAGACTTATAATAAACTTCCAAATCTGTATTTTCTCCATATAATTTATTGTATGTAGAGTCATCAGTTAATAAAGTTGATGGTCTCGCTCTTGCAAAATCAGGTTTCTTTAGTATTAAACTAATTAAACATTGAGCTAAAAATGATACACTGACAATATCTTTTGTTTTTTTCTTTTGATTTTTATATTGATTTTTTCGTCTATCATAATATAAACCACGATTTTTAAAATACATTTCTATTTGTAAATGAATAGTATCTGTTACTCGTAAAGATGATTTAGGTATACTGGTTTGATTATTTGTTGCAAAAATGATATTGTCTCTTGATTCCTCAGTATTTGGGACAATTAGTCTAACAAGTATATTTCTATTTTCAATATCAGGCAATTGTTCATTTTTTGAAAAGTAATTGTAAATTTCTGTAGAAGTCTGCAAACCGTTTACAATTTTTGGATTTTCTAAAAGTAATTCTCTTGTTGTAATTGGTGTAATTTTAGATGCCAAAATTGTTACTCCATTGTTTAACCACCAAAAATCTTCATCAGATGGGTTTTTTAATGTATTAGCAATACAAGTATTAACACTATTTTTACCTTGATAATCTCTAACATTAGACTCAAAAAAAGATTTTCTAATATCTCCATTTAAATCGGTAATAAAATTAAAATATGTTTTTAAGTTGACCAACGCAATATAGTCAGTTTTCTGTCCCAAAGCAATTGGTTGATCTGATAAAGATAAATTAATACTCGTTTCATCATTTGTATTGTATAATTCCATAAGTTTATCAGCTCCAACAAAATGAACTTCTACTGTTGATGAAGGGTAGTTCTTCTTAATCAAATCCTTTAGTTCATTTGCTTGCTGTTGTACATTTGGATGGATATCCGTACCTAAAGTTATATCATAAAATTGAAAGGTTATCTTTATTTGAGATCTCAATAGTTTTGTAAGTACATCTCTAAACAATTTTATAGAATTTAAAATTCTTTCATTATATCTTGATTGAAAATCATTTAAGTTGTTAGAAAAATTTAATAAGTTTTCAGATAATGTTTTAAACTTTAAAATGGTATCCTCTCCAAATCCCAATGTATTTTTTGCTTGAATAATAAACAACTTTATAGTTGATCCTTTCGCTGTTGACAAATTTTCAATTTGATCTTCTGTTATTAATTCTTCATTCAAGAAAAGATATATACCATCACATCCACCATCATTTCCACCACCTGTCAATCCTTCATCTATTTCATCGTCATTTAAATCGTAATTTTTGAATATTTGTGAAATGGAAAAAAATTCAAAAAAAGTTGAAATGTCTGCATAAATTTGAGAATCCTCAAACTCTTGTTTTATACATTCCTTCATTAAAATTTGGTTATTTGTTAAATTATGGCTCATTTTTTCCTCCTTTGTAACAATTAAATGCACTATTTATAATGTTTAATAAGCTATTTTTTATATTAAGTTTTTAGCAAAAATCAAATAATGCCTTTTTCCTTTTTAAAGTATTAATATATTCTAAAATAGTCAAAGGTATAATATCTACATTGTCTCTATATTTGCTAAACTCTATCATATATTGAGCATCTGAGTGTATTGCTGGTGCTATAAATATAGCGAAAACCTCTGCATCATTGTATTTTGCTTTTCTTTCAAGGACATGTCTCGTAATGCCAGGGATTTCATTTGCTCCTTGCACTTTTGATGTCATAAGTGTAACTTCAACAATAGGCTTGCAATATTTGTCAAAACATTCAATATCCGCCATTCCTCCAGATGCCGTAAATGTTGGTAAACCCTCATCATCTATTTTGTAATTTGGAATAATCCTCGCATCTTGAAAATGTTGTTTTAAAGAGATACTTGTTAAAAATTCAAACCTTGTAGGAGAATCTATAACTCTCAAAATTTCATTATTTGATTTTGCGTTTCTATTTAACAATAATAATTCTTTTTCAACTTCATCCTTGCTAAAGATTTTTGCCCACTTAATTAGTGCTTGTTCTTTTATTTCCGATTTATCTGCTATTGCAGATTTTGTGGTCTGCAATATTTTTGAATCAATTTGAGAAACATGATTAAAATATTCATCTTTGCTTTTAAAAACTTGAAGGGTAGAGTAATGAGTCAAAATATAATCAATTTTATTCTTTTCATAATTGTTTTCATCTAAAAAACGGCCATTACCTCTTAATGAAAATATACCTGTTATACGCATTTTCCTAATAAATTCATCGACTGCTTCACCTGTTATTTTAGACATTTTATACAAATTTTCTTTATCTTTTCCAGCTTCTAATAATTTCATACATTCCTCATATATGACTTCATTAGAAATGTTAAAGCCAAATTTTCCCCTAAGTTCTAAAATTTTAGATACAAGGTTTCTATAATTATCATCAGGCCAACATATAATAAGAGATAATTCTTGTCTATGAATACCACTACTTTTTTCATTTATTCTTTTTAATTCCTTAATAACTTCTAATGTTAAAATTAATGGACAATTTGAATTGAGGTTTTTCTTAAATGGGTTATTTGTTTGATACTTCATTAATGCATTAAGAAAAACGGCTTGAATTTTATCATTATTAGTTATTTCTTCTTTAAATGCATCTACCAACATGTGACCTGTTTGAGATATTATAATAGGTTTGCCCATTTCATATCTGATAAATCCTAACTCTTGAGGAAACTCATACCAAGTATCAAATCTTGAAGGCCAACCTTTATCAAAACCAGCCTCTTTATGTTCTTGTGGACTATTTTTAATTATATCTTCAACTTGTTTTCTAGTGAATGAAAAATCTGGATTTAGATAGATTCTTTTATATTCTGGAACTTTCATTTCATACTTTTGAGTATAGTATAATTTTTCAGAAATTAATTTTACCGCTACTTCGTGAATAATTTCATTTGTTAAAACCTGTCCCTCAAAAGGTAAAATGCAATTTAAAAATCCAGCAATTCTTTCAGGATTTCTCATTGTTGTTGAAAATGATAAAGGTTTTCTTGTTGCTTTTCTTTCTTTAGTCATAATTTGTAACTAGAACCTCCTTATTTGTAGTTTTATTTGAATTGTCATGATAGTTTATATAATTACTTGATATATCGTATGTTTTATATTTTTTTGCCCAATTTATAAACAAAGTATTTTCTCTATCTTTTGTAAACAGTAAATTAGAGATTGCAAATCTTACACCTTTGCTATTTAAATCATCTAAGATATTAAGTAAATCAATTTCATCTTTTTCAGTCCATAACTTATTATACTCAGAACTTGAAATGAGATATGGTGGATCTAAATAAATAAAATCGTTTGCTTTAAAATCTTGTTTGTTTAAAAATTCTCGAAAATCAAGAGAGGAAAATTTTAAATTGTTATTTTTGGCAAAATTAAAATAATCTTTAAGTGCATCTATTACATTTTGATTTAAATCAACATTGCCAACTGGTAAATTAAAATCACCTTTGTTATTAAACCTTAGCATCCGATTAAAGCCATAAATTAATAAAGCATAAAGTAATTCCATATTATTTTTATTTTTATTAAAATCATTTCTCATTTTCGCATAGCTATCTTTATTAAATTTTGCAAAATATGTCTTAGGATACTGCTTTTTTAATTCCAGTGATACAATATCTTGTTTATGTGATGCACTTAAGCCATAATGATCTTCTATATTATTTAATATAAGAAAAAACATATCAGAAGTCATAGCATTATCTTTTAATAGATTGTGAAGTTTTATCATATAACTGTCAATATCATTTAAAACATAATTGTTTGCAATTACATTTAAGAAGGAACTTCCTCCTCCACAAAATGGTTCAAAATAAGTATCTATATTTTTTGGAAATACTTTTAGTAATTGTGGCATTAATTTAGATTTATCTCCAACATAGAAGAAAGGTGAACGAGTAACATCTTTTTTGTTCTCTGCAAATTTTCCAACCTCTGTAATAAATAACAGTTCTTTGTGATTTTCAATATTTGTTTTGCCAGCATTAAATGCTTTAAACGGCATTTCGTATTTTTTTGTTATTCCTTTTTCGGACAAAATTTCAACGATATCTTCCAACTTCATCTTATTTTCCGAGGATTTACTCTTAGAGTTATAAGTATTATTGTAAGAAACAACTATATATTTACAATTAAGTTTACTTATCAAATCTTTAAATGCTTTTTTCGCGGAAGATGAACAGTACTCACTCATATTCTCTGGAGCAGGCTTTAATGCTGTTCCAAATAATTCTGGTTTTTCCCATTTTGTAATATTTTCAAGAACATGATAAAATCTACTATACTGTCTTGACGAATAAGGTGGATCTATATAAACAATATCAGATTTAATTTCTGGAGCAAGTTCATTTGCATCTTTTCTATAAATTTCAAATGTTTTGTTTAACGAAATAGTATCATAAGGTTTAATTAGTTCAAATTTAAAACTTCTTGTTATTTTTTTATTCTTAAAATATGCTTCATAATGTCCTACTGTATTTGCACATCTATCAAATGAATATATTAATGAAGCTATTAATATGCAGTATTCTCTTTCATTTAAATAATTTTTATTTTCTTCAATATCTTGTCTGATATATCCGATTGCTTTAGCATCACCCAACTCGAAATACTTATCACCAAAGTTTTTTGAAACATAATTATCAGGCAACTCATCTTTATTTAAATTTTGGTATTTAACTAAAAAATTATAAAGTTTATTTATATCAAAGTTTTCGTTTTTATAAAATGCTTTATAAATAATCTCATTAGAATATAGCAAGTCATTCAATACAAAAGAATCATATTGATTTAACATTTCATCAGTAATGATAGCTGTTCCAGCAAAAATATCACAAAAAGACTTTGCATTAGGACAATTTTTTGTAATTAAATCTTTAATCCAATCTTTAATTTTTAATTTGCTGCCAGTATATCTTCGATTAGATATATTATACTTCATTTGATTTGTTTTAAAATTTTTAAGTCCAATAATATAATCCGCTGATAAATTAAATGCTAAACAAATATCCTTAATAGCATCAAAACTAGGTTTGCTTTTACCAGATGTCCAATCACTAACTTGAGATTGATTCACATTAATCTTTTTAGCGAAAGCCTGTTGAGTTAAATTATTTTCATCTATTATATTTAGTATAGTTTCGGCTACAGTCATTATATTACTCCTTTTAAATTCATTCTATTATAACATATATATTTAAAAAAGTGTATAAATTTTATGGGAATTACGATAAATTTTTATAAAATTTTAATTTGGCAGTTAAACGTGTGCTTGTCTTGATACAAGTCGGTGTCGCTTCGCTCCACCGAAAGACAAGCACACGCAAATAATCTAATTGTGTTGCAAAAAGAGCGGTTGCTGGCAGGGCGTAACGCAATCCGCTCTTT
>CALWEW010000028.1 GCA_944377415.1 uncultured Clostridia bacterium
ACAAGGAGTGAGAGAAGTAAAGGTTAACCTTCAATAAACCACGGGACTATCCCGTGGTTTTCTTTTAACAATAAAAAGTGGAAGTTTTACTCTAACTCCCACTTTTTTATTATTTTTAATTAAAATCACTTGCATAATACTATGCATAATACTTATGCGTAGTATCAAACTATATTAGTAAAACTATAAAAGAAATTGCTAACCTAGTTCATTATCATTTTTTATATACTTTTCATTTTGCAATCGAATCTCATTTAACTCTTTTTGTAATTCGAATAATTTTTGTTTTTGTTTTTGCTCAGCTATTTCAGCCTCGAGTTCCCTTCGCGTTTCAGCAAAAATATCATTTTCTGCATTTAACTCCTTTCCTTCGCTAACACTATCATTATCATTATTTTTGTTTTTATTACCTATCAATGCCTGTATTGTCAACATTAAATAAGAAAGGAACATTAATGTAAACGAATTTAAAATACTAGGCATATAATATGCATAATCCAAAACTAAATCCATTGAAATTTGATTTGAATATTCTAATTCATAATAATACACATATTCTTTTAATATTTCAGAATTCTGAACATAAAAAGCCAGCAATACTACGCCAGTAAAAATTAGACTTACAATAATTGTTATAGTCCAAAATTTTTCTGAACGCAATTTTTTAAACATTAAAGTTATACTAAAAACAATTAATATTATACATAGCAACCAAAAAATGATATTTAAAACTAATGATGCAATCACTGTTAGTGTATAGCCAGACACTATATTTGCCATATTGGAAATATCAAAATATGAGTCAAAATTTTCGCATAAATTAAGTAAATTTAAACTAATAATAATTGAAGAAACTAAAAAAATTCCAGCAATAGAAATCAAGCCTATTTTAAAAATTACTTTTGTACTATTATTTATCATTTGCTTATTCTCCATTTTGTATATACTAAAAAATTTTTAATTACTCATAAACTGTTGTACCGTCTAAAGTTATATATAATATTGCATTATAATCAAGTTTACTAATTACTAATTGATAATTCCCTTGCTCAATTAACGGAATTTCAAACGCTATGAGAAAATTACTTCTAAAACCTGGTGCAATTTTAGCATCATTTAATCTATCAACTATATAGATGTAATCTGTTGGGGTGTATATTTTTAATGTTGGAGAAAGTAAGTAAAAGTTACTTAAATATTCATAATAATCCATATAACCATTGTTATATATCTCCACCGCAACTAGCAAAAACAGATAGTCCGCTGTGATATATCCACCTAGCGTAGTCGGAGCCACAGGTGAAAAAATAGCCTCAGTTACTTTATATTGAATATAATTAAACTCTAACTTTTTATTCATGGTTGTGTAGTAAGGTGTGTTTTCGGGTTCTTTAGACGAATTTGTATTATCGCTTTGCGGTATACTTTGACCACAACCACTTAAAATAGTTATTGAACAAATACATAATAAACAGAATATAAAAACCAATACTATATTTTTTATTTTTATCTTTTGTTGCATAAAAAGTTCCTTTTCGGGAATTATACATCATAAAGTGATGTAAGTCAAGTATTTTACATCAGTTTGTGATATAAAATTATTTATGAATGATGTTTCAATATCAAAAAGAGTTGGCGAGGCTTTAAAGGAAGCTCGCAAGGATAAAAAAATGACCCAAGCTCAAGTTGCAAAAGTCATGCTAATGACCCAACAACAATACAGTCGCTTTGAAAATGGTGTTTTTGAACTAAATTATCAGCAAATAATGCAACTGTGCGAACTTTTAAATATTACACCAAATGACCTTTTTGGTTTTGAATAATATACATAGTAAATTCTATTTTTTTACTTTACATGAACAAACAACGAAAAAAGAACCCGAAAAATCGGGTTCTTTTTTATAAGTTCGTTGTAGAATTGAAATTAATTATTTTTCAATCTTTGATACGACACCACTACCTACTGTGTGTCCACCTTCACGGATAGCGAAGCGAAGACCTTCTTCAATAGCGATAGGGCTGATTAATTCAACTTCCATTTCTACATTGTCACCAGGCATACACATTTCAACGCCGTCAGCAAGTTTAATTGTACCTGTAACATCTGTTGTACGGAAGAAGAATTGAGGACGGTAACCAGATACGAATGGAGTCGAACGACCGCCTTCTTCTTTCTTCAATACATATACTTTAGCAGTAAACTTTGTGTGAGGAGTAATTGTCTTCGGAGCAGCAAGAACTTGACCGCGTTGAAGGTCTTTACGCTCTACACCACGAAGAAGCAAACCGATGTTGTAACCAGCAACTGCTTCGTCAAGCAATTTCTTGAACATTTCAACGCCAGTAACGACAGTTGTCTTTGTAGGTCCAAGACCAACGATTTCTACTGTGTCACCAACTTTTACTTTACCGCGTTCCACACGACCAGTACCAACAGTACCACGACCTGTAATTGTAAATACATCTTCGACAGGCATAAGGAATGGTTTGTCTACATCGCGAACAGGGTCTTTGAAGTAGTTGTCACAAGCATCCATAAGTTCGAAAATGCACTTGCATTCTTCACCGTCAACATTGCCAGCAACTGCAGCATCGAGAGCAGCCTTAGCACTACCGAAAATAATGGGAGTGTCGTCGCCTGGGAAGTCGTACTCGTTCAACAAGTCACGAATTTCCATCTCAACGAGTTCAAGGAGTTCTGCACGGTCTGCAGGAGGAAGCAAGTCAACCTTATTTACGAAAACGATGATTGAAGGCACACCAACCTGACGAGCAAGAAGAATGTGTTCACGAGTTTGAGGCATAACACCTGCGTTAGCAGCAACTACCAAAATTGCGCCGTCCATCTGAGCAGCACCAGTAATCATGTTCTTTACATAGTCTGCGTGACCTGGACAGTCAACGTGAGCGTAGTGACGCTTTGGAGTTTCGTATTCAACATGAGTTGAGTTAATAGTAATACCGCGTTGGCGTTCCTCTGGAGTCATGTCGATTGAAGCGTAGTCGCGGGCTTCAGCCAAACCTTTCTTTGACAAAACTGTTGTAATAGCAGCAGTCAAAGTTGTTTTACCGTGGTCTACGTGACCGATTGTACCCAAGTTAAAGTGGGGTTTTTTACTTTCAAATTTTGCTTTTGCCATAATCTTTTAAATTCTCCTTAATAAAATTTTTTAATTGGCAGAGTTTCTTTGCCCGATAATTTTTTCAGCAACAAATTTGGGCACTTCTGAGTAGCACTCGAGGTCCATGCTGAATATTCCGCGACCTTGAGTGATGCTGCGCAAGTCGGTTGCATAACCAAACATTTCGGCAAGAGGAACGAGTGCGTTTATTGTCTGCTGACCGTCCTCGCTCTCCATTTCTCTTAACTGTCCTCTACGACGGTTAATATCGCCCATTACATCGCCCAAATATTCTTCGGGAACGATGACTTGCACCTTCATAATAGGCTCTAAGATTACTGGGCTGGCATTCTTGGCTGCTTCCTTAAATGCCATACTACCTGCAATCTTAAACGCCATTTCGCTAGAGTCTACATCGTGGTAACTACCATCTACAAGAGTAACACGGAAGTCAACCATTTCATAGCCTGCTAGCACGCCGTTTTGAGCGGCTTCGCGAATACCTTCGTCAATGGCGGGGATAAATTCTTTTGGAATAGCACCGCCGACGATTTTATTCACGAATTCGTAGCCAGAACCTGGTTCCAAAGGTTCCATTTCAATCACACAGTGACCATATTGACCTTTACCACCAGACTGACGAATGTACTTGCCTTCTTGTTTTGTCTTGCTGCGAATAGTTTCGCGGTACGCAACTTGAGGCTTACCGATGTTAGCATCGATATTAAATTCGCGTTTCAATCTGTCGCAGTAAATGTCGAGGTGCAACTCACCCATACCTGCGATGATTGTTTGACCAGTTTCTTGGTCAGTGTAAGTCTTAAATGAAGGGTCTTCTTCTGCGAATTTCAAAAGTGCAGCAACGAGTTTTTCTTGACCAGCCTTAGTCTTCGGCTCAATAGCGATACGAATAACTGGGTCTGGGAAGTTAATACTTTCAAGAATAATCGGGTGCGCTTCATCACAGAGTGTGTCACCTGTTGTAGTATCCTTTAAACCAACGATAGCGGCAATATCACCTGTGCGAACTTCGTTAATTTCGATACGCTCATTTGAGTGCATACGAATCAAACGAGCAACGCGCTCTTTCTTACCCTTAGTTGAGTTGTAAACATAACTACCACTCTCTAACTTACCACTGTAAACACGGAAGTAAGTAAGTTTCCCATAAGGGTCAGTTGCCACCTTAAACGCAAGAGCACTGAAAGGCTCGTCGTCGCTAGGCTTACGTTCGCTCTCTTCCCCGTTAGGCAAAACGCCCTTAATAGCGGGAACATCAAGCGGACTAGGAAGATAATCTACAATTGCATCAAGCAATTTTTGAATACCTTTATTTTTGTAACTTGTGCCGCAAATAACAGGGTTCATCTTTAATGTGATTGTTCCTTTGCGAATACCTTTCTTGATTTCTTCGACAGTGAATTCTTCACCAGCGAAGAACTTTTCAAGTAATTCGTCGTCCGTTTCTGCGACATGCTCAATGAGTTCAGCACGGTATTTCTTTGCTTGTTCAGCGTATTCGGCAGGAATGTCAACTTCTTCCATTTCCTTGCCTTCGTCATCTTTGTAAATGGTTGCTTTCATAGTAACCAAATCAATGACACCTCTAAACTCATCAGCGTGTCCGATAGGAAGTTGAATGGGCACTGCGTTTGCGTGCAAACGGCTCTTCATCATTTCAATTACATGATAGAAGTCTGCGCCGTTCATATCCATTTTATTTACATACGCAATTCTAGGAACTCCGTACTTGTTGGCTTGTTTCCAAACGGTTTCACTTTGTGGTTGAACACCACCGCGGGCACAAAAGACCGCAACTGAACCGTCTAGCACTTTAAGACTGCGTTCTACTTCGATAGTAAAGTCGACGTGGCCTGGGGTGTCGATAATGTTAATTTGGTTATCGCGCCAGTGACAAGTAGTCGCTGCAGAAGTAATTGTAATTCCGCGTTCGCGCTCTTGAACCATCCAGTCCATTGTGGCTTGACCTTCGTGAACTTCGCCTAATTTGTGAGTTATACCAGTGTAGTACAAAATACGCTCGGTAGTCGTTGTCTTACCTGCATCGATGTGAGCCATGATACCGATATTACGCACTTTGTCCAAAGGTGTAGTTCTTGCCATTACTTATCATTCTCTCCTTATTTTATTACCACTTGAAGTGTGCAAAAGCCTTGTTTGCTTCTGCCATGCGGTGTACTTCGTCCTTTCTCTTAATTGCGCCACCTGTGCTGTTGAAGGCGTCTACAAGTTCACCTGCAAGTTTGTGTTCCATGCCGCGTTCGCCGCGCTTCTTTGCAAACGCTACAATCCATCTAATTGCGAGCGTTTGACGGCGAGCAGGTCTAATTTCGACAGGAACCTGATATGTTGCCCCGCCTACTTTGCGAGCGCGTGTTTCAACGATAGGACTAGCATTTTCTAATGCCTTTTCCAAAGTTTCCATTTGGCTAACGCCTGTTTTCTCTGAAGCGATGTTAAGAGCATCGTAAACGAGTTTTTCAGCGATGCTCAACTTACCGTCAAGCATAACTTGATTGATAAGTTTACGAACAACAGTGCTGTTGTAAACAGGGTCAGGCAACACGCTGCGCACGGGGGCTGCATTGCGTCTTGACATAATTATTCTCCTTAATAAATTTTTAAATCGTTTAGAAGCGATTACTAAATGCTTCTTAATATGAAAGTTAGTATTTAAATTTCTGTCTAATTCACTTAAACAAATCTTAAATAGATTATATATGCTTATAAATTAGCAAATGTTTAAATTAGATTACTTAGCGTCTTTTTTGGTACCGTACTTACTGCGACCTTGTTTACGCTTTGCTGTACCAGCGGTATCCAAAACACCACGAACGATGTGGTAACGCACACCGACAAGGTCTTTTACACGACCACCGCGAACCAAAACGACCGAGTGCTCTTGAAGGTTGTGGCCTTCGCCTGGAATGTACATAGTACTTTCACTGCCGTTACTAAGGCGAACCTTCGCAATCTTACGCAATGCCGAGTTAGGCTTTTTAGGTGTTGTTGTAGTAACTGCAAAACACACACCGCGTTTTTGAGGGCACTGTTCAAGGAGCGGAGATTTTGACTTTCTCTTAACTCGCTTGCGGCTCTTTCTAACGAGTTGGTTAATCGTAGGCATATTTTCCTCCTTAAAAATTCGTATCGCAACACTCAACCCTGTTCGCTGCGACTTGGCGCTTAAATAATCTACACTAATGGAATGAATAATCATGTAGAAATGCGTCCTGCTGGCAAGGTTTGCGACACACCACATATCACTCACCCGCCATGACCAGATATTCTGGATTTTGTAAAAGTTTTTTGAGAGTAACTCACTCTCGCCTATGCTCTCAAAACTATTAAGAGAGTATAGAAAAACGCTACAAAATCATTTGTAACGACTTTGATTATATCAATAAAAAGGTTTTGTGTCAATAGATTTACGGCATTTTTCGAAAGATTTTGCGGTAAAAACTGCTTGCGTTTTTAATAGTATTCTATGGCGAGATTACAAAGAAAAATGTGCTAAAAATTCATTAAGGCATGCTTTATGAACTCTTACTTTCTGCTACAAAAATGCCGTTAGTGCAAGCCATATAATATAGACTGCTATCATAAGGACACCTACTGAAACTAAAAACACGGCAGACGAACCGAGAACTGTTCTCTTCCCTTTTACCAAACCTAGCACAAGTAAAAGGGTTGCTTCAGCCATAAGACAAACAGACATTATTAAATTTGAAGTGCTTGAATTAAATACCGTTCCTGCGATGTATGCTATATCAGCAACTCCGATTACAACAAAGTTAAATAAGCACGACCCGACAATATTTCCGTATGCGGCATCGAAGTTTCCATATCGCACAAGCGCAATACACGAAACGAGTTCGGGGAAACTTGTAGGAACACCAACAAAAATAGCACCTGCAAGTCCTTTATTAATTCCGTACGCATCAGCAAGATATTCCGCCATAAAAGTAACTAACATTGAAACAGCCACTAATGCTATTGAAAGAGTTGTAAATAACCAAACAAGTTTGCGAACAGAAAGGGCTTCATACCTATTTTGCACATCACCAACGGTGTAAGTATCATCGTCCTGCGGGTCATTAAAACGGCGCATAAGAAAAAGTGCCAAAAGATATAGAACAAATATCATCAATGTGATTATATTGATATTCACATAAGGAATTACGACCTTTATATCAAATATCATACAAACGAGAATAATCGCACTTATAATTACAGTAAAAGCGCCAAAAACAACATTAGACTTACAAACTGACCTATGCTTAATTCTGTTATAGAACATTACCAAAATTATACCGATAATTACGATATCAAAAAGGTTTGTACCTAAGATATTCCCGAGCGTCATATCGGGTTCATTCATTATTGCGGTGGTTGTGCTGGTTACGAGTTCGGGTAGACTTGTTACGGCGGCAAGTAAAACGGCGCCGAGAAAAGCGCCAGACAATTTTGTTTTTTTGTCTAGTGCATCAACAACACCACCTATTTTATTCGAAACATATATGATAATCACAAGTGATACCACAAAAAGAAGCCAAATCCACCACATAGAGTTACCCGCCGAAATTTGTCTATACAATTATAACCAAAAATCGTGCGTTTTGTCTAATAAAAATCAATAATATGTGAACTTTTTCCAAAATTCAATCGTGCTTTCACTTAAATTTCCATTAATGTTTTCAACTTCATCGGCAGGTATTTCAGGAGTTTCGGGCTCGGGTTCTGGTCGCTCTTTTGCACCAACAACTTTAACACCTTTTGTTGCATTGTAACTTACGCGGCGCAAAAATTTACGCTCCACGAGGTTATCACCGTCATATTTTTCAAGAATAGCACGAACCTTGTACCCCTTGTGTGCTGCCGTTATGTATGCACTCTCATCAGTGTAATTTACTAGATTTGAATAATCGCCTTTTTCGTCTATAATAATTTCGTCAGCGGGCGGAGCGATTTCTTCTTCAATCTCGGTTACGCGTTTATAAGTATATTTCTTATCATCAGGTTTTCCGTAGATTTGGACACCTACTTTGTTTCCGCTCACATAAGTGCGAACAAACATCTTTGTGCTTGTGTTATTTATCCAACGCAAGTCCGAAGTACCATAATTTACCATAGCATCAAAACCCAAATTTACATAACTGCTTGCGAGCGAATGACTGTGAACTTCCCGAATATCATTGCCAGAAAGCAAAAGTGCATTGTATAGTGTCGTGCTTGCTTGGCACACGCCACCACCGTACCCTTCAACATACTTTTTGTCTACTATTATATTAGCAGGACGATAACCATTTGCTTCTGTTCTGCGCCCTGTCGTCTGGTTAAACGAATATTCTTTCCCTATGTCTAAAACAAGTCCGTTAAACTTACCTATCGCAAGCGCAATGTTATGTTTACGGTTCGCGTTACTTCCGTTAAAACTTGTAAAAAATGAACTGCGCAAATTTGCATATTTTTTTAAGTCGTCATAAAAGACAGTTGGCTCCAACTTTTTAGGTGCGAGATTAATAGTAAAGGAGTTTGACGAGGTGCGCAAACTTGAAATTATCTCATTAACAAGCGTTGCAATATTGAGTTTGTACCCTATCTTCTCATGCTTGAAAAAGAAATAAGGCGCAACATTTGGTTTAAAAGTGAGTTCGGCATCGACAGGTTCACAGTCAATTTTTTGTTGCATATCGGCAATAACTTTTTCTAGCCCTTTAAAAACATATTGACAAGCATCTTCGGGCGAAAAGCCTAGTTTTATAATACGCTCTAATAAGTCCGCGCGCTCAGCAGAAGTACCTAATCTTCCGTTTTTTTGCGCGATTGAGCGCAGATAAAAGTTGTCGATATTATCAAGGTGTGCAGTGTTATAAGTAAACACCATGTCATTATAGCAAAAGCGCATTGATATTACTTGTTCACTCGCGGCACAAGGTCGTGAAGTCGTACAGCAAAAATCAATAGAAAGAGCAAACAAAAATGCCGAAAAAAACAAAGAAAAAATAGCCAAAACACAAATATAAATCGGCATCAATTTTCGCACTTTTTCACCCCTTTTTTTGTTATATTTTACGCAAAAGTGTGAAAAGTATACAAAAACAAAGAACCACAGAAAATACTGCGGTTCTTCTATACTAATATTGTTAAATGAAAAATTATCATATTTTTAAATACTTTGTATTCTAATTAACTCACTAAATATTAAATTGTAACAATCAACTAAATTCTATGCATGTGTTGCCTTTTCTTCGAACATGCTCATTTGTTCAAGATTTTGCGAAGCGTTTTTAGCACGATATACTGCGACGATATTTTTCGGGCGCTCTGGGAGTTTTTTGATTACCATCTCGCCCGTTCTTAATTCTTCCTCTTGCTTCGCAGCATCTTGTTGCGCTTGCGCTTTCTTTGCTGCGTTTTGAGCGCGTTGCTTTAAAAGTTTTTGCCTTAACTCAACAAGGTCCTCTTTTGATTTAGGTAAAATTCTTATCATGCGTTGGGCATCATCTGCCGTGATAATATCTTGTGTCAAAAGGTCAAGTACTTGTCGCTGTCTAAACTCGGCAATTTTAGATACAACACCGAGCGGAAGATTAAGAACCATATTACCTATAACAAAACTGTTTAACTTGTTAAAATCGGTTATTTTATTTGAAAGCAATTTTTTGCCAACAACATCATAAAAAACTTCGGCAGTTTTATCCAAATCCTCACTTGTCATGAACTCGGTCGAAAACGACGATAAAAAGTCCTTAATACATTCTTTATCTGTAAAAGGTGCTTCGAGTTTCTGCCTTGTCATAATAATAGTTTGCGGAATTTCGAGCGCCTTTATGCCTTCTATTGAGTGGAAATCACTGCTTTTAAAATTGCAGTCATCAGTATATAATTTCTTCGGGTCTTTTGGCCTTATCAAAGACACGCGGTTACCATACACATCTCTGCCATAAGTGAACTTTTCAAAGAAAAACCCGCAGGTTAATGCATAGTTTAAGTGGTCGATTGCTTGTTCATTTTTAAATTTCTTTTCAATCATTTCTCATGCCCTCCTTAACGAGCCGAAAAAACTTAAATGTCAAAACTAAATCTTTGCTTTGGATACGACACTTTGCCGTGCTTGTCGTTTATTTCAGCATCGACAAGCAAGACTATGTTTTGCGCCTCTGTTTTGACATCAGCAAACTTTGTGGCGGGCTCAATCTCGCCGTTGTACTCAAGCGCGCAACGGCAGTAAACTTCCAAAAAGTCCTTTGCGCGCAAGAATGCATCTTCGACAGACACACCCTCCGTGCAAATATCTAAATCATGGAAAACTATTGTATAGCCCCTATTTTCTGCATCTTTATACAAGACAACAGGGAAAACGAATTGTTGCATAAGATTACCTCGCATTTTACATAAAAATTTTATCATAGTTTTACTCAAATGTAAAACGATTAAAAGCAAATTCTAACTTAAATATACCCATGTGTTCGCTATCAGTAATGTTATTTCGACCAAAACGACAAAAATGCCCCAAATTAGCGCAAAATTACCGATTTCGCTTTTCTTACGAATGTTGCGCGCCATTGCAACCGCTTTGCCCGAAAAAGCAATGCCAGTTACGCCTACTGCGAGCGCGCCACCGACCAAAAAGTCAAGCCAAATATTTTCGCCGATAGGAATTGCAAACGCAAACACAAAAATCGCGGCAAGCATGATTAAAAAGGAGCCCAAACCTACATAAGTCCCTGTTTTTGCCCAGACATCAAACGATTGAAATTCGCGCTGTTCTTTTGTCGTTTCGTCTAAATAATCAAAATACCCCAAAGCGACACCTCCCGTTTTTGCGGTGCGCTTTATCTGTTGACTTAGCACACGCCACTTTTACTTTTATATTATAGGTAAAAAAAACTTTGAAAGCAAATGTTTTGGGTTAAGTTTTAGTCAAAATTAAATTTTTCATACCTAACACGAAAACAAACTTGCGTACATACAATGAAAGTGCGGGGCTACATAACGCTGATGTTATGGTAAAAGGAGAAAAATTTATGTGCTGCTTTAAAAACTATAAACATACTTTGAAGTACTATGGTTGCGATAACAAATCATGCTACTGCGGGGATAACTCAAACTACAACGGAAACAACTCATGTAGTAATGGTAACAATAATTATTGCCCTTGCGATAAAATTCCGTGTTGCCCGCCATGTTATCACGAATACGGACACTGCCCTCAAGATTGCTGCCCACCACCTTGCCCAAAGCCTAGACCAAAACCACCGCAACCAAAATGCCCCGACAACTGCGTTCGAATTAGGTTCGAAGGCTCGTTCAAAATATTTTAAAAAAACAAACCGCTTTGATTTAAGTGGTTTGTTTTTAGTTTATTTGTTTTTATTTCTTTAATTCAATATAGATGCTGGCTACCTCACGAAGTAGCAAGTCCTTACGATTGATTTCAGGCATAACAGCACAAGCGTGAAGCAAGCGTTCGAGAATTTGCGAGTACAAATTTTTCTCAATTTTCGGGTAAACTTCGGCGATATCATTGCCATTTATGCGGAGTTGTTTTAGATTAAATGGCACGCCGTCGATTTCCATAAGCGCGTAAGTTTTCTTTAAGCGCGCACCGATACCAGCAATGTCGCAAAGCCCGAAAATCTCGCTTGCGTAATCAAAATTTTGTTGAATAAAAATTCTCGCACTTTCTTCTGAAAATACATCGCCTTTTGCAATTTCAAAAAACGCAGAAAGTATATTAAACTGCCTAAAACATTCGCGCTTATTGAGCATAATTCCGCCCGTGCCGAGTAGCGCAAAAACTATATTTTTTGTCGGTTTTATGTTTAAAAATTTGCAAATATCGCAAATAAATGCCGAAATTCTCAACGCAGGTTGAGCGCGCGCAAGCATATCAATAAAGTCAGCAGAGTAAAGCGAGCGTACGCGCTCCACGCCGACAATCTCGGTAAATTCAGGGAACACATATTCAAGTGCGCCGAGTTCGCAAATTTGCTTTATTCCTCGAGTGTAGGCGTTCGGGTTGCGAATTGCGTTATACTTGTAATCTGCAAAAAGCACGGAAACAAACTCTTTGTTAAAGCGTTCTTGCGAAATGTCGCGAAGTTGCGACACCATGCTTTTAGCGACCGCAAGCGTGTGCTCATCGATTGAAAAATCAAGTTCAGCAGACAAGCGCACCATTCGCAAAATTCGAAGCCCGTCGCACGAAAATACATATTCGGGAGTTTCTACCGTGCGAATTACATGATTTTTTACATCGCCGACACCGTTGTAATAGTCAATTATCTCATTACTCAAAATGTCGTAATAAATCGCATTAGCCGAAAAATCACGACGGCTTGCATCAAGCGGTATGTCGTCAACAAAACGCACATTAGACGGAGAATGCACCCCGCCACTTGCGTACTGTTCGGCGCGGAAAGTTGTATGTTCATACTCCTCGCCCGTCGACTTTATTTTAATATGCACGGTGCCGAGTTTCTCATTCACAACTTTCAGTGTGTACTTTGATGCGGGCAAAATTTTTGCAATTTCTTCGGGGCGCAGTTTTGAGCAAACATCAATATCAGTTTCGCAAAAGCCCAAAAGAGCATTGCGAACAAAACCGCCTACAATATAGAGCGGAGCGCTCGCCTTTTTAAAAATTTTTGCCAAATCAATTAAATCATTGTTTATATCGAGTTTCATTTTCATGGCATTTATTATACCACTGCGCGCAAAAAAGAACAAACGAAAATATTAATTTTGCACATGCAAAATTAATAAATTAGCAATTAGCAGTTAATGTGCACTTTGTGCGAGTTTCCTAATTAGTAAAGTAATTATAAATTTTTTACCTATATTAAAAGAACATGCCAGTCATGAAACTTGCGAGGGTGTCGAGCGCATCAAGCCTACGCCGAATAATATTTGTAATAGAAGTGCGCCTATTCGAGTCTGTATCTGTGTAAAGGAGTTCGACTAGCCCGTCTAATAGTTCGGTTTCATTGCGAATGTAGTCGCGGAGTGCGCCATTAAAGGTGTTTGATACTTTCGGCACAATGCTCGGGTTTCGGCGAATGCGCGTATTCGTGTAAAAGGAATTTATCTCGTTTCGGTCGCTCTCATTAAGTGGAATAAGCCCGCGAATAAAGGAACGCATACAACGGTTTTGCGTGCGTGAAAGCAAATTATTCAAAAGTTGAGTGTTCGTCTGCCAGTTAATATTATTTGCGATTGCGTTTAATGCTTCGTCATCAGTTTCATTTGCATTTGGCAAGTTTGTGCCATTTGTGGTATTGCCGTTTGGCACACTGCCCGCCCCGTTTTGATTGTTATTTGTGTTTTCTTCTTCATTTTGGAGTGCTCGGACTTTTTGCGCATAACCATGTCGCATTAAGCGCATACTATCTTCGTTAGGTAATTTTTCGTCATCAAATTCCATAACTACCCCCTATGCTAACTTAAAGTTTATATGCAATGCACGAAAAAAGAGTGAAAAAGGAAAGAATATATGAATAGTTACAAAGTGAAACATGCAGAGCGAAAAGCACTGAAACTAAACAAAATGCTAGCAGATATTGAAAAAGCCGAGCAAATACTTTTGGTAAAGCGCAACAAGGGACTTGCGCGAAATCTAAAACGCTATTTAAAATGCAAACAAAATTTAATCGAATTAGACATTAATTCGATTAAATAATTAGGAATTAGGAGTTAGGAAGTAGGAGTTATTGCGCACTTCGTGCGATTGTCTTTATAAATACTACACAAAAACTATCATGGTACTTATAAATTAATTTACTTTGTACTATGACACTTTTAGGGTCATGATACTATGTTACATTTTGCAACATGGTACTATTACACAAAATGTGTATAGGTACTACCTACTTACTGTTTTTTAGAGTATTCAAAATTTTAAAAGTAATATATAAAATTAAACAAGTAACTGTATCTTAAATTTTTATCCTTAACTCCTAATTAAAAAAGAATAACTTTCGGTGGTTGAAAGTTATTCTTTTTATAAAATTTGCTTTTATATGTTCGCAAGTCACACTTGCGGGAGTTACTTCCGCTCGCATTAGCGGTAAGTCATAAAAGCAATTCTTTGCTTCGCTTTGCTCGCTCAAATTAGCAATTAGTAATTAGCAGTTATTGCGCACTTCGTGCGATTGCCTAAAAGTACTGTGCCTTGGAGTACCGCAAGGTACGGAAAGCCAGCCGCGTGTAACGAGCAACGCAAGTGATGGGCTCTCGGCTGACACAAAAACTATCACGAAACAACATACAAACTATTTAATGGTTCTATGTTGCTTATTGCAACTCAAAACATGAACTGTATCTTTTATTCTTCTTTGACACTTTTAGGGTCATGGTACTTATACACAAATTGTGTATAAGTTTTATTTTTACCTAATCATTAGATATTACTGCGTTAGCAGTCATTAATTGCTACCTTGAGCGTTAGCGAAAGTCCGCCGCTAGAAAGAGTAATAGACAAGTGAGCGGCTCGCGGCGGCTGGACAAAACTAACAGTGATACGAAGATTATTTCCGCTAATTGCTAATTGCTAATTTTATGTAGTAGCGAGTGCTAAAAAATATCTTCTGTATTGTTTGTATCGTCATTTTGGTTTGCACTGCCCACATATTCAAAGCGTGCGGTGATTAGTTTGCCCTGTACTTGTGAATATGGTAGGCGTATACTTGCAGCAGTGCCGAGCAAGGTTTCGCCGTCATACCACCCAACAAAGCGGTAGCCTGTTATTTTTACACGAGATACAAAAATTACTTCGCCCGTGCTTGCGTAGTCATCGCCTACTATTTCAGCGCTTCCGCCGATTGTTGCTTCAACTGCAACATTTTCAAGCACATTACTCGAAAAGTACGCGGTATAGGTTTTTGCTTCGCCCACTTGTACATTTAGCGGGTTCGTTCGTATCGGCACACTCGGGTTTGTACTGTCTATCCAGTACAAAAACGCACTGTCTGGCGCGGGTGCCGCGTATGCTGTGATTGTTTCCCCTATTGTAAATTGTCCCGTACTAAGTGAGATTGTGCCTTCTCCGCCACTCGTGTTGAATGTAATAGTAACCGAGTTTATTGCGGTGAATGAAAATGCTGGAATGTTGTTGTAACCTGTTGGCAAGTTTGAAAGTGTAATTGAAAAATTCGTGTTGTTTGTTCCGCTGCGACTATAACTGTACGATATTCCGCCAACCGTCCCGCTTCCGCTTGTACTATATAAAGTAACCGTACTCCCGCCATACGAAAATTGCGGTGAGTATGTTTCGGTAGTCGTTCCTGTGATTGTTGCGGTGGTGGTATCGTATGTATTTCGAGTATAACTTGAAATAGACACATTCGAGGCGGTGGTGTAAGTTAGCGTTTGCCCTACATCACCTACCACCGCCACATTTTCGGTACAATTTATCAACCGAATTTCGACCACACTCGCACCACTCCGCCATACCTTATACTGTGTACCCGTCATACTTGAATAAGAGGCTGGTTCACTTGTATTTGTGAGAGCAATGTTTTGCGAGTTTATAGTAATAGAATTTATGTAATAGTTGTTGTTTGCGGTGTATGTTATAGTTATTGCAGGGTCGTTTTCACTGTACATATCATCGCT
>CALWEW010000029.1 GCA_944377415.1 uncultured Clostridia bacterium
CGGTGGACATCTTGCAATCATAAATGATGATAATTAAAACCATTTTTCGCTAATTGGTTCTACGCAAGACGATGCAATCGGTGAGGCTTATGACAAAGTAGCCAGAGTTTTAGGTCTTGAGTATCCGGGCGGAGTAAAAGTAGATAAACTCGCGCAAGGTGTCGAGCCAACTATTCAATTTGTTCATCATGACACGCTTTCGAATAGTTATGATGTAAGTTATAGCGGACTAAAAACTGCCGTAATAAACTATGTACACAAACTAGAACAAAACGGACAAAAACCTGATGTTCGCCAAATTTGTTCATCTTTCCAGCACGAAGCAGTCGACATGTTGACAAAAAAAGTTTTGCGTGCTTGCAAAGAATTCAACCAAAATAAATTAGTTCTTGCAGGTGGGGTGGCAGCAAATTCATATTTGCGTGGTTCGCTTACGGAAAAATGCAAAGTCGAAAATATCGCGCTATATTTTCCACCACTTGAATTTTGTACCGACAACGCTGCAATGATAGGCTCTGTTGCTTATTATCAACTTCTCACCGAAGACCCCGCTGACCTAAATATCTCCGCTCTACCAAGTATTTCATTAAATTAAAAAAGTCTGCAAAAGCAGGCTTTTTAATTTATGTTACTTTATTTATCATTAAATTTTATTTCACAAACAGTGGCTTTTGATAGATGTCGCTAATTGCAAATTCTTTTTGCACTTCTTTTGTTATGTCCATTAGTAGAGAGTAAAGGTTGTTTGCTTTGTCTTCTGCAAACATTAAAATTTTAGCAAATGGGTCTTGTTGCGCCTTTATTGCATCGGTTTTGCGAGTAACTAAGATTGTATTACACTCATTTAGTGCCGCAAGAACTTCCTTGTTATTTTTCGCTGCAAGCAATTTAATGTAGGGAAGTCGGTCAATTTCATAGATGTGTTTTACATATTCTGCACGCAAGTTAAGCAAGCATGCTGTTACAATTCGCTGAATGCGCGACTGCGTAAAACGACGCGAAGTGCAACTTTCGACAAATGACGGAAAATCTATGTTCTCACGCGCGGCTGTTATCAATTTATTTTCAATCCCTTCAAGTACATCATAGTTAAGCGCAAGGTCGTTAGGACTGGCTGTGCGGAAACGGTAAAGCGCGAGATTGCCCCAAATTTCCATGTCTGGAATACCGATTGTGCGGAGAGAGTTGGCAAAAATCTTGTATGATTCGTTTGGAATAAATTTACGAATGTTCCAAATGCGTTTACTGCGATAAACAGATTCGCGAATTGCTGTTGCACTTGAAAATTGGTACTCGATTTCGTCATCACTATTACGAGTATCACTTAATTCATTTATGCGTTTAACGGTAATCGGCGTAATGTCTGTGCGCCCCGATTGAAAAAGAACTTTTAAATACTCAACCGCCAAAATGTTGTTTGGCGTGTCGAGCAAGGTTTCCACAATCTCAGGGTGGGTGAACTTTACAAGACCCGCATCAATACATTCTTTGATTGCGTGAGTTTTCGCACGCCCCAGCGAAAAACCGTCATTAAGGTTGCGCTTAATGCGCTCTTTAAAAAATGCAGGTTCTTTCAACAGAAAACGCGCAAGTTCAGATAATGACCTAATATCGCCACATTCACTTCCAAAAGAAATGTGCGTAACAGAAGCAAAACTTGTAGCAATTTTTACCGCTGCTTGTGCAAAAATTTCAGCATTTGCTGTGCAAAAATAAGTAGGAATTTGCACCACTGCTGATGCTCCACCAGAAATAGCCATTTCAGCTCGCGAGTACTTTTCACACAAAGCAGGTTCTCCGCGCTGCGAGAAATTACCGCCCATAATGCAAAGACAACCATCGCAACCGCTTTGCTTTAAACTCTGTTGAATGTGGTATAAATGCCCGTTGTGAAAAGGATTGTATTCACAGATAATAGCGCAAAATTTCATAAAATTACCTCAAATATATGTATCATTTCAGTATAACATAAGAAACAAAAACCGCCAAATATATTAAAGCAAAAATCTCTAAAAACTTTTATACATTTTATCTTTTAAATTTCAAATTTCCTAAAAACATGTTTGACAAAACAGTAAAATTTTTATTCATAAGCGTTGACTTTTAACTGAAAATAAGATATACTATCACTCGTAAATAAATTTACACATTTAATTTTTGGAGGTCTAAAATGGCAGTTCCTAAATCAAAGACCTCTAAAGCAAGGAAGCGTTCTCGTGCGGCTAATTGGAAGATTTCTTCGCCCGCAATCGTAGAATGCCCTCATTGCCACGAGCCAAAACTTGCTCACAGAGTTTGCAAGAAGTGCGGTTATTATGACGGTAAACAAGTACTTGTTTTAGAGAAGAATAAAGGACAGGAAAAGCAGAACGCAGCAAAATAATGCGTTCTTTTTTCTTATCTTCAAAAATTGTAACACACATTTAGTATTATTGCTAAAAATTATAGCATGCGGTTTTACTAAAATTTTAAAATTCTTTGTCAAATATTGTAATGGGCAAAAAGTAATTTTTTGCCCATTTTTATTTGTTTTTTCGCGTGTTATATGCTAAAATTAATTTGATTAATTTTATCTAAACAGCAGAGGTGAAAAGATGTTTAAAATTCTGGTTGATGCGTATGGAGCGGACAGAGGACCTAGTGAAGTTGTGGCTGCATGTCTTGTCGCGCTTGCTCGTCATGATAATATAGAAATTGAACTTGTCGGCAAAGAGCAGGAATTAAAAAATTTTCTTGCAGGAAAGAAGTATGACGAAAATAGGCTAACTATTACGAATGCCGATGAAATAATTACTTGTAATGAAGCGCCTGTCGAGGCAATTCGTACAAAAAAGAATAGTTCACTTGTAGTTTGTATTGATAAACTTAAAAATGGTGGATATGCTGGAATGGTGTCTGCGGGCAGTACGGGTGCAGTTCTGAGTGGCTCTGTCTTAAAATTAGGTAGACTTTCTGGACTTTCACGCCCAGCATTAGCGCCAATGCTTCCTACTATAAAAGGTGGCAGAGTATTACTCATAGATTGCGGAGCGAATGTCGATTGTAAGCCTATAAATCTGTGCCATTTTGCGCTTATGGGAAGTGAGTATATGCGAGTAATTCAAGGAGTAAAACAACCGCGTGTGGCACTTCTTAATGTCGGCACGGAAGAGGCAAAAGGTAACGAACTTACAAAAACATCATATGAGATTATGCAAAAATTGCCGATTAATTTTGTGGGTAATATTGAAGCGCGTGATGCTCTTTCAGGTGATTGCGATGTTATTGTCACAGATGGTTTTTCTGGGAATGTTTTATTAAAAAGTATTGAGGGCACAATTCAAGCATTGCTTTCGGTTATTAAAAGCGGGCTAAAGTCCACTTTAAAAGGTAAAATCGGCGGACTAATTATTAAAAAGCCGTTAAAAGCGGTTTTGAAACGCTATGATTATCAAGCATATGGCGGCTCACCACTTTTGGGTACAAAGCAAATTGTCGTAAAAACTCACGGTTCGGCAGATGTTACAAGTTTACTTACGAGTATTGAGCAAGTACTTGATTTTGCTGAAAAAGATTTGCTTACGAAATTAGGAAACACATTGAGCGAAAATAAACTTGACATTGACAACTTCGCGTAGTAAAAAGGAGAAAAAGTTTTGAGTTTTAAAAGAATTGAAGTTCTGGGGTTCAAGTCTTTTGCGGACAAACTTGCGATTGAATTTAGTAGCGGAATTACAGCAATCGTTGGGCCAAACGGTTGCGGTAAGTCCAATTTTGCTGATGCTATTCGTTGGGTTTTAGGTGAGCAATCGTCTAAAAATTTGCGCGGTAGCAGCATGCAAGATGTCATCTTTAAAGGCTCGGAAAATCGCAAGAGTTTGTCATATTGCGAAGTTTCGCTCGTGTTTACAAATGAAAATCACCAGTTCAATGTCGATTATGATGAAGTAGTTATTTCGCGTAAATTATACAGAAATGGCACAAGTGAATACAGCCTAAATCATGCGCCATGTTTATTAAAAGATATTACAAACTTGCTACACGATAGCGGTATCGGTCGTGACGGATATTCGATTATAGGGCAGGGTAAGGTCGAACAAATTGTCGCAAGCAAGCCCGAAGACCGCCGTGTGATTTTTGAAGAGGCGGCGGGTATTTTGAAATTTAAAGAGCGCAAAATTGAAGCCGAGCGCAAACTTACTCGCACTCGCGAAAACCTTTCGCTAATTGAAAATACCGTATTTGAAATTGAACGCCAATTAAACCCAATGAAAGAACAAGCCG
Organism: uncultured Clostridia bacterium; assembly: GCA_944377415.1. Classification (GTDB taxonomy): domain Bacteria; phylum Bacillota; class Clostridia; order Christensenellales; family UBA1242; genus UBA7867. The sequence goes on from CALWEW010000029.1 coordinate 4,264, forward strand.
AGAAAGCAAAAAAGTACCTTGATTTGCGTGAAAAATTGAAATTCGAAGAAGTAAACAATTATATTTATCATTATGAAAATGCCAACTCAAACAAGCAACGAATAAACGACTTGTTAGACGGTTTAAGAGAGCAATCACAAGACAAAGAGAAGCAGGTTCAAAGTGCGATTGACAATCAAAACCAGTCGCTTGAAGGAATAAAGGCAATCGACGAGCAAATTGAAGCGCTGCGCGACGAGATTTTGAAAATAACAGTTAATATTGAAAAGACCGCAGGCGACCGCCGTGTCGCACAGGCAAAGATTGAGTACTTAAACGAACAAGCGATAAAACTAACAGAAGAAATTGAGCACGATAAAGCCGAGTTTGAAAGTTTAAATAAAGCGCTTGAAGAAAAGCAAAACGAAAAATCAGCATCTGTTGAGCGTGTGAACTCTCTGCGTGCAAAACTTGACGAGTTAGAACAAATTTACGCGGGAGTTATTGAGCAATTAAAAGTGAGTGAGCAAGCGGTAAGTGGCTCACAACAAGAAATGCAAGATGCAATTTCACGCCTAACCGATATAAAGGCAAATGTAACAAGATTGCAAACGGAGATTTCAGCAATTGAAGAACGCGAAGAAGAATTGCTAGCAAGGCAAAAAAGCGTTGAAAATAAGAAAGAAGGTGCGCTAGTCATCGAAAACAAAGCGCGTGTTGATTGCGAAAATGCTGAAGCAAATCGTAGGAACGCTTTTGACAATCTCACAGCGTTGCGCGAAAATCTAGCATCGGTTGAGCAGGGCGAGGCTGACTTGCGCATGCAACTTGATATTTCACTTTCAGATTTGGCAAAAATGGAATCGCGTGCAAAACTTTTGAATGAAATGCAAGCCGAGTACGAAGGCTATAACGGAACTGTACGCAGGCTTCTGCTTGATGCGGGTAAAAATGCCGAACTTCAACGCCTTATAGTTGGTGTAATAGGCGAGTTGATTACGGTTCCGCGCGCGCTTGAAACTGCTATTGAAATGGCTCTCGGTTTTGCTGTTCAAAATATAGTTACTAGAAACGAACAAGATGCAAAGCAGTTAGTAAGTTACTTAAAATCGCGTAATTATGGGCGAGCAACATTCTTGCCTATAAACTCAATGAAGCCTAAATTTTTAAATGAAAACTTTCGTCCTCTTTTAAACAGTGCAGGGTGTTATGGTGTCGCAAACGAACTTATTGAATATGATTCAAGTTTAGAACCTGTTTTTAAAGGCTTACTCGGTAATACGGTAATTGTAGACAATATGGACACTGCCGTTCGTCTTGCAAACGCATCTCATTTTGGCTTTAAAATTGTTACGCTTGAAGGCGATGTGATTAATCCAGCAGGTTCAATTACTGGTGGTAGCAAAAAGACTGAGATAAATAATCTTTTATCGCGTGAGCGCGAAATTGAAACTATCGCCGAAAAGATTAAAGCGCAAAGTGGAAAGGTTGCCGAGCAGAGAAACACACTTAATGTTTATAGGGATATGCTTGCAAAATTGATGAAGGAAATCAAAGCGCAAGGAGACTTGTTGCATGATTACGATGTCGAGCTCGCACAAAAAGAAGAAATTTTAAAACATTCACAAGATGATAGTGAGCAGTTTATCGCTGAACTCGACGAAATCAATCAAGAATTATCGCGACTTAATGCGAGGAAAGAAGTTTTTGCTCGCGAACTTGAAACAGCGCAAAGCATTGAAAACGCAGATATGCCAACTGCAAAAAATAATGGGGCAAAAACAAATCAATACGACATTTTGCGCGATAAGCGCGACAATTTGGTAAATCAAATTACCGATTTAAAGGTGCAAATTGCTACTCTTGAAACTGAAATATCATCGAGCAACGCCGAAATTGAGCGTTTGTTAAGCGAGCAAGAAGAAATAAGTAACAATATTGACGAAAACAACAGTTTGCTTGTTAAAAACGCGCGTACCATTGAAACGGCTAAGGAATTAAACAATAGTGCCGACAGTGAAACAGATAGCGAAGACAGTGCAAAACTCGAAGCGGTAAAAGCAAAAGTTCAAGAAATGGAAGACCTAAAACAAGACCTGCACGACAGTTTGGCAAAAATTGAGGAAGAGCGTACGCGACTTACAAACGAGTATGCAAAAATTCAAGAGCGTATCTACCAAGAAGAAGCGAAACTTGCACAAATCGACACAAATATTGAGAACATGCAAGACCGTATTCTTGAAGATTATGAATTAACATATCTTACAGCTCTAGAAATGAAAGACCCTGAGTATGATGCAGTAGGCGGGCAAACTCGCATTAATGAATTGAAGCGAGATATCAACAAATTAGGCCATGTTAATGTAAATGCGATTGAAGATAGTAAAGACCTTGACGCTCGTTATACCGAACTTTCAACTCAACTTGCTGACCTTAAAAAAGCGGAAGAAGATATAATGACCGTTATAAAAGATTTGAGTGAGCAAATGACAGAACGATTCGACACTCAATTCCAAAAAATTAATGAAAACTTTTCTCGCATCTTCCGCGAACTTTTTGGCGGTGGTAAGGCAAGACTTGTTTTGACTGACGATGATGTTCTTGCTGCGGGTGTCGACATTATAGCCGAGCCACCAGGGAAAGCATTAGGGAATATCAACCTTTTGAGCGGTGGCGAGAAGTCGTTGACAGCAATAGCAATTTTGTTCGCAATTTTAAAGTTAAGACCGATGCCATTCTGTTTGCTGGACGAAATTGATGCAGCACTCGATGATGCAAATGTCGAAAGATTTGCAAAATATTTGCACCGCTTTGCTGGCGAAACACAATTTATCGTCATCACACACCGTAAGCCCACTATGGAGTTAGCAGACAACTTATACGGTGTAACGATGGAACAGAAGGGTGTAAGTAAAGTAGTTAGCGTAAAACTGAGTGAAGCAATACAAACCGCACAGTAAATACTATTTCAACTAATTAGGAACTATTATGGGATTTTTTAATAAGATTAAAGAAGCATTTAAAAAGACAAAAGCATCTTTTGATAATAAATTAATGTCTATTATGTCGCATGGTGAACTTGATGACGACTTTTTTGACGAACTCACAGAAATTCTAATTTCATCAGATTTGGGAATTGAATGTTCGGAAGAAATTGTCGAGCGCTTGCGCGAAGAGGCAAAGAAAACTAAACTTCGCACACAAGACGATGTAAAGCAGGCGCTACGCGATATTATGGAAGATATCCTCAACGAGAATGAGCAACCAGAGATTAAATATCCTTTGGTAATTATGATTGTGGGGGTAAACGGAGTAGGAAAAACTACAACAATCGGCAAACTTGCAAATTATTTTAAGCAACAAGGAAAGTCTGTTTTGCTTGTTGCGGGTGATACATTTAGAGCAGCCGCAAGTGAACAGTTGAGTATCTGGGCAACAAAAAATAATGTCAAAATTATTAAAAATGATGATGGCGCAGATGCTGCGAGTGTTGTGTTTGACGGTATCGCAAGTGCAAAGGCAAAAAATACTGATGTGGTCATTATTGACACGGCAGGTAGACTTCATAACAAAGCAAACCTTATGGAAGAATTGAAAAAGGTTTCAAAAGTTGTTTCAAATAACTGGCCCGAAGTATGCTATCAAAAATTGCTTGTTCTTGATGCAACGACAGGGCAAAATGCAATTAGCCAAGTAGAATATTTTGATGAAGCAATAGGGCTTGATGGGTTAATTGTAACAAAACTTGACGGAACAGCGAAGGGTGGAGTCATTCTCGGTATAGCCCAAGAATATAGCACACCTGTAATGTTTATCGGTACGGGTGAAAAAATTGATGATATCAGCGAATTTGATTCAAAAGAATTCGTCGAAGCAATTATTTAAAATAAAATGCCGTATATTATAAGACAAAATAATTAACAAAAGAAAAGGTACGATTTCTTATCGTACCTTTTTCAAATGAAATATATATGATATTAATAAATTGTTTTAAAATGTACTTTTGTTAAATACTCGGTTTGAAACCTTCAAAGATAATATTGTCTACATATTTGACGATTTCCATATATTGAGTTTGCGATTTGACAGTCCAGCCAAGGATAGGCAACCCTTTGCATTTTTTGTTTTTTACATCAATAGTAGGCAAATCTAAAACATTATACGCGATAAATTGTGGTTTGGCGCGCTTATTAAAAAGCATGTTGCGTAGAACATAACGCTTTATCCAAGATTTTGATCTGTCTGGCATGTTTTTTCCAAACTTTGCGCAAAGTAAACCACGGACTATTTCGGGGGCATTATTTTTGAACCATTCAATAGAAAAAGGATTAAATGACTGAATTGCAAATTCGCCAGTATAATCTTTCAAAACATCATAAATTTTCGCCTCATCAGCGCCAACTTTTGTATTTTCAGACTTAATTTCGATTAAAATAGGTGTTTTTCCATTGACTAAATCAAGTACTTGACGAAGCGTTGGAATGGTTTGTTCTGTTTTTCCTAAGTTATAATTTCCCAAATCTTCGGCTTTCAAGTTTTTCACATAACCATCGTGTCCTGTCATGCGACCGAGTTCATGGTCATGAAAAACAACTACCGTTCCATCACTTATAACATGAACATCTAATTCAATAGCGTAACCATTGTCAATGGCTCTCTGAAAAGCAAGAAGGGAATTTTCTGGAGCACTCTCATCATAAAATCCTCTGTGTGCAATAAACTTTTCAACTAACCAAGATTTATAAATTTCCATAATTACCTCAAATTTCAACTTATTATAGCAAAAATTGACATAATATGCTAGCAATTTTGTATACTTTATGCAAAATAAATCAATTCTATTGCAATATTTTTAAAAATTTTATATAATTAATCTAAATTTTTAATGGAGAATAAAATGTCCGACAGACAAAAATTCATTCGCAATTTCTGTATAGTTGCTCATATTGACCATGGTAAAAGTACATTAGCCGACCGTTTGCTTGAAGCGACAGGAACGGTTGCTAAACGCGACTTACAAGAGCAACTTTTAGACAGTATGGACCTTGAACGCGAGCGTGGAATAACAATAAAATTGACTCCTACGCGCATGCATTACAATTATAAGGGTGATGACTACATTCTAAATCTTATAGATACACCAGGGCATGTTGACTTTACTTATGAGGTAAGTCGTTCACTCGCTGCGTGTGAAGGCGCAATTTTAATTGTTGATGCAGGACAGGGGGTGGAGGCGCAAACTCTTGCTAATGTGCATTTAGCACTTGATAATAGGCTTGAAATTTTACCTGTAATAAATAAAATTGACTTGCCGAGTGCTGAACCTGAAAAAGTAAAGCAAGAAATTGAAGATGTAATTGGAATACCCGCGATGCATGCTCCTTGTATTTCCGCGAAAGAAGGTATAAATATAGATGCTGTGCTCGAAGGAATAATAAAAGAATTTCCTGCTCCGCGTGGTAGCGAAGACAAGCCCTTAAAGTGTCTTGTTTTTGACAGTTATTATGATAATTTTAAGGGTGCAATTTGCCTTGTTCGTGTCTTTGATGGTTCTGTTAAAAAAGGCGATAAAATCAAATTTATGCAGACTAATAACGAGTTTGAAGTAACTGAAGTTGGTTACTTTACTCCAAAAGCAAAGGAAAGTGATGCGCTTTTTGCTGGAGAAGTTGGCTATATCGCTGCAAGCATAAAAAAAGTAAGCGAAGCACGAGTTGGCGATACTATCACAAATGCTGATAATCCAGCAGAAGAAGCACTTCCAGGCTATAAGCAAGTGCAACCTGTCGTTTTTAGTGGAATTTTCCCTGTCGATGGTAGTAAATATGGCGAGTTAAAAGATGCACTTGAAAAGCTTAAACTAAATGACAGTGCCCTTGATTATCAACCAGAAACTTCGGTTGCACTCGGGTTTGGTTTCCGCTGTGGTTTTTTAGGGCTTTTACATATGGAAATTATTCAAGAAAGGTTAGAACGCGAATTTAATCTTGACATAATTACGACTGCTCCGGGTGTAAGTTACCATGTGTATAAGACAAATGGTGAAATGCTTGAAGTTAGCAACCCGAGTAATTTGCCTGAGCCAAGTTTGATTGACCACATAGAAGAACCTTATGTTAATGCGCATATTTTTACGCCACCCGAATACATGGGGTCAATTATGGAATTGTGTACCGAACGCCGTGGCGAGAATACTGATGTTGTGTACCTTGATGAAAAGCGCGTTCGCCTTGATTATACAATTCCACTAAATGAAATTATTTACGACTTTTTTGATAATTTGAAAAGCAGAACGCGCGGTTATGCAAGTTTAGATTACGAAATGGCAGATTACCGCACAAGCAAACTCGTAAAACTTGATATTTTGCTAAAAGGCGAAATTTGTGATGCTTTGAGTTTAATCGTCCACCAAGACAAAGCGTATGAGCGTGGTCGCATTATGGCGGAGAAGTTAAAGGAAGTAATCCCTAGACAGATGTTTGAAGTACCAATTCAAGCGGCAATAGGGGGAAAGATTATTGCTCGTGAAACTGTTAAGGCATTTAGAAAAGATGTGCTTGCTAAATGTTATGGTGGTGATGTTACGAGAAAGCGTAAACTTCTTGAAAAGCAAAAAGAAGGTAAAAAGAAAATGCGCAATATCGGTTCTGTCGAAGTTCCCAGTGATGCTTTCATAAGTATTTTAAAAATTGATTAATTTTCTAAATTCTTGTAATTTGCAAAAGTAAAATTTATTTTCAAACAAAAAATTGTGATACAAATGTTTTCTAAAAAGAAATTTTCTCTTTATATTCACATTCCTTTTTGCGTGTCGAAATGCAGTTACTGTGATTTCTGCTCGTTTGTACCCAAAAATGAGCAGGTAAATGCTTATTTATCAGCACTTAATACGGAAATAAAAGCAAGAGCGCAAAAATATAAAAACTATGATGTTACTTCGGTTTACATAGGCGGTGGTACACCGTCTATTTTACCATATGGAGCGATTTCATCAATTTTAGATGAAGTGCGAGAGAATTTTGATATAAAAGATAAAAACATAACTATTGAAGCAAACCCTAATTCTTTTACGCGAGAAAAAGCCGAAGAATATAGCAAAGCGGGGTGTAATCGTGTTAGTTTCGGTTTGCAGAGCCACAGCCCGCGCATTCTGTCGGTTTTAAATCGCAAACATAATTTTGCTGATTTAGAAAACTCAGTTCAATATGCTCTTGAATATGGAATTAATGATATAAATGTTGATATAATGCTTGGCGTTCCAACTCAAACACTCGACGACATAAAAGAAACTTTGCAAAGGGTTATCGGACTCCCGATTACACACATTTCAGCCTATGGATTGATTTGTGAGCCAAACACTCCACTTACAAAAGCAATAGAAAAAGGCGAGTTAATGCTTCCTGATGAGGACGAAACTGTAAACATGTACGACCTAACAGTCGATTTTTTGGGAAAGCATGGTTTTAGTCGTTATGAAATCAGTAACTTTGCAAAAGAAGGATATGAATCTATTCATAATAAGAATTATTGGGCTCGAGGCGCATATTTAGGGGTAGGGCTTGCCGCGTATTCATTTGTAAATGGCGTGCATTGGAATAATACAGAAAACTTTTCCAAATATCTTTCAAACCCAACCGAAAACATAGAAAATGTTGAGCCAGAAACATTAGAAACAGCAAAAGAAGAATTTATTATGCTTGCATTACGCACGACAAAAGGTTTAAACATAGCAGAATATAATAAACTTTTTGGTGCAGATTTTCTGGCGGAACATAAGGAAACAATAAAAAAATTGATTGATGAAAATCTTGTAAAAATAGAAAACGGTTTTTTGATAATTAATAATCCTTATATCTCTAACGCTATAATTGCCGAGTTTTTTGATTAGCAGGTAAGATAAAGGAAGGGGAGTTTGGTAATTTACAGTTTTTCATGAAACAAAGTTTAATATTTCAATTAAACATTATATACGGGTATTATGCAAAGTGCTATGCATGCGATTTTTACGAATAGTTTTTCCTTTAAAAAGCGAAACATTAATATTGAAAGTCAAGTATATAATAATCTTTGGATTTTGTACCCAAAATGTACCCAAAAACAGAAGAATAAACAAAAAAGCCCTTTAAATAAGGGCTTTTTAAGAGTTGGTGCCGAAGACCGGACTCGAACCGGTACGGGATTGCTCCCGAGGGCGCGACGCGTGAAGAAAACAGCACGGGCGTGCTGTTTTTAGCCAAAGCGGGGAGCAGCTTGCTGCGGTCTGGCTCGACAGAGTTAAGTTCCGCAGGGACTTAAAATCCCCAAAAAATAAAAAACAGCCGAAGCTGTTAGTGGTGCCGAAGACCGGACTCGAACCGGTACGGGATTGCTCCCGAGGGATTTTAAGTCCCTTGCGTCTGCCAATTCCGCCACTTCGGCATGGAGGCGCCAACCAGATTCGAACTGGTGCATAAAGGTTTTGCAGACCTTGGCCTTACCACTTGGCTATGGCGCCATTTCGCAGAATTGTAGATTCAGTTTAGCATATTTGAATAATCTTTGCAAGTATTTTAGACCAAATTTTAATATTTATATGCTAGTGTATTTTGGCTTTGTGTTTTATAAAAGGAATTTGCTTAAAATTTTTTCATTTTTTTGCAAAAAACGCTTGCATTTATATATTTTTTTTGATATTATATGACTGTTCACTCGTGGAAGTGAGCGCAAAATTTGGGAGCTTAGCTCAGTTGGTAGAGCATCTGCCTTACAAGCAGAGGGTCACAGGTTCGAGTCCTGTAGCTCCCACCATTGCGGGAGTAGCTCAGTTGGTAGAGCGTTACCTTGCCAAGGTAAATGTCGCGGGTTCGAGTCCCGTCTCCCGCTCCACAATTTAAATTTAAACGAGTTCCAAAACGGGACTCGTTTGCTTTTTTTGTAGCAAAAAGCAAGTATGCGTTGCATACAACCCGTGACAGTTTGAGCGTGGCTCAATCTACATCGCAAGAGCACAACCACAAGTGCTTGTGCTTTCTTGCTCGTAGGCGCAGTTCTCGTCCCATTCTCGTTCAAATATAGAAAGGTAAGAATTTATAAACGGGACTCGTTTGCTTTTTGTTATGTAAAAATCTTTACATATGTTCTAAATTTTGTTTACAAAACCAGCCGAAGTGTGCTAAAATATTCGTAAAAAGTTACGGAGGCAATCTTGCGCATTTTAGGTATTGACCCAGGCTATGGTTTAATAGGTTTCAGTATTATTGAAAAAACTCGCGCAGATAATCAAGTAATTGATTATGGTGTAATTGAAACCCCAAAGGATATGATTTTTTTTGAGCGCCTAAAAGTAATTTATGATAGCATGAATAAATTAATTGACAAATATAACCCTAATGAAATGGCAATCGAAAAATTATATTTTAACAAGAATATAACAACAGGTATTCCTGTTGCAGAAGCAAGGGGTGTAATTTTGTTAAGTGCGGTAAATAGGGGATTGCCTGTTTACGAATACACCCCGCAACAAATTAAGATGGCGCTAACAGGTGTAGGGAAAGCGGAAAAAAGTCAAGTACAATTTATGGTGAAAACGCTTTTACATCTTACAAAAGTTCCGCGACCAGATGATGCCGCAGATGCTGTTGCTGTTGCGTTGTGTCATAGCCAAACAAATCAAGCAATGCTCGGTATGAGATTTTAGAAGGAGTTATAGATGATTAATTTTATAAGGGGAATAATAGCGGACAAGTCGCTTGGTATTGTTGTTCTTGATGTTAATGGGGTTGGCTTTGAAATTTATGTTTCAACTTTTACCGCCGACACCATAGGCGAAATAGGTGAGCAGGTAACTTTGCAAACATATTTACATGTGCGTGAAGATGAAATGACACTTTATGGCTTTAAGGACAGGTTTGAGCGCGAAGTATTTATGAAGTTGCTCATGGTAAACGGCGTTGGACCTAAAATGGCAATAAATATTTTAAGCGGAGTGAGTGCGCAAGATTTAAGTTTTGCAATTGCAACACAAAATGCAAATGTTTTAAAGGGTGTAAAGGGTGTCGGTACTAAAATTCGCGACCGTATTCTGCTAGAATTGAAAGAAAAAATTGATGCGTTGACACATCTTGCCGAGGTGAATATGACTGCTTGTGAAATCAATGAAAATGAGAATTTTGCTCAAGCCTTGAATGTGCTTATTGACTGGGGTGTCCCGAGAGCGCAAGCGCAGGATATTTTGACAAAGGTTTACGAAACTAGCGACGACATGGAGTCACTTATAGCCAAAGCATTTAGAGAATTGGGGAGATAATCTATGGAAGATGATGAAAGATTTATCGCAAGTACAAAGTCTGATTTTGACGAAGTTATCGAAAACAGTTTGCGCCCGAATAGTCTAAATGAATATGTTGGACAAAAGAAAATAAAGGATAGTTTATCTATTTATATTCAGGCAGCAAAGGCTCGAAACGAAGCGCTCGACCATGTCTTGCTTTTTGGTCCCCCAGGGCTCGGAAAAACAACTTTATCACACATAATTGCAAACGAACTAGGCGCTCAAATGCGTGTTACTAGTGGACCTGCTATTGAGCATGCAGCAGACCTTGCTGCAATACTAACTAATCTCGGGCGTAATGATGTTTTATTTATTGACGAAATTCACAGACTTAGTCGTGCTGTAGAAGAAGTCCTTTATCCTGCGATGGAAGATTTTGCGCTTGATTTTGTTGTCGGTAAAGGGCCTGCAGCAAAGAGCATAAGACTAAAAATTCAACCTTTTACACTAATAGGTGCGACAACACGTGCAGGTATGCTAACAGGACCGCTTCGTGACAGGTTCGGCGTTTTAGGTCGACTTGAGTTATATGAGCC
>CALWEW010000030.1 GCA_944377415.1 uncultured Clostridia bacterium
CATTAATATGATAATCTTTTTTAACCATTCTAATCTCCTTATTTAATTATACAATTAAAGGTCTTTGAAGTCAAATATATATATATAAAGTTGACATGATATTTTATTAATGATACAATAAATATAAACCTTTGTGTTACACAAAAGTCAAGGGGTTAAAATAAATTATGGAAAAATTATTTTCAATAAGCGAAACAGCCAAAATGGTGAATATGACGGCAGAAACTTTGCGTCATTATGACCGCGTTGGTTTATGCCATCCATATAATGTAGACGAATGGACGGGATACCGATATTATTCTGCGCAAGAAATCGTTCGTTTAAACACAATATCAGCGCTCAAAAGCATGGATTTATCTTTACAAGAAATACAAAAAATATTAGATTTTAATGATTTTAATAGAATAATTGATTTTTTAAATAAAGCAGAAAAAAGTGCAAACGAAAAAATTGCAAATTTAAAAGAAATAAAAAAACGAATACAGCGCGCTAAATTGTTTTATGAAACAAAGTCAGCAAATAAAGACGAATTAGGTTGTGTTTTTGTTCAAGAACTTTCTGAGCGCGTCATTATGATTGCTCCCGAATTATCAACTCCAACGATAAGCAACCTATACGATTATCACCGCCATTTTTATGCTCAAATAGACGATGCACATAAAAATGATTTTGCTTTTGAAGATTTAGCAGGCGTAATAGAAGAAAATGGCAAAACTAAAATGTTTGCCGTTTGCACAAAATATAAAAATCACCCTAATTTACGAACATTACCTAAGGGTAAATATTTGTGTGAAAATTGTACTGAAGAAAATCGTGAAAAAACTTTAAAAAAATTGTTGAGTATAGCCAAAAATCAATATAATAAAGCCCCACAGTTTACAATACAAATTGTTGTTTTAACTGGAATTTTGCAATGGAACTATCAAATCCAAGTCCCCTTATTAAAGCATGCACTCTTCGGCTCATTTCTAATACAGCACAATTTATAATATTTTGCTATATTTTTAAGGAAAATAATAAAAAACCACAGGACTATCCCGTGGTTTTCTTATAACAAAGACCCTTTGCTCTAGCAGCGCGTAAACGCGCATAGTCTGCTGCGTATCGCAAATCGGTTACTTCTTTTTGAATGGGTCTACTATTTCTTGCATCGCCATCTGTTTTTATTCGCTTTCTTCCACTATGCTTTCGCGGTCAAAGAGCGGAGAATTGAAAAATTCTTCCAAACTAATATCAAGAGCTTCGCAAAGATGATATAAATTTATTAGTTTCACTTCACTACCTTGCTTTTTTATTGTTTCTATCATTGATAATGAAACACCACAAACGACCGCCAAATCGTCATCAGTTAAATTTTTTGCCATGCAAAGTTGTTCTACGCGCAAAGCAAGCGCTTCTTCTAATCTCATAATTATTACTTCCTATTTTTCGATTTTTACTTCTTCTTGTTGACCTTTTTCAAACTCAAGTTCTTTGATACTACAAACGGCTTTAATGTCATTTGCACAATCTTTCACAAAACTTTCAACCGTGCAATATAGCCCCAAAATTGTAACCTTGCTAATCTCGTCTTTCATACTCAAATTGTTTTGCGATTTATACCCGCGCACTTGCGAAACGATATCGCAAACCTTGTTACCATAGGCGAGTGTTTGGCTTGTATTTTCGGGGGTCAGTTCAAGATAGCCACTTGTGTGAATTGATTTCTGCCCTTCAATTTCGGCAAAATAATCTTGATAAATTTCTTCGGTTACATGTGGCATATAGATTGAGAAAAGTTTTAGCATGCCGAGAAGAACACAACCAGCGGCGTATTGCGCAGACTCTTTTGCTGGCTCTCCGTAAATTTCGGGTTTATAAAGTCTATTCTTCGCAATTTCGATATAGTTATCACAGAAGTTCCAGAAAAGTTGTTCGAGTTCGTTTAGAGCAAGCCCCATTTCGTACTTATCCATATACGACATAAATTTTTTATAAGTCGATTTATAGCATTCTAGTATCCAAATATCCATAGGCTCGAGATGCTCGGGCTCGGTGTTTGGCGTGAGTTTATATCCCTCTAAAAAGGACAACACAAAACGGCTTGCGTTCCACAATTTTTGCATGAGTTTAAAACCATTGTTAAACTCTTCGTCCTGAATAAAGACATCTTTTCCTAGGCTAGCATTACTTGCCCAGTAGCGAGTAACATCGGCAGAATACTTTTCGTATGCTTCGTGTGGGCCTAGTGTGCCACCATTAGATTTCGATTTTGATAATTTCGTGCCTGTTGCACTTAGCCCCCACCCACTTATCATAACATCGCGCCATGGAAGTTTTTTGAAATGAAGTAGTGATTTCGCGATTGTGTAGAAGTCCCAAACGCGAATGTTGTCGTGAGCATTCGGGCGCAAGTCCATAGGAATATAACTGTCGTCAAGCCCTTTATTTGTTAACAAGTCCGTGCAAATTTGGGGGGTTAGAGAACTTGTTGCCCATGTGTCCATAACATCGTTTTCGGGAACAAAATTAGTACCATGGCAGTGCGGACATGGTTTGTTTGGCATTGTCTTACTAGGGTCGACAGGAAGGTTATTCTCGTCTGCTATAATTGTTGCGCCACAATCTGCACAATACCATACAGGGAAAGGAATGCCATACAAACGCTGGCGACTAATACACCAGTCCCATTTAAGCCCGTCCACCCAGTTTAAAAAGCGTTTTTGAGTGTGTTCGGGGTACCATTTTACACTTTCGCCAGCCTTGTAAATTTCGTCTTTGTGTTCAAGCAATTTTATAAACCACTGCGGGCGAACAGCAATTTCAATCGCAGTTCCGCAACGCTCATGAGTTGATACTGCGTGCGTGATAGGTTTTTTGTCGTATAAAACGCCGAGTTCTTCGAGTTTTGCAACGATTGCTGAGCGCGCTTCTGTCGCTTTCATGCCAGCAAACTCGCCTGCAAGGTCGGTTATGCGGCCGTTATAGCCGATACCCTCAAGTATTGGCAAATCAAATTCCTTTTGCCATTTTGCGTCCGCTTCATCACCGAAGGTACAGCACATAACTGCGCCTGTGCCTTTCTCGCGGTCAACATCAGGGTTCGCTATAATGGGTACTTCAACATTGTAAATCGGCGTAATCGCCTTTTTGCCTACTAAATGCGCGCGTTTCTCGTCTTCGGGGTGGACAAAAACGCACACACAGGCACAAAGGAGTTCGGGACGAGTTGTGGCAATTTGCAACTTCTCATCGCTGTCCTTTATACTAAAATTCAGGTAATTCATAGTACTGTCCATTTCGACAGTGTCTATCTCACTTTGAGCAATGGCAGTACGGCATTCAGGGCACCATAATGTTGCCGAATTTCTACGTTCGACTTCGCCCGCTTTATATAACTCTATAAAACTTCGCTGACTAATCTCTTGTGTGCGTGGCGAAATTGACGAATAAGCGTTTTTAAAGTCCGCACTACAACCAGCAGATGAAAAAATATCTTCGTAAACATCTTTCATTTTGCGCGTTGTGTCTATGCAAAGTGAAATGAAGTCCGAACGGCTCATATCGCTCATGCGCACTTTCTTTTCTTTTTGTACATAGCGCTCTGTTGGCAAGCCGTTATCATCATAGCCAAACGGGAAAAAGACGGACTTATTTAGCATGCGCTCATGTCGTGCGATAACATCAATTTGCGTGTAACTAAAAACATGACCTAAATGAATATTGCCACTAATAGTTGGGGGTGGCGTGTCAATCATGTATTTATCTTTTGCATTTGCATCAAATTTATAAATGTCGTTCTCGCGCCAAAAGTCTTGCCAGTGTTTTTCGCGAGTTTTGAAGTCGTATCTTTTTTCTAGCATTTTTACCTTCCTTTATCTTATGCTTATGCACTGTTATATACCTTACTAATGCCAAACTACTAAATAATTGTTTGCGCGCAGCGCACATAAATTGCTAATTGCTATTTGCTAATTATCAAAAGGCGAAAACGCCTTTTGCTAAATGGTTTGTGTATCTCTTTCGATATCAATTTCGCGTTTCCAAAGCGAATGAAGATTGCAATAAGCATAAACGCAAAGCGGGATAATACCTTTTTCCAACTTAAAGTTTGCTTCTGGTTCTTGCCCTGGTTGCAAATATCTCATTTGCCCGCCCGTACTTGTTTCTAAATAAATCCATTGTATGTAGTGTTCTGGAGCCATTGGGTGCGGAACAGTGCCAACACTTACGCCGACATTTTGCCCTAAAAGAGCAACAACGGGAACATGCTTTTCACCTGCGCCATCGCTAGCATTTGCAACAAGTTCAACCATGGGCTGTCCACAGCAAACGACAGGAACACCGCTGTCCATAACTTTCATAACAATGTTACCGCAAACAGGGCAACGATAAAACTTGATATTTGTCATATGAATACCTCACTTTTCTTTTTCACTTTACTAATCATAAAATGCTGAACATTTTCGATAAAAATAATTCTATCACTTTTCCCGCCTTTTGTCTAGTATATTCCCACTTGAAAAGAAAAAGAAGCATTTTAGATTTTAAAAAACTTCTTCATTAAAAAATTTTTCAATTGATATAGTCAATTTTAAAATAATCAAGATAACGCTTATATTCGTCTTGTGCGGCAAGAATAGTATCTACTAAATACCCTGGTATATTTTTATACTCGCGCAATCCACGGTAGTAAAAATCTTTTTTATCATCACCTATTATCATAGGCACAATATCATATCGCAAACACTCTTTAAAGAGCACTAACCTGCCCACACGACCATTACCATCATGGAAAGGATGAATGCATTCAAATTCGTAATGAAATGCGATTAAATCATTTAAGATAATTTTATCTTTTTTCTCGTAATCACTTATCAATTCCAACATTTTTGGATGCACATCGACAGGGTCAGTCGTTTCTATATTACCAACAATATTAGGCTGATTTTTATATTCACCTGTTGGGAACTTTTTGCTCCAAAAAGTATTTGATTTTAGAAGTTTATGAATATGTTTTAAATAGTCTTCTGTCAAGGCTTCGCTATAAGTATCAAGCATAAAGTCAAAAGCACGAAAATGATTGACTGTTTCTATAATATCGTCAATCTTTGTAGATTTTTCCCCAGAGTTAACTGTACCATTTTCAAAAATCTGGCGCGTTTGCTCCTCGGATAGTTGACTTCCTTCAATTCTATTTGTGTTATAGGCAAGTTTTATTTGGGTAAGACGATAAATACCATTTTTTTCTCCCACTTCTTTTTCAGTTTGCAATCTAGATAAAAGACTGTTTTCTATTTTGTTTTTTATTTCCATAAAATCACCCTAAAATCTTTTTATATAATTTTACCAAAATTTAAGTAAAATGTAAAGACAACAAAGCACCAACTAGATAAATTACTTTTTAAAATTTTAAAAATTCAATCATTTTCTTTACTAATATTTAGCAATATTGTAAAATATAATACTGAAACGGAAAAACATAAAATATTGCAGGTGAAAACAAAAATAAAATCTCATTTAAAATAATGATATAATACTAAGTAAATTAAAATCTTTTAAAAAAATTCTAGCAATCAAGGAGCAATTTTGACAAAAACTAAAAGCACAAAAACAACAATTATTTTCTTTGCGATTATTTGCATTTTATTTTGTTGCATGCTTGCAGGCTGTGCGCAAACAATTCAAATGACAATCGTACATGCTGACGGCTCGCGTTCATATTCATACACAATCACCCTTGAAGATAGTTCACTAAACGAACACGGTATAACTCTCGACGAAGCCATGACGCTGATAAATTCTAGCGTTTTAGAATACTGGTCAATTTACAGTTACGGGCGCAACACTGCAGGGGTAAATTTTAAAGCAGGGGTTTCAGAAAATGATGCTCATATTTATCAAATCACATTAACTTACTCATCATTTGAAGCATATTGCAATTTCTTTGGCACCACAAGTGAAGAGGTTTCACAAAACTCAAAAGCAGATATTCGCGAAGGCGCGTTTTCAAGCGAATATGTAATAGCGGATAGCGAGTTAAGTAGCACAAACGACCTACTTATCGAAATGCAACTTATTCCTACCCTCATAAATCGCATAACGCAGAGTTTTGCTGATGCTTTCTTTGATAGCGACATCGAAGCAACGACAGCGCTATTCTCACAAATTAATACAAGCATTATTCGTGCATACCCTACCTCCCTCGGAGTAAAAGCGAATGCTGACGATACAACGCAATTTTTAAGCAATTATGGAGTTGAGGACAGCAACCTCACGACCTATACGGCATATTTGTGGAATTGCACACTAGCAGAACCAACAACACACATATACATTTACCAAACTGTTTACACGCTAAACAATCGCATCGCGTGGTATGGTTTAGGCATAGGAGTTGCTGTTCTGTTTGGTTTGGTGTTATTTGCTGTGCTTTATGTGCGCCACCGCCGTGAACGAGAAAATCTTAACACTGACCCAGAATCAAACAACACTGAAATTATTGAAACAACTGCGACAAAACTTCCCGATGAAAAAGACGAAAATTCAAATAATACTGAAAATAAAATTACTTTTGAAGACGAAAATAAAAATGATTAATAACTAAGACAAAAACGGCGAAATGCGCGCTGTTTTTTCTTTATTTCTATAAAAATTTTCATTCAAAATGCGCGTTTTTATGAATATTTTTTCTTGTTTGCTCATGTGCTTTTTCCCCTAATTTTCAAGCAATTCTGCTTGCTACGCAAGCGTGCATATATCAAATTTGCAACAAAAGTATTGTAATCTCGAAAATTCTGTGTTATAATGAAAAAAATCGAAAGGTAGGCAGATTATGGGAATTAAACAATATGCACGCCCCGAAATAAAGCCTTATAGCAGGTTTTACTACTCGGCTCCTTTTGAACCACTTGACAAGGTTTATAACAACAGCGAAAGAACAAGTTTTCTTTTGCTCAACACAAAGTATTTTGATGCGGAGAGCGTACGGTATTTAGCAAAGGACATTACTCCCGACAACAAAAATCCCGATTACGCGCCCCAGCCTCTTGGCTTTATGGCGTATAACTATTACAGCGGTGTCGTCCCTAGACGAGTTTTCATCGCGTATAATCTTGCATATCTCGGGCTAAGTCAAGATGCAGCATCAAACAGAATGACAAATTATCGCTACATTGCTGGCGTTGATATTGAAGCAATGCTGAAAATGGCACGAGCCGCAAAATTAGACCACGCTCTCGAAGAAAGATTAATTTCTATTATTGAACGCGATGCATACCTGATAAACAACATAGGTATTCGCCTAAATATAGAAGCCGAACCAATAAAAGACGCCGAAAAATCAAAATATTTAGGAGCGTTCGGGCACCTCTTTAATGAAACCGCAAAAAAGCCACTCAATGAAACACCAGAAACTTATTTCCCTGCGGGTGAAAAAAGTGGATTTAAGCGCGACCTTTCTGGACAATTTGGCTATAATTTAAAAGAATATTTAACGGCGGTACTTCACACCTCATCAAAAAAATACGACAAGGAAGAAAGTACTTTTTATAGACGAATTTACAGCAACGAGCAACGCTTGAAGGACAACGAATACGCTATTGTTTTTTAAAGAGGTAGGACAAAATGGCAAACGATTATTTAGATTTATTTCACGACTATAAACCGTCGGCACAAAATGGCGACCAAATGAAAAATCTTCCAGCAAATTTGGCTCACTTTGGTTTTTCTGTTCAACAATTAGATGATTTGGTATCGCTCCCCGACTACTACGGCAGCAACATTGCATCATTTATTTATTTACCAAAATCGATATTAGAAGATTCTGACTGCCACACTTTTTACAGGCGCTACTCGCCAGCAGCACAAACTTTTTACGCATATGCACAGCGTGCAATGACATACAGATTTTTAGACACTTGTGAATACCTTGAAAAAACAGGCAAGTTATCAACCGATGTAAAAGACCTGTGCCGTACTCTTTTGTATTCAAACCTTTTAGGGAACCGAGTAGTTTCAATTATTAACTTTAAAAACATGTATACGGTAATAAATAAGTATGACGAAAAAATACTGCGTGCTCACTTTTTTGGAAATCTAATGATAATGCGTGCTTTAATAAACTGGACATACGCAGACTACTGCTCAAACTTGCAGGACAGGCTTCCAGAAGCGCGCGAAATACTTGCTCGTTGCTCACAAGCAACAAAACGCTATTCAACTACAATATATGATACAGCGAACGCTCTTTTGCCTCAATGCAATTATGTTTTTGATAGACTTTATGCAGCGCCATCAAGCACTTTAAATATAGATTATTTGCGCAAGGAAAGCGGAAAAGATAAATACGAGCCTATTCAAATTGTTGATGGCGGAAAGTACGATTATTTCAAGGCAACAATAGAACACGAACTAGCCGAACCAAAAGGCAAAAATTTTTATCTCCCAGAAGACCGCAGTCAATTTTAGTTAATAATAGACCACGATACAAAAGTAATTTAAAGGTAAAAATCAAGTAATTTGAGATACTTGATTTTTCTTTACAAAAAACTTTAAAATTCATTTTATAAAAGTTTTATTTTCTTTGCAAAATGCATACGAAATATGATAAAATCAATATAATACTTTATTATGTAGGTATATAATATTTTATTATGGAAGAAATCATGAAAGAAAAAGAAACATTAATTAAAGAAAAACAAATTAATATCAAAGAAAAAGAAAAAAACGAAATTTTAACACCAACAAAACGCAACAAAGAATACAAAAAATGGATATTAGAAAAATTTGAAGAATTTAATAACAACGGAAAAACTACCCTATGTATTTTTTGCGACACCTATTATCCTATACTAGACGGAGTAATTGTAACTTTTGACAATTATGCAAAACGCTTAAAAGATGATATGAATATTGTCGTTTGCGTACCGAAGTTTAAAGGAAAAGTTTACACTCATCGCGATTATGTGGTGCTAGGCATTAACAGTGTTTATTTTGACATAATAAAATACGGGCTTGCCTTTCCTAAACTCGACACAACTTTCAAAAAACTTTTAAAAAATTTGCGTGTTGATATTATTCACTCACACAGTCCTTTCACTGTTGGCGCTTATGCCGATAAATTTGCTAAAAAGCACAAAATACCGCTCGTATGCCACTTCCACAGTCAATATAAACAGGATTTTGAAAAGGCGGTAAAAAGTAAGGCTATTGTAAATTTATTAATGCACTACATTATGCGTCAATTCAAACCCGCAACGGAAGTTTGGACTATGAATGATGGTTGCGTGCGTACAATTAGAGAATATGGATATACTGGCAGTATCTACAAAATGCCTAACTCTATAACTCTAAAACGAAAAAATGATAAGGCAGCACTTGTTAATGAAGCAAATGAAAAATTCGGTTTAGCAGAAGTAGAAAATGTTTTTGTATTTGTAGGACGACTTGTATCACAGAAGAATATTTTATTTATCATTGATGCGCTTAAAATTTTAAAAGAAAAAGGCATTAAATTTAAAATGCTATATGTTGGCACAGGACCAGACGAAAGCAAGCTCCGTGAACACATAACAGAAAACAAACTTGATGATGATGTCGTCCTTCTCGGGCGCGTGAGCGATGATGATTTACACAGAGTTTATGCACGCGCAAAACTCCTATTGCTCCCGAGCCTATATGATACTTCAAGCCTTACCCAAATTGAAGCAGCGATGTATGACACCCCAAGCGTTTTAATCAAAGGTTCAGTTACAGCTGACACTATTACAGACAACGAAAACGGATACTTGACCGAGGCAACTCCAACGCAATACGCCGAAAAAATTTATGAAATTGTAAACGATAACGAAAATTATGAGCGCATTTCGAATAATACTTATTCGCAGTTGTATGTGCATTTCGATGATATTGCTCGTCGTGCATTTGAGCGTTATAAATATTTAATATCTGAAAATAATAAAGTGCAAGCAAATGAAGTTTTATCTATTAATAATAGAAAAATAAAAAAATATATTAAAAGCGCTAATTAAAATTAATAAAAATCTTTAAAAAAGAAACTATTAAAAAATAAATCATAATAAAGTGATAAATTTAAGGAGCAACAAAGTGGTAAATTTAGACGAAATCACACCTACTAACTTCATAGAAGAAGAAATAATAAAGGACCTTAAAAACGGAGTCAATACCGAAGTAATTACGCGTTGCCCACCCGAGCCAAGCGGATACTGGCACATAGGGCACTGCAAAGCGTGGATAATAAATTTCGAAACTGCAAAGAAATTTGGCGGTTATACCAACTTGCGAATGGACGACACGAACCCCACAAAAGAAGACGGCGACTTTGCAAACAGTTATGTAGATGACCTTCGTTGGTTAGGATACGAACCCAAAAACGTAATCTACGCAAGTGAGCAATATTTTGACATTATGTACAAAATGGCGGAGCAACTAATATTAGACGGAAAGGCGTATGTTTGCGAACTTTCTGCCGATGAAATAAATGCTACTCGCGGAACTCTAACAACAATAGGCACACCGAGCCCATATCGCGACCGCCCTGTTGACGAAAGTTTGCGACTTTTCCGCGAAATGAAAGAAGGCAAATATCCAGATGGAAAAATGACACTCCGCGCAAAAATAGATATGTCGAACCCGAATATTTGCATGCGCGACCCTGTAATTTACAGAATAATGCATGTTAATCACTACAAAACAGGCGACAAGTGGTGCATCTACCCTATGTATGATTTTGCTCACCCGATTGAAGATGCGCTTGAAGGAGTAACATACAGTCTTTGCGACATTAATTTTGAAAATAATCGCCCGCTCTATAACTGGTTTATTGATAATGTTTGGAAACGCTACCCGCGCCCCAGACAAATTGAGTTCGCAAAACTCAATCTCGAAAATGTTTTGCTCGGAAAACGCTATTTAAAAGCGCTTGTAAACGAAGGCAAGGTGCTCGGTTGGGACGACCCCCGCTTTTACACAATTGTTGGCATGCGCAGGCGCGGAATAACGGCGCAAGCGATTAAAAATTTTGTTATGAATAATGGAATAACAAAAGCCGAAAGCATTATTCCTTTATCTGCGCTTGAGTATTATATTCGCGAAGATTTAAATAAAATAACCACTCGCGCTATGGTTGTTCTCGACCCCTTGAAAGTTGTAATTACCAATTACGATGCCGAGCCGATGGAAATCGAAATAGACAATAACCCAAATGACGAAAACGCAGGCAAGCACAAGGCACGCTTTGGAAAAATTATTTATATTGAAAAGGACGATTTTGCAATTACCCCCCCGCCGAAATACAACCGCCTTACGCTCGGCGGAGTTGTAAGACTTAAAGATGCTTTTATTATCAAATGTACCGATGTAATTTATAAGGAAAACGGCGAAATAGACTATATAACCGCCGAATATATTCCGAGCAGCCGCAGCGGTAATGACACCAGCGGAATAAAAGCGAAAGGCACTATTCACTTTGTAGAAGAAAGCAACGCCTTTCCAATTACAATCCGCGAGTTCGATAACTTAACAAAGCCAGAATATTTAGAGCCAAACAAAGCACTGGCAGATGGCGTACCTATTGATGAAATTCTTGCCGAAAACACCTTGCACGAAAGCACTGCACTTGCTGAAAAATTTTTGCAAAATGCAAAGCCCGAAGACAAGTTCCAATTCATGCGAAAAGGTTTTTATACCCTAGACAAAGACTCCACAGAAAACAACTACATTTTTAACAAAACAATCTCACTAAAAGATACATTTAACAAAAAGTAATCGAACAAAAATTTTTATAAATAGCAACCGAATAAAAAGAATTTTATAAAAATAATTAAAAATTAACATAATTCAAAATTATATATTTAAATAAAGATAAAAAAGCAACAGAATTTGTTGCTTTTTTTATATAATTTTATTTTAATAAAATAATCACTTTTTAGAAATTTTCATTTAAACTTTTGTAATTATTTTTAGTAGAAAAATCTTTTAATTTCAGCAGCAGCTGTTTCGGGCGAATCGCTGCCGTGAATTAAGTTCTCACGGTCATTACAAGAGTAATCGCCACGAATTGTACCAGCAGGCGCATCAAGATATTTTGTAGGCCCCATAAAGTTACGCATACCCTTTATAGCATGCTCGCCTTCAACAATCAAACCAACTACTGGCCCGCTCATCATATACTCTTCGACTTCGGGATAAAAAGGACGGTCAGCAATGTGTGCATAGTGTTCACGCAACTTCTCTTTTGTAAGGTTAAACATCTTCATGTCAATAATGGTGTATCCTTTCTTTTCAATGCGCCCGATAATCTCGCCAATTAAATGACGGCGAACAGCATCGGGTTTAAGCATAATATAAGTTCTTTCAACTTCCACTTTTTGTTCTCCTTAAATTAAAATATATATAAAATGTGTATAGTTAAAAGTTATCATAAATTGATACAAAAATCAAGTATACAATATTAAAAATCAAAATTTTATCCAAAAACAAAAAAACGACTGCATTAGTCGATTTCAAGTTTTACTTTATCAAATAAAGGGTCGTCAAAAAATTCAATTATTGACATATCAAATCCTTCAGCAATTTTTGCTATGGTTGATAATTTTATATCTTGATTACGCTCATCAATTATATTCTTTAAGGTTTGCTCTGGCAAGGCTGCTTTCTTGCATAAAGCATAACGACTTAAATTATTTAAGACCAATAAATCGCTTATTCTCAACGCTACCGCTCGTTGTAATTTCATACCAAAACCTCTTTTGATATGATTTTAAACCTAAAAATTTACAAAAATACCACCCTGTGGGGTGGTATTTTAAATAAAATGTGATATAATTAATCGCAAGGAGAAAATTAATAATGAATAAAATTGTAAGTTTTTCGGGGCACAGATATGAATGGGAAAATATAGGTGTAGAAGAAAAAGTAAAGCCTATTATTGAACGACTTATTTTAGATGGTTATACAACTTTTTACGATGGTGATATCGGAGCATTTGATAAGATATGTTCAAAGATAATATTTGAAATGAAGAAAAAATATGAATATATAAAAATTTTCAAAATATTGACATATTATCACGAAAATAAAAATTTTGAAATTTCATCACGATACGATGGTTCAATTTACCCTGAACTAGAAAATGTATATTATAAAAAAATAATTCTTGAAAAAAATAAGTGGATAATAGACAACAGTGACATATTAATCTGCCATATAAATTACAAGTATAAAAGTGGAGCGTACCAAACTGTTAAATACGCGGAAAAACAAAATAAAAAAATTATTTATATATGACAAAAAACGAGAGCGTTGCTTTGCTCTCGCGTGTGGTGGTCAATCGAGAAATACTTTGTGTACGGGGGGCAAAGTATTTCACCAACGGTCGCAAGTGAAAACTTCCATCGCGCCGTGCTAATGACCTATTTTACCCTATAAAAAGGGCCGGGCAAAAGTCCCTTCATCTCGTTTTTGATGCGTCTTAGTAAAAAGACGCCATTCCAAGCCTAATGCGCGAGCCATAGCATGCGTTTCTATCTCATTCGCAAAAGGGAGTGAAGCGGCAGGACGGACGCCGTTGCTATTGTTCACATTGTTGTTGTTAGCGGTGCCTGAGGAGTTAACTTGCATCGCATTGTTGTTATTGTTGGAGTTGCCGGAGCGCAGCCAGCAACCAGGGAACATACAAACAAAAGAGCAAGCATGTTGACTTTTGACCTTGCAAGGCACAACCCCTGTTTTACCTTGTACTAATATTTTAACGCGCAATATTACAAATTTGCAAAAGATATTTATGACGGAAAAATTCGAGTTTTGTGTTATTTTGTCGAAATATGTAGAAAAAGTATTTAAAATATTTTCTAAATAATTTTTGACAATAAAATCAAAAATTTTCTTTATTATTTAAAATATTTTTTAATTAGATTATAAAATATAATTTTATATAGTTTTTATAACAAAAAAAGCATATTGAAAACTATCAAAATGCTCTTTTAAATAAAATTTTAAGATTATAAAATATCGTCATCATCAAAAGGATTTTCGTTTCGGCGTCGTTCTGTTTCTTTTATGTTTGTGTACTTATCTTTTATATCTTTGTCTTTTATGCGTTTTTCGTTTACGACAAATGTTTTCTTTTTGTTGCTACGCATAAAGATAAACACAAAGAGGATTATGACAACGACAGCAATTATAACCGCTGCAATGATAATTCCTCGACTTGTGTCGACAGGCTCGGGCACCTCACCGCTTGGCACCCATTCAGCACACAAAGTTATGTCTGTATAAATAGGAGTATTAATAAAATCAAAAGGATTTGGCTCATACTCAGGTGTACCATCATCACTATCAAGTGCAAGACGCCAAACACCAGTAAATGAAAGCCCACTTACGCCAAAATTTTCATCTATTATTGGAACGCTTACAGTGTCGCCATTAAGCACGGGTACTGTCAGCCACGCGTTGCCATCATTATAAAAGCGTTTAAAGTAAACATTGTGTTGTACACCCCAAATCGCGTAAACGACAATATCGTCCGCAGGCATAAGTTCGTTATTAGCAATGGCTGTGCTGTTATTATTGTCGGCGGTCATACTCCAAAACTTGAAGCCA
>CALWEW010000031.1 GCA_944377415.1 uncultured Clostridia bacterium
AGGAGAACCTCGAGCAGACCAGCCGACTAACGAGAGCCGGAGCGCAGCCAGCAATTTGAACCTACTCCGCTAACACCATTGAGCCCATTAGAAGTTTGTGAAAAGCCCGCTTCCGCGCTAGTTAAGCCCCATTTACCACCTGTAAATGTAGACGAACTTGAACTTGTTGTTATAACTTCATAATGAGACGGTATCCAAAACTCATCATTATATGGGTTATCCGCAGATGTTGTAGCAGGCCATGGCCAACTTGTGTAGTACCCTGTGTTACTTACACTCTGCAAACCTTGGTGGTGCGCATAATAATTACTACTATATCTTGTATCGGGCTGTGTAGTCTGCCAACTAATACCTTTTACTCCTGTGCTTGTGTCTGTAACCGCATTGCTAGGGCTTGTTATAAATGTTGAAATTATGGGGAAATTTGTAGACATTTCCGTATAAATTCCATTTGTAACATCACGCAAACCAGATGCGGAATAGTTTGCAACTTCATCATGAATACCAGTCTCATACCCCGCCAAATCAGGATTTTTCATTGCGTATCCTTCGTCATTGTACCATTCGGCAGTGTAGGGCTCGGTCATCCAGATGGTTATGGCGTCGCCCGTTTGGTAAACCACTTGCCAGTAAATCGGGTTGCCGTTTACTTCGCCCATTTGAAATACTATCGGGTTTCCAGCGCTTTCTGTATTTAATGTTTTAATTGTTGCCGCGTTGCGCTCGCCCGAAAAATTGCCGAGCATTGTTGTGAGTTTATTTACTGTGTCGGCATTAATAGCATTATTGCCACTCAATAAGTTACCGATTGTGTAGTTTGCACTGTTTTGTAAAGCGTTACCTTTGTTAATCTCGTTTATCACTAAATATGTAGTTAATCCTATTACTGCCGAACACAACAACACGATGCTAATGACTATACTCATTAGCCGTATCCGTTTCGTCATTTCTTTTTATCTCTCTCCTTTTATTAATTTTTCATATCTTTTTCAAAGATTTGATATCTAATTTTATCATTTTTATTGCACTTTTGTAAACTAAATTTATGGACAATTTACAAAATTTTCCATAAATTTAGAATTTAGAATTTTGAATTAGGAATTTTGAATTATTGCGCCTCGCTATCCTCGGCGATTGCTTTTAGTGCTATGATACTAAAAGTATCAGCCGAGAGCCCATCACTTACTATGTTCGTTACACGCGGCTGGCTTTCCGTACCTTACAGGTACTTCAAGGCACAAAACTACTACACAGTTTGTGTATAGGTGCTAATTAACTTACTAATTTTAAGTAATTCAAAATTTCCTAGTGTTAGAGTAGATTTAAACAGTATGAGTGGCTGGAAATTTTGTCCAGAATTCAAAATTCAAAATTCCTAATTCAAAATTAAAACGCAGTGCGTTTGCACTGCGTTTTTAGATTTCTCGGCGGTCTTCTAGCGCGCGTGAAAGTGTTACTTCGTCGACATACTCTATATCTGTTCCTAGGCTTACACCTTGTGCTATTCGGGTTACTTTTACGCCGAGCGGTTTAAGTAAATTACTTATATATATTGCGGTTGCTTCGCCTTCGACTGTCGGGCTTGTTGCCATGATTACTTCGCGAACTCTGTCGCGCGAAATACGCTCTAACAATTCTTTTATATGAATATCATTCGGGGTTACATTTTCGAGCGGGTTAAGCAAGCCATGCAAGACATGGAAGGTACCGTCGTAGTCGTCGACTTTTTCAAGCGCCAAAATATCTTTTGGTTCGGCAACCACGCAAACGAGAGTTTTATCCCCGCGCCTACAAATATCGCAAATGTCTTTGTCCGTGAAATTCCCGCAAATTGAACAATAGTGCACTGTTTCTTTTGCTTCGAGCAAGGTATTTGCAAAATTTTTCACATCGCTATCGGTTGAATTTATAATGTGGTAGGCGTAGCGAATTGCGGTTTTGCGCCCTACTCCCGGTAAATGAGAAAAAGCCGAGATTAATTTCTCGATAGGAAGAATAAAATTTTTCAACTAGAACATTCCCCCTGGAAGACTCGGCGTGATTTCTGCTAATTTTTCGTCTATTTGGCGATTTGCATC
The DNA here is from genome assembly GCA_944377415.1 of uncultured Clostridia bacterium. Taxonomy (GTDB): domain Bacteria; phylum Bacillota; class Clostridia; order Christensenellales; family UBA1242; genus UBA7867. Next base: position 2,079 of record CALWEW010000031.1, read on the forward strand.
GTTGATTGCTGCTGTGATTAAATCTTCGAGCATTTCGGCATCTTCTGGGTCGATTACTTCGGGTTTGATTTTGATTGAAGTAAGTTCGCGCTTGCCGTTCATTTCGACTTCGACCATTCCGCCGCCTGCGTTAGCGTAAAAAGTGGTGGCTTCGAGTTCTTCGCGGTCGCGTTGAATTTGCTCCTGCATTTTTTGTGCTTGTTTCAAGATATTCTGCATATTTCCGCCAAATCCGTTAAATCCTGCCATTTATAAAATCTCCTTCAAATAGTTATTTTTTCACTTTGACTGCAACTGTGCAACCGAGTATGCGCCCGATGATAGCGGACTTGTCAATTTTTTTCAGTTTTTCTTTCGGCACGAAGTTGAGTATAACATTGTAATTATAGCCGAGTTTCGAAAAAGTATCAACTAATTCGCCGTAGTTTTGCGTTTTTTTTAGGACTTCGAAATTAATTTTGTTGTGGACATTGATTATAAAATCGTTGTCGCGAATTTCTAGGTCGCTGATTTCTACGCAAATTGAGTGCACATTTATTATATTATTCTTTCGCAAGGAAAGAAGTACTTTGCCCCATACGCCGCGGCAATTCACTGCCTTTTTTGGTTTTTCGAACACGGTATCACTGACCTTTACTTCGGTGGCTGTTTGTTGTGCGGGTGGTGGTGTTGTTGCGCTTGCGGGTTGAGAGGCTGGCGGGGCGGGTTTTGCTGCTTGCGCGAGGCGGGCGGCTGGGGTTTCGGCGCTGTTAACTTGCGCAGAGCCTCCGTCTGCCCTTTTATTTTCGCTCGCCTGCTGTGTATTTATGGTTTGCTTAGGCGTATCTAGTTTTGTGATTACGATTTCGGGCGAGCGCCCCGCTAGGTTAAACATTAGTTTTTTTTTACTTCCGCATCGAGTAAGCCGAGCGCGGTCGTTTCGATGAGTAACTGCGGGTTGAGCGAATATTTCATTTCGCTTTCAATTTTACTAAACGCTTGCATAGCATTGTTTAATTTTTCTTGCGGAGTGCTTTCGGCGAGTGCTTTCATTTTTGGCATGAGTTCTGCGCCATAATCAAGGTAACTTTCTCCGCAAGTTTTGAGAACGAGCAAGTCGCGGAAAAATTTTGTAAGGTCGTTTGCGGTAACGGTCAAGTTTTTCCCCGCCCCCGCGAGCGCAGTAAATGATTTAAAGAAATCTGCTATTCTCTGCTCAATTATTGCGCTACCTAGTGCATAAATCGTTTCGCTGTCGCTCACACCTAGCACTTCGACAACATCGCGGGCGTGAATATCGTTATTTGCGAAACTTGCGCACATATCCGCGATTGAAAGCGCATCGCGGACTGAGCCTTGCCCTGCTCGCGCTATTAAGTTTACTGCTTCTTTCTCTGCCTTTATGCCACTTTCGTTAAAAATTCGCGTGATTAGGTTGGCGATTGTTTCGGTGCTAATTAATTTAAAGTCAAAACGCAGTACGCGCGAAAGAATGGTTGCAGGCAATTTATGAACTTCGGTTGTGGCGAGAATAAAAACTGCGTGTGCGGGTGGTTCTTCGAGCGTTTTTAAAAGTGCATTAAATGCGCTGGTCGTGAGCATGTGGACTTCGTCTATAATATACACTTTATATTTTGCGACTGTTGGCGGGTATTTTACTTTGTCGCGCAGGTCGCGAATTTCTTCGACACCGTTGTTACTTGCGGCATCGATTTCGATTATATCTATTGCATTGTTTTCTTTTAGCGCTTTGCAGACTTCACATTCGCCGCATGGGCTACCGTTTGATGTCGGGTGCAGGCAATTTATGGCGCGGGCAAAAACTTTTGCTGCGCTGGTCTTACCCGTTCCGCGACTGCCAGTAAAAAGGTATGCGTGCCCGATTTGGTCGTTTTTGATTTGGTTTTCGAGCGTGCGAGTTACATACTCTTGACCGACTATTTTTTCGAATGTGTCGGGTCTATATTTCCTGTATAGTGCTAGATACATTTTAACCTTCCAAATTTTTGAGTTTATTCTTTATTCTCAATATTGCATTATCTATTGATTTTACGGTTTTGTCAAGTGTTTTTGCGATAACTTTATAACTTGCGCCGTCGAGATAGAGTTTCAAAACTTTGCGCTCAAACTCGCTTAAATTGTCGGCAAGGTAACGATTTATCTCGCGGCTACGCTCCAAAATCATGACGCGCTCTTCGGGGCTGAGTTCGGCGCTCGGCAAAGCATATTCAAAATCGTCGTTGTTTTCGTCGGTATCGTTGCTTTCGAGCAGTAGCCCCCCTTGCGCGCCTATACTCATATAATTGTATAGGGGCAAATTTTTCTTGTTTAGGCTCGTGCGCACGGCGTTTATAATTTGTCTGCGGACACAAGTGCCTGCGTAATGCTCAAAAGTTACGGGGCTATCGAGCCTATAACTTAAAAATGCTTTATAGAGCCCGAGCATACCTTCTTGAATTAAGTCCGACGAGTCGCCATTTGTGAGGAAGTAACCGCGAGCAATTCGCGTAACCATAGGGCGCAGGCGTTCCATGAGTTCGTCAAGCGCTTTTGAATTGCCCGCACGCGCTTCAAGTAAGAGAAGTCGCTGTTCATCAATTTGTGATTTATCCATTTTACTCCGCTTTACGCGATAAATAGAAGTTATCGCATAATTTTAAATTTTGACTATAATTAATTATTTGTTTTGTCGCGCTGCCTTAATGCTTCGTATACTGCAATTCCGCATGCGACACTTGCGTTTAGCGAATTTATGTTGCCTTTCATTTTGATTGTTACTATTCCATCGCATTTTTTCTTTATCAAAGCCCCGACACCGTCACCTTCGCTGCCTATTACGAGCCCGAGTGCACCTGTAAGATTCTGCGAATAGATATCTTGTCCGCCGAGTTCGACAGCGAATATCCAAAGCCCGTGGTCTTTTAATTTTTCGATTGTTTGCACAATGTTTGTAACGCGAGCAATTCGCATATTTGAAAGGGCGCCTGCGCTTGTTTTTGCGACTGTGCTATTAATCGGGCAAGCGTTGTGCTTTGGAATAATTATCCCATGCACGCCTGCGCACTCGCACACACGAATAATGCTCCCGAGATTGTGAGGGTCTTCTATTCCGTCTAAAATGACGACAAAGGGCTGTTCGCCTCTGCCGTCTGCGTATGCCAAAATGTCCTCGACTTCGCTATACCCAAAGTCCGCGCACTCGGCTATAAAGCCCTGATGATGCTCGTCGCCAGCGATACGCGTTAACTCTTCGCGAGAGTGGTATTCGATTTTGATATTTTTACGCTTTGCGAGCATTTCGATTTCGCACGCTTTGCCTTTAAATTTGTCTAAAACATAAAGTTTAAAAATGGCTTTGTCCGCTCTTAAACTTTCCAAAATTGCGTTTTTACCGTAAATAATCACTTGATATCTCCTGTTAAAATTTGGGTTTTTACTCTGTGTAGTGTCGTTTTTTGTCGGACACTTAATCTGTGAATATCAGTTCTAAAATTTCGTTTAGGCGTTTGTCGTCGCCGAGCAAATACAAATATCCTATCAGTGCCTCAAGCCCTGTTGCGCGTTTGTAGTCGGCTATACCGTAATTTTTGCTTTTTGTTGTGCTCGGTGCGTTGCGAGCGCGGCGAACGACATCGGCGCAGTCGGCATCAAGTTTGTCTGCAATTTTTTCTAAATACTGCGATTGCGCACCCGCATTTACTCTGGCGGTAACTGCCTTATTCAGTTTTGCGGGCTTGCCGTGATAAGAACGAAGTTCGTACTCGCGTGCGCACAGGCTAAAAACCGCATCACCTATGTATGCAAGAGTTGCTGACGGGATGTTTAGCAGTTCATCGCGAGTGAATTTTGTTTCAGTGTAAAATTTAATCATGGAGTGATTATAGCACAAATCGCTTTGATAAGCAATAAATTTTTACGCTTATAATTCTGTGTAAAAAGGTTTTTAAAATGTATATTTATAAAAATTTCACGCATAAATTAAGCATTTTATGCAATTAAAAAGTTAAAACAAATTTCGTCAAAAAATTAATATCGCAAGAATATAGTGAATATAGTACTAAAAAACGAAATTTCGAGGGGCTATGATTGCTGTTGTCAAAAATTTGAAGAAAACACTACTTTACTTATTAGTTTTTACGGTGCTTTTTGTGAGTAATGCGGCGATGGCGATTTCGGTTTCAAGCGTTTCGACTACCCCGCTCCCGCGCTTTTCTGTCGTGATTGATGCAGGACATGGCGGTGTTGATTCTGGCTGTGTCGGCTCGCTCGGCGTGTATGAACGCGACATTAATTTGAACATCGCTCAAAAACTCGGTAACCTTTTAAACACTCTCGGCATAACTGTAACTTACACGCGCACAAACGCTGACGGGTTATATGGCACATTTGCAAGTGGGCACAAAATGCGTGATATGCGCGCGCGTGAAGCCATTATCAAAGAGGCAAATGCGAATTTGGTTGTAAGCATACATTTAAATAGTTATACAAATGAGCAGGCTCACGGTGCGCAAGTATTTTACAAGATTGACAGTGATGTTTCACAAGAATTTGGACAACAGTTACAAGACATTTTTCGCGAAAAGGTCGAGGGCTCTAGGGCGGAAAGCATGCCTGGGGACTTCTACATTTTAAACTGCTCGTCAACCCCTGGTGTTTTGGTTGAGTGCGGATTTTTATCAAACCCCGCAGAAGAAGCAAAACTCATAACAAGCGAATATCAAGAGCAAATCGCGTACACAATTATGTGCGGAATTGTCGGTTATTTCGGGCTTACGGCGGAGTAATTTGATACCAGTTAAATTACAAGCATTTATGGAAATAAAATTTCCCTATTAACTTTGAATATTAAAAACGAAAAAAACAGCCACTTGCATAAATATTCGTGCAAGCGTGCTGCTTTTTAATTATACACCTGTTGCGGTAATTGAGCCTGAAACGCTGCGAATTTCAAGGGTATCTGCACTTGAAGAGTTCGCTTCGTTGATACTTAATCCATTTGCAAACGCAGTGTTTGCGTTTGTCCTTTCGGTAATTTCATAACCCGAAAGTCTAATATTTACATTATTCGATGTTTCCCAGCCTTTAAAGAAGAATGAATCAGTATTCAAGACTGTAATATTCACAGCACCTGTCTGCGTGCGAATGTAGTTTTCGCCCGTCAAGTCGCGGTATTCAATATTAATGCGCGCGTTGCCTTCGTCAAGGGCTGTAAAGTATACAGAGCCACAAATATTGTTTAGCGTACATTCACTGCTACGGCTGTTGATTGTGTAGTGTGCGTTGTTGTTTGAGCCGTTTACTGTAATTTTTCCGCTAGTAGTAACACAGGTTACATCGTCTTTTGTGTCTGGAAGCGAGATTTCACCACTTGTAGTTTGAATGTTTGCGACACCCAAAACGGAGTCAATGTAAACTCTGCCACTACCCGTTGTGTTGACTGTTACATCACCGCGCGCGGTCGTAATGTCGAGTGTTCCATCGCGGAGCGTGCAGTTTATATCATCGCTTACTTCATTAATGTTAATGTCGCAATCGCCACCATTCACAGAAAGAAGTCCGCTCACGCTTTCACCGTTGATAAGACCTGCATCGCCTTCAAATACAAGGTCGCCTCTTACTTCGTTAAAGGTAATATTTGCGTTGTTGATAGTTTGCAAAATTAGTCCTGTTTGACCTGCTGAACTACCTACATTTTTAAGATTTATTGTACCTAAACCGCTCGTAATTCCAATATATACATTAGTTGGCAAGTCTATTTGGCTTGTAACATCGCCCGAATTTTTGCTAATGTGGAGTTCGCCAGATATTTTCACATCGCCGATTACAACATCACCGCTACCGTTTGTAATGTTTATATCACCCGATGTGAAACCTTGTTTGTAGTCGCCGTCAACATCATTACCTATCATGACATCACCCGAGTTGGTTTCAACAACTATATTACGGTCGCCAAAAAGACTTTCATCATACAAAATGATGAGTTGTGTATTTATGCGGCTAAGCAGTCCACCACCAGGCTCTAAAACTTCATAAACAAGGCAATTAGTGCCGTTTATTTCTTGAAATTTACCACCTTCAAAAGTCGGCTCTTGCACATCACCAACAACAAAACCATTGTACTCTCGATACCAAAGCGCAGTAATTGTGTTTGGCATATACATGTCTTCATAATAGTCATCATTATTTGTGATTGCAGGACGGATAGTTACATCCCACGAATTTGTGCGAATAAGAACCGTTTCAACATTGTTCCATTCGTCAATTTGATTATTTTCATCTTCGCTATTTAATGTAATGTAATTGCCGACTGCCTGTCCATCACCGCTTATGTAGTGAAGTCCAAAAAGGCTGAACCCTGGGAAAAGCACGAGCGCAGCAAGTAAGATAAGCCCAACACCTACAGCGATTGCAATAATGATTAAAAGTATCTTTAAAATATTTGCAAAAGCGTTCATTTTAACTCCTTTTTTCTTATGTATATATTGTGTAAAAGCGAGTTTTTTAGTCATCCACACTGTATTTTGTTCGCAAAATCCAAACTTTTGCGCACTCAAATTTAGTGAACTGTGTAAAAACTCAACAAAAAACAACAAGCAAAACAACCTAGTTCTTATACTTTCATTTTATCAAAAACCACATGCAAAAGTCAACAAATACCCGCGTATTTTTGATTTTACAATTTCTTTCTTTTAGCAACGCATTGTACGGTTATTCCAAAACGGCTTTGATTCGGCGAACACCACTACTGCTACTTTCTTCTTTTTGAATCTTAAAATGCCCAAGTTCACCCGTGTGCTCGGCGTGCGGGCCACCACAAATTTCTTTACTAAAATCGCCCATTGTATAAACCTTTACAGTGTCGCCATACTTGCTATCAAAAATACCTATTGCCCCGCTTTCACGAGCCTTATCAATCGGCATTTCTTCGCAAGTTATAGGTAGGTCACGGGCGATTTGCTCGTTTACTAAGTCTTCTAATTGTTTTAACTCTTCTGGCGTAAGTTTGTGGTCGCAAGAAAAGTCGAAACGCAAGCGCTCAGGCGTTATATTACTCCCTCGTTGTTCGGCATCAGGGTTTACAACGCGACGAATTGCAGCAAGCAACAAGTGCGTTGCCGAATGCAAACGACGAAGTTTTACAGCATCTTCTTCGGTAGTTGCTGCCGCGACACCCCCCTTAAACATAGCCCCTGAATTATCGCGCGACTTTTGTTGATGCTCGGTGTATGATTTATCAAAACCTTCGCGGTCAACTTTTATTCCACGCTCGCCAGCAAGGTCAAGAGTCAAATCAAGCGGAAAACCAAATGTATCAAAAAGTCTAAATGCCGCGGCACCGTCAATCATATCGCCCGCCTTCATATTTTCGGTTATGCGGTTAAACTCTTTAATTCCGCCCTCAATAGCGTGCGCGAACTTTTCGACTTCTTTTGAAATTTCGTCAAGAATGAAATTCTCAACCTTTACAAAGTTTTCAAAGTCTTCTTTATAATATTGAACATAGGCATCTGCAATTTTTGTTAAGTCTGCGGGGTTTATTTCAAGTTTGCGAGCACAGTTCACAGCCCTACGAATTAGGCGGCGAAGCACATAACCTTGACCAACATTACCTGGGGTCGTTGGTTGCAAGTCTCCAAGCAAAAAGACACTCGCTCTTATGTGGTCGCTGATAATACAGAAATATTTTCCAAACTCATTGTTGAAATCAAATTTTTTGCCACTTAAATCTTCAAGAATTCGAATAGGTTCACGGAAGCAATCATCGCGGAAAGTTGAATCATACCCATTTAATACGCACTCAATACGCTCCAACCCCATGCCTGTATCAACATTTTGTTGTGGCAACTTTTCAAGCGGTGCATCTTTTGTGGGCACATTAAATTCCATAAAGACATTATTCCAAATTTCAACCCATTTACCACAATCACATTGAGGTCCACAAGTTTCTGAACAAGCAGGTTTGCCAGTATCATAAAAAATCTCGGTATCAGGTCCGCATGGGCCAACTCCACCGCCAATTTCCCACCAGTTATCTGCTTTTGGACAGAAATAAATGCGGTTTTGCGGAATGCCACATTCTTGCCAAATTTCCGCACTGCGCGTGTCGCGTGGCACTTTGTCATCACCTTCAAATATAGTTACAGCCAATCTTTCAGGGTCAATACCAAGCCATTTTTTGTCAGTTAAATATTCGTAACTCCAACGAATTGCTTCTTCTTTAAAATAGTCACCTATACTCCAGTTACCGAGCATAAAAAACATTGTGTGGTGGCGATTATCGCCAACTTCATCAATGTCGTTTGTTCGCAAACAAGGTTGAATATCAAAAAGGCGTTTACCTAACGGATGTTGCTCTCCCATTAAATATGGAATAAGGGGCTGCATGCCTGCGGTTGTAAACAATACACTATTATCAGCAGGAATAAGGGAAGCGCCTTTTATCTCCTTGTGGTTTTTGCTATTCCAAAAATCTCGCCATTTTCTCATTAAAATTTTACTTGTAAGTTCCATTTTGTATTCTCCTAAATAATACGCTTTAAGCCATATAAATTATCTTAATATTTTAATAGATTGCGAGAAATAAGTCAATACAATTCTGTTGCTATTTTTTATTTTAATTTAAGCTAAAAATCAAACACACAGCATTAATATTAAAAATAAAACTAAAAAAATCTTCCATTCGTTTTTCTATTCACAAAATTTAAAATAATTTTGCTTGTATTTTTTAAAAAATTATATTTATTTTATAAATTTAAATACTATGCACGTATGCTATGCATAGTATTATGCACGCATATAATGCAGTATTTAAGCCAAAATTACCTAAATTATCTTTTTTATTTTCTTTTAGCACAAACAGCAATCGTGTTTTAACACTTCAAAATAATCACGATTAACCCACTAATACTATGCAAAAGAATTTTTGTCAAAACTTGTATATTTTTTAAAAGTTCAAAAAAACTAAAAGAAAAAACGGTGTACGGTGCTATGGAAATAAAAGAACGCATTGAATATTATAAAAAGAAATTTAGCGACACTACCGACCTTGCTAGTCGTGAATTAAAAACAAAGGACGGCGATGATGTTGCTATAATCTGGATAGAAAATGTAATAGACCAACTAAACCTTGCTCAAAGTGTCATTGCCCCACTTCAAAACTTTTCAAAATCTGGCAACGAAGATACTATTACGCAGGTAATTAATCAATTTATTGCATTTAGCAAAGTAAGCGAACCTAAAAATGAGAGCATGATGATAGAAAGCATATTAAACGGTTTTGTTGCAATACTTTTTTCAGATACAGACAAGGTTTTGATTGTAGAGTGTGCAGCATGGAAAGTGCGCACTCCCGCAGAACCGCCTACTAGCGCAGTCGTCGAGGGCCCTCGTGAAGGTTTTGTAGAAGACTTTATAACAAATATGGCCTTAATTCGAAAACGGTTAAAGACACCTAATCTTAAAATTGATAAAATGAAAATCGGTAGAGAAACAAATTCTCAAGTTAGATTAATTTATCTTAAAAATGTTGCTGACCCACAAAAAAAAAAAAAAATAAAAAAGAATTTAGAGCGAATAGACATAGACGGAATTGTGGACTCACATTATTTAGCAGAATTTTTGACAACAAGCAAACACTCTATTTTTAAACAAATAGGGTCAACCGAAAAACCTGATGTTGCTGTCGCTAAAATTTTGGAAGGTCGAATCGCTATACTCGTAGATGGCTCACCTATTGTTTTAACTGTTCCTTACATATTATTAGAAGACTTGCAATCAAGCAATGATTACTACACGACTCCTGCAAGAGCAACTATTTTGCGCTACTTGCGATTATGTGCAGCAATCGTTGGAATCATGTTGCCTGGGTTATATGTTGCGCTACTCACCTTTCATATAAAAGCAATTCCAATAAAGTTACTTATTACGATTGCGAACTCAATACAAGGCATTCCTTTGCCACCGCTTCTGGAAATACTTTTTATAATTTTTCTGTTTGAAGTTTTATATGAAGCAAGTTTAAGAATGCCTCGATATATGGGACTTGCACTTTCTGTTGTTGGGGCTCTAATTTTAGGAGATACGGCCGTACAAGCGGGACTCGTAAGTTCCCCTGCTGTTTTAATCGTTGCGATTACTGGTGTAATGAGTTATACACTTCCAGAACAGAGTTCACAAATTTCAATTTTGAGATTAATTTTTACATTAATAGGTGGAACGATGGGCGTGTATGGATTAATTGTTGGGGCGTTCTTTTTACTCGGGTATCTTGTTAATATGGATAGTTACGGTTCGCCATATCTTGCCCCATTTGCTCCTTACATAAAATCAGATATGAAAGACAGCCTAAAAAGGCAATCTTATTTACAAATGAAAATGCGCCCGAAGAGTATTCACACCGACAACGAAAGGAGGCAAAAAGATGACCGAGATTAGCACAAGACAATACATAATAATTGTAATTTTAGTTTTACTTGCTTCCAAACTCGACACGATGCTTGCTGTCGTTTATTCAGTTGCAAGCACAGATGCGATAATTAGCATAATTTTAAATTTTTTAATAGAATTATTAATTGTCTTCATGGTTACGCTTGTTATAAAACGCAATCCCGATACAAATTTATTTGAGTTATTAAAGAAAAAATTTACAGCAGTCGGAGCGTATATCATCATATTGCTTTTAGGTGTATATCTCATGACACGCCTAATTTACTGCTACCAAGAATTGTATTCATTCTTTTTAGAGTTTCTGTATGATGAATTTAGTCCTTATTTGTTTGCTCTGCCGATGTTCTTTGTAACGGGTTATCTCGCTTTTAAAGGCGCGCGTTCTGTTGGGCGAACATTTGAGATTGTCTTTTGGTTTATACTTGTTGGAATTATAGTTTCGGTATTTTGCAATATTGAATTTCTATCATTTGCATCAAACATGCCATACCTTGAAGACGGAGCGCTCCCCGTTTTTGAAGGCACTTACAGAACTTCGTTCTTCTTTGGAAATTCGCTTGTACTTTTATTTTTTGTCGGCAAAGTAAAAATGAGTGAACATTTTGTCGGAAAAACTGTCTCATATGCAGC
>CALWEW010000032.1 GCA_944377415.1 uncultured Clostridia bacterium
CACTGATGTAGCATTTACAAATACAAGGTTAGATACAAACGCGACGGCAAATTCATATTGCTGGCTGCGCTCCGGCTTCTCCAACCTTAACAACTCTGCGGTGCTAGTTAACTCCTCGGGCTCCGCTGTCAGCTACTATGTGTACAATAGCCGCGGCGTCCGTCCTGCCGCTCACATCTCTTTAAGCGCGCTAGAAGAAGCATCAAAATTAAAAGTAACTACCGCAGTAACTCCCGAAGGCTCGGGTACCGCAAGTGGAGGACAAAGCGTTGCTCCTAACACAGAAATCACTCTCACCGCCACAGCAAACGCTGGATACTCTTTTGTAGGTTGGAGTTTGGACGGTGGTAACACATTAATACCCGAAAGCATAGGTAAAAGTGAATACACAATAACCGTTACACAAGATGCAACATACACCGCAGTATTTGAAGGCGGAATAACAATAACATCAGCAAGCCCTAGTACCGAGTTTACAATACTCCGTGAAAGTAATGACGGTGTAACACATAGTTATCTAATACAAACAATAGGCACAAACTATTTAGACCGAATAGCAGTAATACAAAGTGGTACTCCAAACGAAGAAGACTATAATAAAGTATCCGCAATAGACGGATACATTAGCGGGCAAGAATACTGCACCGCAGTTCACTATATAACAAACACAACAGGTAACAGTTTTGTTCTTGAAGTATACAACGCAACGAGTCCATTTATCATATACCTAGACTTTACAGACACAGCACAAAACTTCAAAGCGAGTGGAAGTTTAAATGGAGTAGCCGTATCCGTAGCATACCAAAATGCAGACGGTACAATTAGTACAGGTAGTACAAGTGCAGACGGCACTAGTATAAGTGCAATAGGCGAAGCTCGAATACAAGGATACACAACAACCGAGAACCTAACCGAAGTAATAGTAATAGCGAAAGCATACACAGACTATGAATTCAAAGGTTGGATGATAGACGGCGAGTTTATCTCATACACAGACGAAAACGATAACGAAATCACCCTAACAGGAACAACACATTTAAGCGCCCGAATACCCTTTGAAATAGCAAACGGCAAACAAATTTTTGCAGTATTTGGAGCAATAGACAACGGCAACATAAACGACGATACAGACAATACAGGGGATATACTATAATTTTCGCCACCGCAAAAATAATTTAAATTTTGAATTATGCCGTGATTTACGCATTATCAATTTATTAATTAATATATAGTACTAAAACACAAAATGTGTAGTGGTACTGTGATACTAAAAGTATCATAGTATTAAATGAAGTAAAATTATTCGAAATTTAGCCTAGTGTATGTATGCACCGCAGATATACAGCGCATCAAAAAATGGGACATAATAAAACACTTATTGAAATATAAAAGTAGCATGGTTTCGCATGCTACTTTAAGTTTTTTTATTTTCTAATCGCAAAGGCAATAATGCCCGAAATAAGACCTATAACTGAACCAAAAGCAAAGTCATTCAAAAGGTCCAGCGTAAAGCGAAATTCTCCGTCGAGAATAGAGAACACAAAAAAGGCAAGAATTGTATAAATCGCACCTATAAAAAGTCCCCAAAGCCAGCCATTTGATTTAATTTTTTTACTAGCAATCCAACATCCTAGCAAGATACTTAAAATTTTTATAACTTGATTGATAGGCGAAATGAAACTTTCTGGAAGAGTTGTAAATTTAATTATAAACGCAAAAATCAAAACGCAAAGAAGTGAAAAAGACAAGGCCCAGAATACGCCCTTAACCATTGCTAATATGTTGTTACCTTTATTTTCGGTTGTTACAAGTGTTGTATTTTCCATAAATTCCTCCGTTTTTTTACTATAATGTATGGCTCAAAAAAATAATTTATTACTCTTTTAATAAAAAAGACTTGTTTTGGCAATAATCAAATTCGAAATTAAAAAAATGCACTAAAAATAATTGACTAAACGAGTGTTTTATATTATAATGACAAGTATCTACAAGGAGTTTACTCAATGAATAAACCAACAGCAATTAAACGATTTATTTTTATAGGCTTGTTTTTGATATTAGGTATCGTACTTGCTTTTGCTCAGTTTGATATACCCGGAACACATTACACATACAATGGTTTTGCAAATTCGATAAAACTCGGTCTTGATTTAAAAGGCGGAGTTTTGGCTGTTTACGAAGCAACTGCCCTTGAAGATAGTGAAGGTGATTTCAATCAGCAGTTAGAGGCAACCAGACAGCGTATTTCTAACCTAATTACAGCGGAATATAATGAAGCAGTAATCTCGATTCAGCAGGGCAATAGAATTCGTGTCGAAGTCCCTGATGTTTCTGACCCTGCTCAGATTTTTGACTTAATTGGTGAACCTGCGCAACTCGAATTTAAGAGTGAAAATAGTGCAGATGCAGAAGCTGTTTTAACAGGTCAAAATATTCAAAATGTTTACGCATCTTATCAGCAGACTTCAAGTGGCACTTCTGAATATGGTGTTGTAATTGAGTTTGACCAAGAAGGTTCGCAACTGTTTTATGACTTGACTAGCCAGCAAACTGGAAGTTCGATTTACATCTTTATTAACGGTGAGTTATTTTCATCACCGACTGTAAATTCGGCAATTTCGGGTGGCACGACATTCATTTCTGGTAGCATGAACAGTCTTGCCGATGCCGAGGACTTTGCCTTGCAGATTTTGAGTGGTACTTTCTCGGTAAATCTTACACTTCTTGAAAATACGGTCGTTAGCGCAACACTCGGTGAAAACGCGCTCACATACGCTTTGATTGCGGGCGGAGTAGCATTGCTACTTATCTTCGCATTTATGATTTGGCGTTACAGAATGATGGGGGTTATGGCATCAATTGCTCTTTGCTTCTATGTTATTTTGATGCTATTCTTCTTGCAAGCAATTCCTATCGTACAGTTGACTCTTGCAGGTATTGCAGGTATTATTCTTTCGATTGGTATGGCTATTGACGGAAACATTATTATGTTTGAGCGTATAAAAGAAGAATACGCAAGCGGCAAGCGTATCGGGCCATCAATTAGTTCAGGGTACAAAAAAGCATTGACTGCGATTTTGGACTCAAATATTACAACAATAGTTGTGTCAGTTGTGCTTGCACTACTGGGTACAGGTTCTATTCAAGGTTTTGCAATTACATTGCTAATTGGTGTAGTGCTTAGTATGTTTACATCACTTATTGTTACTCGCGGCTTACTTAATATGTACTATCCGCTTAATTCAACAAAAGCCGCACAATATAGTTTAAAGAGGGAGGAGAACATAGTTGAACTCGCATAAATTTGCCGAAGCCAAACAGAAATTCAGTCCAACTAAATGGAGCAAATATGTAATTATGTTCAGTGGTGCAATTATTATTGTTGGTATAATAATGATTGCAGTTATGGGCTTCAATCTCGGTATGGACTTCACTGGTGGTAACATAATTCAAGTACAAACAAATCAAAGTATAACAGACAAACAATATGAGGAAATCGTAAATACAGCAGGCGAGATTTTGAGTGAACAAGGGCTTACGATTTCTCAATCGCAGCGTGAAGGTCAAGGAAGCGACATCTCGGTTTCAATTCAGTACCAAAACCTTGCAGGTGTTGACGATATGTCCACTATTAATAATGAAATTATAGCGGCATTAGAGGAAGCGTTCCCAGAGTATACAGTAATACCTGCGGAAACTAAAAGTGCAACTGCAAGTTCTGAATTGCTTTTAAATGCTTTGCTGGCTGTTGTGATTTCACTTGTGTTCTTGCTCGTGTATATTGCTATTAGGTTTGAGTTTTTAAGTGGTATTGCAGCGCTGCTAACATTATTCCACGATGTTTTGATTATGATTGCATGTGTTACAATTTTCCAAATCGAAATAAACAGCACATTTATTGCTGCAATTATAACTGTGTTAGGATACTCGATTAACAATACGATTATTATCTTCGACCGTGTTCGCGAAAACTTGCGCAAGCCTAGTCTTGAAGGACTTTCAAACAGAGAGATTGCAGACTTGTCCGTAAGACAGACATTGAATAGAACGCTAAACACTTCAATAACAACCATTGTTTCAGTGTTCTTGCTTCTGTTCACAGGCATTTCACAACTTACTGACTTTGTTCTTCCTATTTTAATTGGTCTTATTGCTGGTACTTACGCATCAATCTTCATTTCGGCGCCTTTGTGGACCGCGATGATGTCCAAATCGTCAAAATTTGGTATTAGACAACGCGCAAAAGTAAAAGCAGAGAAAAAGGCGGAAAAGGAAGTGGCAATGGCAGAAAATCAAGTTGTAGATGCTGTCGCTAAACCTATAGAAGAATAATGTAAAAGCCTTCCGTTATTAAAGGGAAGGTTTTTTTAAAGGATTTAAAATGGAATTACGCAAAATAAAGAATGAAAATCTAACAGAAAAAAATATAAACCATATTGTAGACAAATTTGGAGTTTCTCGCGATGTTGCAGAAATTCTTTTGTTGCGTGGAATTGATACCGACGACAAAGTTTCAAAATTTTTAAAACCTGAAATAAAAGATATGTATGACCCGTTTTTATTTAACGAAATGGATAAGGTGGTCGCCAGAATTAATCGTGCGATAGAAAATTGTGAAAATGTATTGATTTTCGGTGATTATGATGTCGATGGAATTACAAGTAGTTATATTTTGTTAGATTACTTCCGTTCTGTTGGCTTAAAAGTAAACACCTTTTTGCCAAATCGATACTCTGACGGCTACGGGCTTACTCGCGATGCGGTTAATTATGTTTTAAATACTTTTAAACCGTCATTAATTATAACAGTCGATTGTGGTATAAGTGGTTACGAAGAAGTTGAGTATATAAAGTCAAAGGGTGTAGATGTCATAGTAACAGACCATCACGATTGCCCTGAGATTTTGCCGAAATGTCCGATAATAGATGCAAAAATTCCAAATCAACGCTATCCGTTTCGTGAGTTGTGTGGGGCGGGGGTGGCGCTTAAACTTGTGGAGGCTCTTTCAAATCGCGAAACAGCATTAAAATACATGCCCGTTTGTGCCATTGCTACAGTATCTGATATTGTTCCGCTTGTGGACGAAAATCGCGTAATCGTTTCATATGGACTTGATAAACCGTTATCTGCTTTTCCTGACGGAATTGCAGCACTCGCAAAAGAACTTAAACTAGGCAATCGCTTAACCAGTCAAGATGTTAGTTTTAAACTTGCCCCCAAACTTAATGCAGCAGGTCGCATGGGTGATGCAAATCACAGTTTGAAACTTTATGTTGAGCAAGATAAAAACGAGATTAGAAAAATTATTTCTCAACTTTTAGAATACAACACCGAGCGTCAAGACTTATGTAATATTGTGTATGCAGACTGCATTGCTGAACTAAAAAACATAAATTTATCAAATCAAAAAGTTATTG
The DNA here is from genome assembly GCA_944377415.1 of uncultured Clostridia bacterium. Taxonomy (GTDB): domain Bacteria; phylum Bacillota; class Clostridia; order Christensenellales; family UBA1242; genus UBA7867. The sequence goes on from CALWEW010000032.1 coordinate 5,418, forward strand.
TTTTAGCAAAAAAAGGTTGGAGCATAGGAATTTTAGGTATAGTTGCTGCTCGCCTTGCCGAAGAATATAATCGCCCGACATTTTTGCTTGGTGAGGAGGGGGGCTTTTATAAAGGCTCTTGTCGAAGTATTGAAGGAATGAATATACATAGCCTTTTGAGCAGCCTTTCGGATATTTTGACGAGTTTTGGCGGTCATACCATGGCGGCAGGACTTACAATTGCTCCAGATAAAATTGACGAGTTTAAGACGCGACTAAACGCTTTGGTAAAAGAACAATACGATGAAGAATTTTTTGCGCCTTACTATAATTATGACCTTGACATAGACCCAGAAGAAATTAGTGTAGAGCGTTTGCAAAAACTCGAAATTCTTGAACCTTATGGATGCCAAAATCCTACGCCAGTTTTTCGTTTAGTATTTGAGCGTGCGGCAGTTGCTCCTATGAAGTCGAATCCGAAGCATATAGCAATACAACTCAAAAATATTAATTTATTAGCCTTTAATAGTGAAGAATATTTCAACATGGCAAGCCAAAGCGGTGAAAAAGAATGTATTGCAGAGTTGTGGGTCGATGTTTTTAGAGGAAATGCAAGTTGTAAGGGTATTGTAAAACGCTTGCAAATTTCTGCTTCTCCAAATATTGGAGCAGAGCGCATAGGTGGAGAGTACATAAAGCAACTAGCGTTAAGTTCTCAAGGATTACATCCTAAATTTGCCCCTTACAACAAACAAGATTTGGCTGGATTGCTAAAAAATACAGATAGTAAATTATATGGCACGCTTGTTATTGCAAACACTCTGCAAAGTTATAAAGATTTTATTGAAAATTATAATGATAAATTTAAAATTGTATGTTACGAATATTTGACCTTAACCAACAATAATGGTTATAACACTTTGTGTTTATGTCCGTCGCTTGATAATGATTTCAAAAATTTTAATAGAATAATTTTACTTGATGGCGTGCTTGATGAGGCATATATAGTTTTCTTCAACGTTAACAGTCGCGCTCGTGTCTTTTTGCCGAACGCAACGCCTTTCGTTTATTCGCCATTTGCAAGCCTTGACCTTTCGCGTAAAACCTTTGGCGAGTACTTCAATATGTTTAAAAAATCAAGTAAACTAAATACGGTTGCTTTTGATGACTTTAATTATTATAACAAGATTAAACGCATGTATCATGATATTAATTATGTGCAGTTTGTTGCTTGCGTTGAAACTTTTAAGCAACTTGACTTAATTGAAATTGAAGATGAAACGGGTTTTTATTCAATAAAAATGAAAAGTGCCACGCCTACACAGTTGACGAAATCGCAATTTTATAATAAACTTGAATTGATTATGAAATCATATTGAGGGCGTATGGTAAGATTAAGAATACCCAAAATTGCGAACAAGCCAAAAGACTTTTCAAAACTCCCGTGGACAGAAGAATTTCGCGACAAATACCCAACACACAAAATTGCAAAGTATTTGACCCCCGAAATGAATTATGATGAATTGAAAGATTTATTGTTTGCGGATAAACATGTCGATTTTCGAAAGGCAAATTTACTTGTAAAGAGTTTAAAAAATGAGCGGGGAGTTGTTCGTAATGATAATGAAGTGCTGCTTGTTGTAAACTTTCCGTTTTGTGAATGGCGTTGCGTGAACTGTAAGCGCAACATGTATCAGCGTGCAAAAAATGCCGATGCGTATATGTACTATTTTGATGCGCTCATTAAAGAAATTTCTTTAATGCGAGAAATTATAAAAAAGCGTTGTTATATTGTAAAGGCAATTTGTTTTACTGGGAATGTTCTCGCTCTTGATGAACCCGAACTTGAAAAAGTACTTTCTCTATGTTCATATAATTTAAGCGAAATAAACATCGAATTAGGTAATCCCAAATTTATTACTGCTTCAAAACTTGATATCGTTAAATTACACGGTGTAAACCGAATTATAGTAAACGCGCTAACATTTAATACTGTAACTTTAAGGCAACTTTGCCGTAGGTATGAGTTTAAAGATGTTTTAAAATATTACAAACTTATTGCTGCATATGGTATCGATTTAAGTATAGAACTTTGTGTTGGGCTGCTAAACGAGCACGAACTCCAACTTGGGCGAAATATAAAACTTGCTTTGGAACTTGGCGCAAGCTGTATTGATTTATATTCAAGGCATTGTCAATATACCGAAACAAACGAATTAACAAATCAAGAGGCAATAAACGCACAACGCCGCATGCTCGAATTTGCTAACGAAGAATTACAATCTGCTGGGTTTGAGCCATATTTCCTATATTGTACTGAAGTTGATAATGGGTGTTTTGAAAATGTCGGCTATGCACTTCCTTCTAAAAAATGCAAATTTATGGAAGATAGCAAAATGAATATCTCTACTGTATTAGGTTGTGGTACAGATACGACAACAACTGTGGTAAAAAATTTACATAACATACGAAAATCGTTCGAAAATACTTATGATATTGGTCAGTACATTTTTGGTATCGATGAGATACTCGATAAAAAACGCAAGTTTTTTGATGAAATATCTTTACAAAATTAGTAAATTATGATAAAATAAATTCATACCTTATTTCACAGTTTTGCGGTTAAATACTCCGCGCATTACTTTGAATAAGGCAAATACAGTTAAGGAGTAAAGCCATGAACAAACAAGAAATCATTTCTAAGTTTGGTAGAAAAGAAGGGGACACAGGTTCGCCCGAAGTTCAAATCGCGTTGCTTTCTGCTCGTATTTCTTATCTTACAGAGCACTTGAAACAACACCCTAAGGACAACCACACCCGTCTTGGTCTTTTGAAACTTGTAGGTAAGCGTAAGCGTTTGCTTGCATATCTTGAAAGAACAGACTTAGAAAAATTTAGAGCATTAAAGAAAGAATTGAAGATTCGTTAATAAGTAGAGCGAGATTTAGCAAGTTTAAATCTCGCTTTCTTGTTATCATATTTGAAACATGTTAAATTCTATGTATCATAGTGCTTATTTCTTAAATTCAACGGTTAAATTAACTAAAAGTTATAAAATTAGTGAATAATTATACATAAAAGGCGGTATGTCGTGTATATTGATTCTCATTCTCACTTGTTTGATGTAAGAAATTTGTCAAACAGTGATTTAAAAGATATTGATGCAGTAATAGTTTTGTCGTATAGCAAGGCGACAATCAGCTCGGCTCTTGATTTTTGTAAGTCGAATTCAAAATATTATTGTGCTCTTGGAATTTATCCAGGGTTTGCAAATGAATATACTGACGAAATTGAAAAATTTATTATTTCAAATCGCGCTAACATTTGTGCTATTGGAGAAATAGGACTTGATGAAAGTTATGAAATTCCCTATGATAGACAACTGGAAGCATTGCATAGACAACTTGACTTGGCAGAAAAATTGTCACTTCCTGTATCTATCCATTTGCGTACAAAACGCGATTTTGAAACTTTTTTCAATATACTGACAAACTACAAAAACATAAAGGGCGCACTTCATTGTTTTAACGGCGATTTAATTGATTGCCAGCAAGCGCTGGAATTAGGTTTTTATATCTCGTTTGCTTGCAATATTACTTATAAAGGTCGTGTAAAACTTCGAGAGATTGCAAAAATAGTTCCTGATGACAAATTGTTGATTGAAACAGATTCGCCGTCTATGCTTCCTGCAAGTTTCGCTCGAAAGGGTGAGAATGTTCCTGCAAATACTCATTTTGTCGCAGAAACGATAGCAAATATCCGCGGGTGTAGTATCGACAAAATTGCTAAAATTACACGGGACAATGCTATCAAATTATTTAATTTAAAGGTGTAAAAATGGAAGAATTTCAGCGTTTTGTATTGCAAATTGGAAATGAAAATTTTAAGCGTTTAAATGATGCAAAAGTTTTGCTTTTTGGGCTAGGTGGCGTTGGTGGGAGCGTCGCCGAAACTCTTGCTCGTAGTGGTGTTGGAGCAATTACATTAGTAGATTGTGATTGTATTGAAATATCTAATATCAACCGCCAAATTCTTGCGTTACATAGCACACTTGGTAAATATAAAGTCGATGCATGTGCAGAGCGCTTGATGGACATCAATCCAACCTTGAATGTGTCGAAAATTGTCGAAAAATTTTCTGTTGACAGTAAACTGAATTTTGCCGATTTTGATTATATAATTGATGCTATTGACGATGTTAGCGCAAAACTCGAGATTATAAGGCGCGCGAAAAAAGCAGGTGTTCCTGTGATTAGTTGCATGGGAACGGGGCAAAAATTTGACCCACTTGCTCTAAAAATTGCTGATATTTCGAAAACGACAGTATGCCCACTTGCTCGCATTATTCGAACTCAATTAAGAAAAGAAAATATAGAAAATGTCAAATGTTTATACTCAACAGAGCAACCACAACAAAAGCATGGCGAACTAATTTCTAGTAATGCTTTTGTGCCAAATATTGCGGGAATTTTAATCGCTCGAGAAGTTATTTTTGATTTGTTAAAGGATAAATAATTATGCAAATAATTCAAGATTTAAGTTTGGAAGAATTAGAAGTGCTCGTAAACGAGTTAGGCGAAGCGAAATTTCGCGCTCGCCAGATTTACGATAATATAAATTTAGGAAAAAGCATTTCAGCAATTAGCAATATCTCAAAAGATTTAAAAGAAAAATTGCTTGCCCGTTTTGCCGACACTCCACTTGAAATTATTACAACGCAAGAAAGCAAGGACGGAACGAAAAAATTTGCTTATCGTTTGAGTGATGGCAATATTATAGAAGGTGTGCTTATGTCGTATAAATATGGGCATACTCTTTGTGTTTCTACTCAAGTAGGTTGCCGCATGGGGTGTAAATTTTGTGCTTCTACTTTAGGTGGACTTGCTCGCAATTTGACCGCTGGCGAAATTTTGGCACAGGTGTTAACAGTAAATACTATGTTGGGTGGTAAACTCGGTAAACACCGCGCCATAACGAATGTTGTTTTAATGGGAAGTGGGGAGCCCCTAGATAATTTCGAAAATGTGTTAAAATTCTTGCATTTAGTGTCTTGTGAAAAAGGCATAAATATTTCGCCGCGCAATATTTCGGTATCCACTTGTGGTATAGTTCCTAATATTTATAAACTTGCAGATGCGGGTTTGCAGGTTATTCTTACAATTTCACTGCATGCGCCTAATGACGAAATCCGCAAAACTATCATGCCTATAGCAAATAAGTATTCTATTGCCGAGATTATGAAGGCCGCTAAATATTATTTTGAACAAACGGGCAGAAGGGTAGTATTTGAATATGCATTAATTGATGGAGTAAATAATACTCATGAATGCGCAGATGAGTTGTCGGCGCTGGTAAAAGGTTTTCCAACACATGTAAACCTGATTCCATTAAATGAAGTTGAGGAGCGCGAACTAAAAACTGTAACACGAAAAAAAGCCGAGCAATTCTCCGAATGGCTGAAAAAGCACGGCACATCTGTTACAATTCGTAGAACAATTGCCGACGACATTGACGGCGCTTGTGGACAACTTCGTAACAAAATTGTAAACAAAAATCAAACTTAGTTTTTTGGCTTTTAGAATCTAAAATATTTCAAATTTGTATCATTCAATATAAAAATTATTGGCACTTAGTGCCATTTTTTATTTTTGTTGATATATCGCAGTTGCATATCCCGTGAGATTTTGTAACTGTTTATCATTTAGTTTTTCTATAATTTCGTAAAGTTTTCTTTTGTCTTCATTATAAAATTTTAATTTGTTTGTTGCGCTTCGTCCACATAAATAATCGAGAGTAACCCCATAAAAATCTGCGAGTTTTATTAAAGTAGCTATGCTAGGCATCACTACTTCTAATTCATACTTGCTATAATTACTTTGTGAAATGCCTAAATATTTAGCAATTTCACTTTGAGATTTGCCTGCGTTTTTTCTTAATTCATATATTTTCATGTAGGTATAATAAGTTATTATTAAAAAAATATTCAATAAATAACTAATTTCTTTTATCAAATATTTAAATTAATACTAAAATTTGTTTGACATTTAGTTATAATATGAATAAAATAAAATTGTTAATACAATATATACGCAGAAAATCTTGACATTAATATGCGTAAATTGTAAATATTAGGTGGACATAACCTAATCTTCTTTGCCGAGTAGGTAGTCGGTTGATACTCCTAATATGTTGCTAATTCTCACCAATGTATCAAAATCGCTTTCGCGTTGCCCAGATTCCCAGTAGCAAACTGTCCTAATAGAAATGCCTAATAGTGATGATAAGTCTCTGCGACTCATTTTTAATAGTTTTCTTTCGTTTTTTAATCGTTCACCAAATTTACTCATAGTCCTATTATGAACAAAAATTAAACGAAATATTTCAAAAGGAACAAACTGTTCCAAACGAATTTTATTAATTATTTTATGATATACTAATAGTGGTTTTATTTAATTATTCGACAAAATACTACAAATTGTTACATTATTCTTCAAATTATTATTTAAATTTCGATAAAGTTTTGTTTTCAAAAGCTAGTCTAGCGCGTTGAATTAAAAATTTGTTTTTTGATACTTTAAAGTTTATTAGAACACTTTGTTCCTTTTGAAATATTTTGTAAAAAAATGGTGTAAAATAATTTTATTAAGTGTATATTTGTCTTTCACTTGTTTTTGTAAACTACCGTTTTAAAGCTTTTACTTAACTTGCGCTATTTTTGCAAACTTAAAACATTATTATTTAAAATAAAAAAAGAGGTTATTTAAATGGCAGTAAAAGAATTTTTATCAAAATATAAGTTGTATACAATTCTTGCTGTAGTCGTGGCTGTTTTAGTAGCGGGCGGAGTAACGCTCGGCGTACTTCTTTCGCGTAATTCCACACCGCCCGCTGATGCGCTTGATGCTAATGTATACATAATGGCAGACGGTACCGTAGCTTCTGCGGATAATTATGATTACGCACTTGATATATATTATTCAAGTTCAAGTGCAAGTGCAACAGTCTGCCGCCTTGATAGTGTAACCCGCAATTCCACCTCCAGCGCCACAACTATCGTCATCCCTGAAACCGTAACCATAAACGGCACCGCCCGCACGATTACTACGATGAATAGTCCAGGTAGTTCTAGCAGTGGAGTATTTTATCCTGTCCGTTCTATTATAACAGAAGTAACTCTACCTAACACTATTACAAATATAGGATGGTATGCGTTTTATCAGTGTCCGAATTTAACTACAATCACCATTCCCGACAGTGTAACCAGTATAGGACATTATGCGTTTAGAGATTGTTCAGGTTTAACATTGATAGACATTCCATCCAGTGTAACCAACATAGGAAGGTGGGCGTTTTACAATTGTTCAAGTTTAACATCTTCTATAGTAATTCCCGACGGAGTAACAAGTATAGAGAGTTATACATTTTATGGTTGTGATAATTTACCGTCCATCACAATTCCTTCCAGTGTAACCAGCATAGGAGAGTATGCGTTTAGAGATTGTACAAGTTTAACTACAGTCAACATACCCGACGGAGTAACGAGTATAGGAAGGTCTGCGTTTAGAGATTGTACAAGTTTAACCACAATAAACATACCAGACAGTGTAACAAGTATAGGAGGTCAGGCGTTT
>CALWEW010000033.1 GCA_944377415.1 uncultured Clostridia bacterium
CATATCACTGCTAGTTTTGTCGAGCCGCCGCGAACCGTTCACTTGTCTATTACTCTTTCTAGCGGCGGACTTTCGCTAACGCTCAAGGTAGCAATTAGCAGTTAAGGCGCTGCGTGAGCATTAATTAAAAGTAATTAGTAAAAATCTTTGAAACGCTCCGCGGTGCGTGTGCGCACTCCAAATAGAGAGATAACGCGCTCGCCGAAGGCGTATCGGCAAGGGGCAGCCTTCCTAAAAGGAAGCCAGCCGCGTGGTACCGTGTAGACAGGGTGATGGGCTCTCGGCTGACGGATTAATGTAACAATGGAAATGTTATTTTATTCCCCGCACGCCACGCGCAGTGGCAAAAGTGGCAATAAACAGTTGATAAAAAATTGCCCGTGCGGCTACGCACTTTTATCCGCGAAAAAGATTTTGCAAGGCAAAAATTTTTCGCCATAATAAAAACAAAAAAATAATAAAACAAAATTAAGGAAAAAATATTATGGAAAATAAAGAAAATTCAACACCGACGACACCTGATATGCCGATGCCTGTTGACGAAAACAAAATCGACAACACGCGCATTATCAAAACTCCCGTAGTTGGTGAAATGAAAAAATCGTTTATTTCGTATGCAATGGCGGTTAATGTTAGCCGTGCTATTCCCGATGTTCGTGATGGCTTGAAGCCCGTGCACCGCAGAATTTTGTACAGCATGAGCGAACTCGGTCTTTATAATGACAAGCCTTATCGTAAATGCGCTCGTATCGTCGGTGATGTTTTGGGTAAATATCACCCGCACGGCGATTCGGCGGTTTATGATGCACTTGTGCGCCTTGCGCAGCCTTTCACAATGCGCGCGCCGCTTGTTGATGGGCAGGGTAACTTTGGTAGTATTGACGGCGACCCCGCCGCTGCACAGCGTTATACAGAGGCAAGATTAAGTAAAATCGCTTCGGAAATGCTTCGTGATATTGACAAAGACTCGGTCGACTTCAAATTAAACTTTGACGACACAGAGCAAGAGCCCGTTGTGTTGCCAAGCCGTTATCCAAACTTGCTTGTAAACGGTGCTGACGGTATTGCCGTGGGTATGGCTACCGCAATTCCACCACACAATTTGGGTGAAGTAATTGACGGTGTCATCGCACTTATAAACAATCCTGATATTGAAATCGACGAACTCATGACCTATATAAAAGCCCCTGACTTTCCAACAGGTGCGCTGATTATGGGGCGTATGGGTGTTCGACAAGCCTACAAAACTGGACACGGAAAAGTAATCACGCGTGCGCGTACTGAAATTGAAGATGACGGCAATCGCGTAAAAATCGTTATTACTGAAATTCCTTATCAAGTAAACAAAGCGCAATTAATCGTGCAAATGGCTAATCTCGTGCGCGATAAAAAGATTGAAGGAATTGCTGATATTAAGGAAGAGTCCGACCGTCAAGGTATGCGCATAGTTGTAGACCTAAAGCGCGATGCTAACCCGCAAGTTGTGTTAAATCTTTTGTTTAAGCACTCACAACTGCAAACCAGCACAGGAATTATCTTCCTTGCGCTTGTTGACGGCGAGCCAAAGGTACTAAACCTTAAAGAAATGCTCTATTATTACCTAGAGCACCAAAAAGAAGTTATTACTCGACGTACTCGTTATGACCTTGAACGCGCGAAAGAGCGTGCGCACATTGTTGAGGGGCTTGTTATTGCGCTCGCAAACATTGACGAAGTTATTCATGTAATTAAAAGTAGTAAAGAGCGTGCTGATGCGCTAGCGAACTTGTGCAGTAAGTTTGAACTCACAGAGAAGCAAGCAAATGCAATTCTTGATATGCGTCTTTCGCGCCTTACTGCTCTCGAAGTTGAGAAATTGCAACAAGAATTGAGTGATTTGCGTGCGTTTATTGCTGAATGTCAATCAATTTTGGACAACCCGAACAAAGTTCTTGCAATTATTGCGAAAGAACTTACTGAAATTAAGGAGAAATATAATACTCCGCGCCGTTCTGAAATTAGTCACGACATCGGCAACTTTGACATTGAGGACTTAATCGCAAAAGAAGACATGGTCGTTAGCATGACGGCACAAGGGTACATAAAGCGCATGGCTCTCTCTGAGTATCACACGCAAAACCGCGGTGGCGTAGGAATTACGACACACAAGTCAAAGGACAATGACTATATAAACCGCATGTTTATTGCAAACACGCACGATAACATACTCTTCTTTACAAATCTAGGGAAAGTTTATTCAATCAAGAACTACGAAATTCCCGAAGGCAGTAAAACGAGTAAAGGGCGTGCGATTATCAATTTGCTGCAACTCAATCAAGACGAACGAGTTAGCGCGATGATAAGGCTTCCATATGAAATGCTTGCAAATAAGACAAATTACGGTGCCGTTTATGATGATACCGCTGAAATTGCAGAGCAAAGCGCTTTCAATGAACTTGAACCTATTGAAAGCGAAATCGAAGAAGAGAATGCCGATGAAGAAAACTTTGTCGACACTTCAAACGGCAAAGGCTATTTAGTCATGGTTACGCGTAATGGTCTCATAAAGAAGACCCCTGTAAGCGAATTCTTTAATATCATGAAAGTCGGCAAGCGCGCGATTTCGCTTGACGAGGGTGACGAACTAATTAAAGTCGAATTGAGTAAAGGCGATGATGACATTTTGGTTGCATCAAGCGCTGGTAAGTGCATTAGATTTAATGAAAGCAAACTTCGTCCGCTTGGGCGTACGGCTCGCGGTGTAAAGGCTATGCACCTTGACGATGGCGCAAGGCTTGTTGATATGTGTGTCGTAAAGCCTGAAAATGAAGTTTTGACAATTACTTCATTAGGTTTTGGTAAGCGCGCTGATATTGCTGATTATCGTCTGCAATCGCGTGGTGGAATGGGCGTGCGTGCTGGTGAGTTTAACGAAAAGACGGGCGAACTCGTTGGATTAAGGCAAATTGAGCCAAATGATGATATTTTGCTCATCACAAATAATGGTATGACAATTCGTCTAAAATCGAGCGATGTCCGCAAAGTTAGCCGCACATCGTTAGGTGTTCGAATGATGAAATTGCGCAATGGAAACACAATCGCAAGTATTGCTACCGTTGCTGGCGATGACGAAGAAAGCCCCGAGAACACCGAAGATGCCGAGAATATAGAAAATGCAAGCGCAGTTGATGCTGCTAAAAATATTCAAAGCGAAAATCAAAATAACGCACAAGCAGATGCCGAAACTCAAAGCATGAGCGCAACAGACAATGCAGAAAGTGAAGGCGTTGCGACAGACGAAGCTGCAAGTACAACAACTGAAAGCGAATCAACCGAAAACACAGACGAAACGCAATAAAACGACAACTAACCCGCAAAAATTAGCGGCTATATGCAGTATAATTGCGCGTATGTTGCAGATTTTGAAAAGTAATTGTGTTTGAGAAATATTTTCTCATTTGTGCGTTATATTAAAACCTGCATTATTCATACTTAATTATAAGGTGCATAAATTACACATGATGCTCCAAATTTAAAAGACAAATTTATATTAACCTAAAAAAGAAAAGCACTTAATTCAAAAGTGCTTTTTTGTTATTGGAGCAGGTAAAGAGAATCGAACTCTCACATCAAGCTTGGGAAGCTCGTGTTCTACCACTAAACTATACCTGCAAGTGTTTTCAATTATAATATACTTTAAAACTATTGTCAAGCAAATCATATTCTAAAATCAGGAATAAAAAATTAGAAAATATTTTATATGGTGTATAAATAATTGAAATAAAAAATTAATATAGTATTATATGGCTTATTCTTCGGTATTTGTATTTTTTGTGGGCATGGCGTTAGCGATGGTGCCTGTTCTTGAAACAAAAGGGGCAATTCCTGCTGTGATGAGTACTGCTGTTTGGGGCGATGCTGCTTTGAGTGCAGAAATGGCGTGGCTTGCAGCAACACTCGGGGGAATAGTTGTTAGTTTTATTGCTGTGGCAATCTTTTTACCGTTTAGAAAATTGCTTGAAAAAATTCCTTTTTTAAAACGCTTTTTTGATGTTTGTGATGCGCGTGTTATTGAATGGCTTGCAAAGCAGACCGAAAAGCGCCGTATACGAATTGCAAAGCGTGATGAGAAGAAAGCAATAAATGCCTTAAAACGCAACGAGAAAAAGGCAATAAAAAATACTAAGGTTGAAGAAAATAAATCGGCAAAACCTGTGCAAAAAAACGAAAAGCAGTATTTAGGCGAACATGTATCGCAATCAAGCAAATATGGCGCGAACCCACCGAGTATTAAAAATGAAGAAAAATCAATAAAATTCGGCGAAAATTCTCAAAAAAATACGCAAAAACATGTGCATAATACTATGCATAGTACTATTTCTCGAAAATATAAGCGCGAAAAACATAAAAATGAAGATAAAACAAAAACTTATTCTTGGGGTAAATTTTGGATAGTTTTCATTTTTTGTGCGTTGCCGATTCCGTTATCTGGGGTGTGGACGGCGGCGGCTCTTTGCTCGGTGTTAAGACTTGATATGCCTCGCTCGCTGCTTGCGCTGACTGTAGCAAATACGATTGATTCGAGCCTTGTTGCACTTTTTTGCTTTACTCTTGAAGAATACATTAATTTAATTATGACAATTATGATGACCGTAATTGTCCTTGCCGTAGTGTATCAAATAATCAGGTATTGCATAAATAGAATATCGCGGGGGAAAAGAACTCAGTAACTAAGATTTTGCAAATTAAAGCAACTTTTTTCAAAAATTGATTGAATAAATGGGCGTTATTTGATAAAATAAGAAAATAAATGAAAAAAGGACTTTAAATGCAGAATAGATATAACATTCAACATTCGTCGCTCGGTGCTATATGGGGATTGGGCGCGCCTTTGATTATTACGATTGTGGCTTCAATTATTGCTGCAATCGCGGGTGAAGAAAGTGGACTTGCAAACAGCACTGCTTTTTTAGTGGTAACGAGTGTATTAACTGAACTTTCTTTCTTCTTTGTTATGTGGTTAATTAGTTACAAGCGCAATGTAGATTTTGTCAGTGCGACAGGCGCAAAAACAACTTCGCCGTGGTATTTTTACTTAATTGTTGCATTACTGGGCGTTGTGTGCGTTTTCCTCTTCTTGCCGATTATTAGCCTTTGGGAAGAATTGCTTGCGCTCATCGGGTATAATCTTAGTGATTCGCTATCAATGCCGTTTGATACGGCAGGGTGGTTTATACTCGCAATCTTTACTACTGCTCTAATTCCTGCGATTTGTGAAGAATTTCTTTTCCGCGGACTTGTGTTAAACGGTTTGCGCAAATATGGTGCAATTACTGCGATAGGTTTTAGCGCGTTGATGTTTAGCCTAATGCATATGAACTTGCAACAGTTACCGTATACTATAATTCTCGGTGTTGTTTTTGGGCTTATTGTGTATTACACTCGCAATATTTGGTTAAGCATTATAATGCACTTCTGCAACAATTTAACCGCACTATTTATAATGTACTTCTTCCGTGATAGTGGAGCCCCTTTTGTGTGGTGGGAAATAATTATCGCGCTTGTTTGCGTGCTCGGGGCTGCTCTGCTAATTTACTTTGTAATTTGGTTTTTTAGAAGACAAAATGGTTATAAGGGTGCGCTTTTCAATTTTAAAAAGAAAAAAGTAAAGGAAAACGCGAAATTAAGTGAAGTTTCTAGTGAAGTTGAAGTAACTCAAAGCGACTTAATTGAAAATGACCCACAAGACACGCAAGAAATTTTACCTAAACCCGCGCGTAATCGTTTGCTTATTACTCCTATAATTGTTGGCGTTGTGTTTTTGATTTTGTTTTCATTAATTTCATTTGGTGTAATTTAGTAAAATATGAAAAATAAATTTATTCAAGACAAACTAGTTTTTTATGCTGGGCTCGTGTATTTCATAGCGATAGTCCTTTATATCGCCCTGCGAATTATTTGGAATGCAGGCGCTTTTTCCGAACTCGACCCGATTTTTAATGACTTGCTGTTTTCCGTATTTGTGCAGATTTTTGCACTTGCTGGAATACCATTTTTGCTGTGGAAAATACTTACCAAACAGACCTTTAAACAAACGACAGAGCGTTTCTTTTTTAAAAAGGTTTCTTTTGTGTCGGTTTTAGTTTCGCTTGGCTTAGGCGTATTGATGTATATCGTCATTGTCTATGTGTCGTCCTTTTGGCAAACACTGCTTTCATTCTTTGGCTACTCTGCGAGTGGGGCGGGCGTAACTACGCAACTTCCTGTTTGGGCTGCCTTTTTGTTAACTCTTGTTTCTACGGTCTTTTTGCCTGGCTTTTGTGAAGAAACGGCGCATCGCGGGTTAATGCTCGGAAATATGCGTAATAATGGTTTAAAACGCGGAATTTTACTTACAGCATTACTTTTTGGGCTTGCGCATTTAAATATTGTGCAGTTTGGATACGCGTTTGTCGTAGGGCTTGTGCTTGCGGCGGTCGTTTATATAACTCGAAGCATATGGCCTGCTATGATAATTCATGCGACATCAAATTTCTGTTCCGTATATCTTGATTACGCCAGCGCGTATGATTGGTTCGGCGGTGGCTTGATGGATAGTATTTCGAACTTTTTAATAAATTCAAATGTTTTTGTTTCGCTGTTGGTTTCCTTCCTTGTAATCTGTATTGTGCTTGTGCTGGTAGCGATGTGTCTTTCGAAATTATATGTAGAAAACAAGCGAGCAAAGTTCAAGCAGTTTAAGCGCAATTTGTACAATTCTGTAAAGGGCACAGAAATGGAGCGTGAAATTAATTTTAATAATGAACTCGAACTTCTCACGCTTTTTAACAAGGCATCGGCTAATGATTTGAAGGATAAGGTTGATAGTGGACGACTGCCACTTCGCCATCTTGAACGCGAACTTGGAAACAGTCCATTAAATACGATGATTTATAGCGAACTTGACGAATATCGAAAACCGCGCGCGGCTGATAATATCTTCTTGTACATGGCAATAGTTATGATGAGTATTGTAACTATCGCAACTTTTATTTGGGGACTATAAAAAGAGGGGCGGGCGTTTGCGCTTTTCAAGCGCGGCGCGCTGGTGCGCGCGAACAATTTTGCTGTTGCAAAATTGTTAAACGCCCGCCCTTTATAGTGTTATCTCCGCTAGTTGAAAAGTTGTTTCGCGAACAAGGCTCATGTAGGTGATTAGGTTTACCGTATAACTATTTTCGCTAGCAAGTACATCAAGAAGTCCTGTAATTTGCAGTGAAATGGTGTATGCACCAATAAGCGGGTGTGTCATGCTATCTGAACCGCTAACTCCTATTTGCCCTGCTAGGTCTTGAGTGCGTTGCTGCCAAAGGAGTGCAAGTTGCTTGACTCTGACTTGCGCTGTCGATTCTGTCATGGCGTTTTCATCAAGAGAGACAGATATATCATACAGAGTTTCGATTGTTTGTAAATAATGGTCATAAATATTTTGCGCTATATCAATTTGCGCATCATTCATGTTAGCAACGCTCGGTGTGGGCGTTGTTATTTTTTCAACTCCTGCCGTTATATCTTGCGCTGAAAGTTGAGTAACCACAGTGTTGGCATCACTTTCGTTTTTATATAGCGATAAAACGACGCACCAAACGCCGTCAATTTGAACTGTTATACCTGCTCCACCACGCACGCGATAGTCGTTTGCAATTTCTTCGGCTTCGCCTGCGTTTATAGCATCAGTTTTTATATAAACATAAAAATAGTCGTGGCTCTTTATTGCGGGTGAAAGTACATGAATAAGTGTTACACAAATAACCAAAACCGCGATTAAAATAGCAAAAGTTGCTAGTATTATAGTGATTTTTTTGCGATTTCGTGTTTTTGCTCCACCGAGCAAGACTACTTCAAAATAGGGCTTTTTTGGCTCCATATTAAAATTTATGTATGATAATACAAAAAATTGCAAAAAAATCGCTCCACGTGTGTTACATTTTACAAATTTTGTGATAAAATATATATACGCATAGGTGAAAGACCGCAAACAAGGGCATGAATGCTTGATTTAAGTTTGTGGGGCTTTCGCGCCTATACCTAGACACGAAAACAATCGAGGTGATAGAATGAAAATTGAACCATTATTTGACAAAATTGTCATAAAGCCGATTGAACCCGAAACTGTTACGGCGGGCGGAATTATTTTGCCTAATAACAGTCAGGAAAAGCCACAAATTGCCGAAGTTATCGCAGTTGGTAAGGGTGATACTGTTGACGGCAAAACTACAGTAATGCAGGTTGCCGTTGGGGATAAAGTTCTGTATCCAAAGTATGCTGGTAGCGAATTTAAATTTGACGGGCAGGAGTATGTGATACTTTCTCAGTCCGATGTTCTCGGTAAAATTAAAGATTAATTAATTACTTGAATTAAGGAGATGATTTTTATGGCAAAACAAATTATTTCAGGAGAAGATGCGCGCGCAAAATTGGAGCGCGGTGTGAATGTTTTAGCAGACACGGTAAAAGTTACGCTTGGGCCAAAGGGACGCAATGTCGTTTTAGACCGTAAGTTTCAAACCCCGCTCATTACAAATGATGGTGTAACAATTGCGAAGGAAATCGAACTTCCTGATGCTTTTGAAAACATGGGTGCGCAGATTATTAAAGAAGTTTCTGTAAAGACGAACGATGTTGCGGGCGATGGTACGACTACTGCTGCCGTTCTTGCACAAGCAATTATAAAAGAAGGCATGCGCAATTTTGCTGCGGGTGCGAACCCGATTGTACTTAAAAAGGGAATAAAAAAGGCTGTTGATGCCGTTGTCGATGATTTGAAAAAGCAAAGCAAACCTATTGAAGATGAAAAATCAATCGAGCAAGTCGCTAGTATTTCGGCTGGCGATGCTGAAGTCGGGAAACTCATCGGCATGGCGATGAAAAAGGTCGGCAAAGACGGTGTAATCACTGTTGAAGAAGCAAAGACAATGGAAACAACTCTTGATGTTGTCGAAGGTATGCAGTTTGACCGCGGATATGCCAGCAGTTACATGTGCACAAATACCGAAAAAATGGAAGCCGTCCTTGATGACCCTGTAATTCTTATAACTGATAAAAAGATTAGCAATATGCAAGAGATTTTGCCGCTATTAGAGCAAGTAGTAAAATCAGGGCTTAAAATGCTCATTATTGCTGATGATGTCGAGGGTGAAGCGCTTGCAACACTTGTCATTAACAAGTTGCGCGGGACATTTACTTGCGTTGCTGTAAAAGCACCAGGGTTTGGCGACCGTAGAAAAGCAATGCTTCAAGATATCGCAATTCTTACAGGTGGTAATGTGATTTCGGAAGAACTCGGGCGTTCGCTTGGCACGACAACACTTCAAGATTTGGGGCGCGCGCGTAGCGTTGTAGTTACAAAGGATACGACTACAATCGTTGATGGTGCGGGTAGCAGTAAAGAAATTGAAGACCGCGTAAACGCAATTCGTGCGCAAATTGAAAGTTGCACAAGCGACTATGACCGTGAGAAATTGCAAGAGCGTCTTGCAAAACTCGCTGGCGGTGTTGCTGTTATTCGTGTAGGTAGCGCAACTGAAGTCGAAATGAAAGAAAAGAAATTGCGTATTGATGATGCGCTTGCCGCTACTCGTGCTGCTGTTGAAGAAGGTATCGTCTGCGGGGGCGGTGTTGCGTTGCTTCGTGCAATACCAGCAGTGAAGAAAGTTATTGATAAACTTGACGGCGATGAAAAAGTCGGTGCTCAGATTATCATGACAAGTTTGCAGGCTCCTGTACGCCAGATTGCCAAAAATGCCGGAATTGATGGCGGTGTCGTTGTAGACAAGATTTTGAACAGCACTGAAACAAACTTTGGTTACGATGCTTTAAACGATAAGTATGTAAATATGATTGATGCGGGTATTATCGACCCGACAAAAGTAACTCGCTCGGCATTACAAAATGCGGCTAGCGCATCAAGTACTCTTTTGACGACCGAGTGCATAATCGCAAACGAGCCTGAAAAAGAACCCGCAGCCCCTAATGGCATGGGCGCAATGGATATGTAATAAATTTAATTGTCTTCAAATTGTGAAATATTTTAAATAAGTTGTGAAATATTGCTTTGCAAACTAATTTAAAATGTAAAGTCTTAAATTTATTAAAAAATAAAACGAAAACTTACTTATACAGTTGCAAAAGACACGGGAAGCCCCGTGTCTTTTTTATTTATTTTTTGATACTATGCATATAAAAATATGGTATTATGTGCGTAATTTTGAATACTATGCGTATTAAATAGTGGCGTAAACATAGTTTTGCTAATTTAAATGGTTTAAAATCTAATGTTTTAATCTTTAAATTTTATATTTTCGCAAGTTGAGTAAAGTCCGCTCATGTCTTTGTTTTCTAAATTTAGATAGTAGCAACGCCCTTTATATTCGCCGTCTATTTCGCGGATTAGATTAAAACCCTCATAATCGGGAACAACATTTATAAGGAGAGCATTGAAAGGCATTTCATTGTGAGTTTGTTCTTCGGGAAATTCAAATTTTATCCAAATTCCATTTTGCATTGCTTTGACAGTTTCATTGTGAAGGCTTACACCATATGCAGGCATCTCAAAAGAATTATAAATCATATCCGTAAATGCTGACATTATCTCATTAAACTCATCGGTATCTTTTTCGTATACTCGATTTTCGCCATCTTTGAATAATGTAATTTTATTGCTATTTGTGAAAAAATCATAAAGTCTGTAATCTTGTAAAAAGTTAATTGTGCTCATTTTACTTCCTTTTATTTTTAATGAATTACTCTAATAAATTTTGTTTTTTAACACACAATATTATATCATAAAATTAAAATAATAATCAAATGTTTGCGTTTAAGAGAAGTTTATCTTGACATATTTTTTTAAAAGTATTAGAATTTGTGAAAATGATATTTCTTGATTTTTATGAATTAAATATTCATAAATTAATCAATTAATTAACATTTTTAGTAAGAATCGCAATAAAGGGAGAAGAAAAATGAGTGAATATGATAGAGTTTTAGAAAGAGTAAAAAATGCGCTAGAAGGCGATGATATAAATGAAACGCTTGCTGCTATTCAAGATTACAAGGCAGAGTGGAATAAAAATGAGGCAGGAAATCAATTTTATCATTTGGTAGATTACAGAAAGATTTCACAAAAAATTGCAGAAAAAATGGATTCTTTTCCTTTAAATGAAATAATGAAACATCCTAATGTTGTTGAAATGATTTCTAATAATGATTTAGCAAACCTATTAGTAACGCAAGGTGATTGTCTCGATGATAAGACATTTACTAAACTTGCAAATAGAATTCTTACTGATAAAGATATGATGAGTAAGGTTATTTTGGCTGGAAGTCCTCGTGTAGACTTTGAGAAAATAAAAAGCATGGTTTTAAAGAGTGTTGATACAGCAGCCATGTCAAAGTTTGGTATGCTTTATGAAGAAAGGTGCGATTTAAGCCCGATTTATAGAAGAATTTGTGATTTAACATATGGAATTAAATTAAATTCAAAATTAAAGCAACAAAGATTAAAAGATTTGGAAAAATTGCAACCATTTTACGAAGTAAATAGGAAGCGCATAAAACTTAATAAAAGAGCAGAAATTTTGGAATTATATTCTCGTTAATAATAAAATTTTAAAAAAAGTTTAAAATATAATAAAAAAAGGGAGAAAATATGGAGAAATGTGTGGTAACAGGTGCGACAGGTCACATTGGTAATGTTCTGGTTCGTGAATTGCTGGCGCGTGGTAAAAAGGTGCGCGCACTTGTTCTGCCAAATGAAGATTTAACTCCTATTGCTAATTTAGATGTTGAAATCGTATATGGTGATGTAACGGACCGCGAGTTTTTATTTAGTTTTTTTGAAAAAGATGACATGGTTTATCATTTGGCGGGGCTTATTGATATAGTTGATGTGCCATATGAAAAAATATACAATGTCAATGTTAATGGCACTAAAAATGTAGTTGATGCATGTATTAAAAACGGAGTTAAACGCCTTGTTTATACGAGTAGTGTGCATATAATTGAGCCTGAAAAGGATAAAGTTCTGCTTGAACCAACGACTTTTGATGATAAAAATTTGGTTGGAAATTACGCCAAAACGAAAGCAATCGCTACAAAGTATGTAACAGAAAAGGCGAAATCTGGCGAAATTGATGCTGTTGTTGTGTATCCGTCTGGTGTTATAGGGCCAAATGACTATAAAATTAGTGAATTAGGGCAAGTAATTCTTGATTATATGAATGAAAAATTAATTGCATATGTTAAGGGCGGATATAATTTCGTAGATGTGAGAGATGTGGTAAATGGCATAATTCTTGCAGCGGAGAAAGGGAAGAGCGGCGAAGGCTATATACTTTCTGGGCGGTATGTAACACTGAAAGAAATGTTAAGCATTTTAAATAAAAAATTAAAACGCAAAAAATTACCTTATAAAATTGCTCTTTGGTTTATAAAAATGATGGTTCCGCTGGCAAATCTTTATTATCGCACGCTTCACAAAAAACCTGTGTTTACGGCATATTCGTTGTATACGCTAAATGTAAATGCAAATTTTGGTAATGAAAAGGCGAAACAGGAATTAGGTTATACTACGCGCCCTGTAGAAGATACGCTTTTTGATACTGTTGATTGGTTCCGCGAGAATAAACCTGAACTCGTGAAGAAAAATAAAACAGAAAAAACGCAAAAAAATAAGTAAAAATATTTTGTATTTTGATTTAATCTATTTAAATAAATTGTTTTTAAATATTAAAAAATCAATAAAAATCATATAAAAATACGCTAAAATAGGTACTATGCACATGCATAGTACCTATTTGTTAAAAGTAATTGCGTTTTCTTATAAATGTTTCGCGGTTTCTGTTTAGTTTTACTTTGTCTTCAATTAATGCGATAAATTCACCGTTTGCTGGTTTGTCGTTTGAAAAAAAAATTTTTAAGTTAAACAATTCATTAAGAGCGACAAATTTGTTATTATTGTAACATGTATCTATGGCGTGGCGA
>CALWEW010000034.1 GCA_944377415.1 uncultured Clostridia bacterium
CAGCCGCCGTTTAAATAATTAGCAGAAATAATCATCTTATCAATTAACAAATAGTACCTATACACAAAATGTGTAGTAGTACCGTGATACTCTTAGTACCATGAAACTCTATCTATAAAATTAACCATAAATATAAAATCAAAAACTTTGCTAAAAATAAATATTATAACAAAGAGATTTAATAAAAAATAAAAGTAACTACACAAAAATTTTGTAGCAATAATCTTAAATAAAACTCCTTAAAGATAAAAATTAAAAGTTCCTTAAAAGACAAAAAGACAGTTTTCACTGTCTTTTTTGTCTTAAAAAATATTAGCACTTTTTAGTGCTTTTTTATATTTTTAGTTTTCATTTGTTGTTATTCTTCTTCAAGGTTTTCTTCTTCGTCTACTTCGTAATAATTTATAAAGTCGCGCTCAATAGTCTTTGCTCGGCGTACGGCATAGTATCCGTATTTATCACGGATTTTATCAAGGCTTTCATTGAGTTTTCGTAGTTTTTCTTTTTTCTCAAATTCAAACAAGTCTATTTGTTGCGTGTCGTGAACATTCACAAGATTTGACAGGCTTATGCGAACCGAGCGAATAGAGTATGGGGCAGAACTTTTCCAAAAAGTATCAAATATTTGCATACACATATTTGCGAAATCGCTTGCATTGTCTATTGCTGTTTTACTCGTAATTGAGTGCGAATTGTGAGATAGGTCGCTATTGCGAATATTCAAATGAGCAGTTCTGCCTGCAAGCCCTAGTGCACGCATGCGGTAGGTTACTTTTTCAGCAAGAGTCAAAACCATTGTTTCGACTTCTTCACGAGAAACAAGGTTGCGGACTGCGGTCATTCCATTGCCGACTGATTTCACTTTATCTAAAAAATCTGCGTGCGAAATCTCTGAAATATCGCCACCGCTTGCCATTCGTTTATATTGTGGACCTAATATGCCAAAATGTTCGTGTAACATTCGTTCGTCTGCGCGCGCAAGGTCGCCGATGGTAAAGATATTTAAACGATTGAGTTTGACGAAAGTTCGTTTGCCTATAAAAATAAGGTTATCGGCAGGCAAGTCAAAAATCTTTTCCTTGAAATTTTCTCGCGTGATGACCGTTGTTGCATCGGGCTTTTTTAGGTCACTGCCGAGTTTCGCAAAGTATTTGTTAAATGATACGCCTACGGAAATCGTTAGTCCTGTTTCTTCTCGAATGGTTTTTCGCAGGGTGTCTGCAATTTGTTCACCGCTGCCGAAAAGTTTTTGTGAATGTGTTACATCAAGCCAGCATTCGTCTGGGCCAAAACTCTCGACTTTGTCTGTAAACCTTGTGTAAATCTCGCGCACTTGCTTACTGTATTTTTGGTACAATTCAAACTGTGGTGGGAGACAGATAAGATTAGGGCAGAGTTTTTTTGCTTCCCAAATTGTTTGAGCGGTTTTAACACCAAATTTTTTTGCAACATTGTTTTTTGCTAAAATTATTCCGTGTCGCGTGCGCGGGTTGCCTGTAACTGCTACGGGCTTAGTCCATAAAGTTGGGTTCAGGACACACTCAACAGAAGCATAAAAGTTGTTTAAATCGCAATGTAAAATAACTCTATCCATCTTTTACTCCTTTCGTGCGCTACGCTCAGTTGAATTTTGCTTTTGAATTATAGTGCGCTTAGTACGATTGGCTTATTTCTAATTCATTCATATATATTATATATAAGACAAGGAAAAAAGTAAATAGTTTTTCAAACATTTGTTCTAAAAATTGCAATATAAAAATTTTTTTAGTTTTTTTCGAAAATTTGTGCGAAAACCTTGACAACTGCATATAATAGTAGTATAATAAAGGTCAAAGAAAGTCAAACAAGCGTAAAGTGAAGTTTGGACTTTGGTTTCCTTAGTAATTAAGATAACCGCACAAAGTGTGCTTTAATTAATTAGCAATTAGCAGTTTATGCGTGGCTTGCGCATTATTTAGTTTAAGGGCTTGCGCGCTAGCGCTCCATAATTCCTAATTCCTAATTTCTAATTCAAAATTCGTGCAAAGAGCACTTAAGAGTGCTTTTGCGTTAAGGGGGTGGTAGTGTGTCTAATATATCGGATATGATAGAAGCCTTTATAATGGATAACTTAGGCGATGATGAGCATCTTGACATTAGCCGAAATGAACTTGCAAATTTTTTCAATGTTGCTCCTAGCCAGATTAACTATGTTTTATCAACCAGATTTAACTACGAACGCGGTTTTTTAACCGAATCGAAGCGCGGGGGCGGGGGCTATATCACGATTATGCGTGCAGACGAAGATAATTCTGTGTGGCTACATGGTATCCTTGATAGGCTTAATCGTGATGTTGATTTTCGAACTGCATGCTATATAGTTGACGAACTCATCGAAAAAAAGTTTATGGAAGATTGTCAGGGTGATGTGATAAAGTCGGCTATTAGCCCGCAAGCATTGTCAAATCCTTTTAAACTAGAAAACAGACTGCGTGCGCAGATTTTGCGAAGAATTATAATGAAGAACAAAGCAAAAAAGAGTGATAGCGATTGACAAGTGCGAAAGTTATAAATTTAATATTACTTTAAAAAATAGGCAAAATGCAAATTAAAAAATCGAGAAGCGTAAACATTAATTAACAAAAAGCAACAAGAATTTACAAAATAATTAAACAAAATACAAGAATAGACAAGAAATTACACTAAATAAAAGGAGATAGGTTTATGTATTACTGTGATAAATGCGGCAAGCCCGCAACAAATTTAACATGGATAGAAATAAATGGAGAGCGCACAGAACAACACCTTTGCGCAGATTGCGCTGCAAAAGAAAAGGGCTTAGATGAATTAATCGAGCCTATGATTGGCGAATTTTTCGACTTTCCCGTAATGTTTGCACGCAAGAAACCGTCAAAGCGCGTGGCGACTTGTCCTGTGTGCGGTTTTACTAGCAAAGATTTCCTCGAAACAGGTCGACTAAATTGTCCAGAGTGCTATAAATATCTGGGGGCATTTATTGAGCCTAGTTTAAAAAATTTTTACGAAGAAAAGCCTGCACCTATTGAAAAAGTCAAATTAAAGCGTGCGCCGACGCTGCCGAAAGCGAGCGAAGTCGACAGTTTGCGTGAGCGTTTGCGTTGTGCCGTAAACGAAGAACGCTACGAAGATGCTGCGGCATTAAAGCGCCAAATTGACAATATCGAAGGCAAAAACAAAGGCGAAAAAGGGGGTAAATAAAATGTATTCACAAAATAACGGTTTTACACAACTTGTAGACACAGCACTACAAAACGCAGGTGAATTAGCCTTGCAAAGCGGACATATGGAGTTAGGTACAGAGCACTTGCTTTTTGGTATCATTTCAGTTGAAGAGTGTTTGTCTAGTAAAATATTAAAAAAATATGGGGTTACAAAGGCAAGTTACTTGCAACTTTTTGACGAGAATGTACAAAAAAGCCCGAGCCTTGACCAAAACGAAATTGATTTGACTCCGCTTGTAAAAGAGATTTTGCGTGCAAGTCAAGAAATTTCAGCAAGACTTGGACAAACTTTTGTCGGAACAGAACATGTAATGCTTGCGATGCTTGCTACAAATCGAAGCGCCGCAGTTACCATGCTAGAGCGCGGGTTCAATCTAAATATTGATACGCTAAAATATGATGTGTTGAATGCGCTTCGCAATGAATCATTTGACGAAGGTGAGGGCGGGGAAAGTGTAGAGAGTGTTAAAAATGAGGGCAGTACTCTTCCTAAAAACTTACTTGAACTCGGCACTGACCTAACTCTTAAAGCAAAGCAAAACAAAATCGACCCAGTAATCGGGCGTGAAGACGAAATTGAGCGCGTGATTGAAATTTTGTGTCGTAAGACGAAAAATAATCCAGTGCTTATTGGTGAAGCAGGTGTCGGTAAATCTGCCGTTGTCGAAGGACTTGCGCGCGCAATCGTTGATGGCAATGTTCCTGATTTGCTTAAAAACAAGACAATTTTTTCTCTCGAACTTGGTTCATTGATGGCGGGTACAAAGTATCGTGGTAGCATGGAAGAAAAACTCAAAAACGCGATTGAAACAATTACACAAAACAAAGACATTATTGTGTTTATTGATGAATTGCATACTCTTGCGCAAGCAGGTGGGGACAAAGGCGAAATTAGCCCTGCGGATATGTTAAAGCCGTATCTTGCACGCGGTGAATTGCAGACAATCGGCGCAACAACTACTGACGAATACCGCAAATTTATTGAAAAGGACAAAGCACTTGAACGCCGTTTCCAACCTGTTATGAT
This sequence comes from uncultured Clostridia bacterium, assembly GCA_944377415.1. Classification (GTDB taxonomy): domain Bacteria; phylum Bacillota; class Clostridia; order Christensenellales; family UBA1242; genus UBA7867. The sequence continues at coordinate 4,267 of CALWEW010000034.1, forward strand.
TAATCCACCGTCAGTAGAGCAGACGATTAATATCTTAAAGGGCTTGCGCGACAGTTACGAAGCCTTCCACAATGTAAAGATTACTGACGAAGCAATCGAAGCTGCTGCAACTTTGAGCGACCGCTACATCATGGATAGAAGTCTACCCGATAAAGCAATCGACCTAATCGACGAAGCCAGCAGCCGCGCAAAAGTTAGCGGGGCGACCGTGCCTACACCGCTAAAAGAGAAGAAAGAAGAATTAATTCGACTTGAAAACGATAAGAAAGAAGCGGTCGTAGCGCAAAACTACGAAAAAGCGGCTCAAATTCGTGAAGAAATTAAACAAGTAACCGCTGATATCGAAAAAATGCAAGACGATTTCAAGAAAAATGAAAGTTCGGCAAGCATAGGCTTTGACGACATCGCTCGAGTTGTGAGTGCGTGGACACACATTCCTGTTACTAAACTTACTGAAACTGAACGCGACAAATTGATGGGGCTTGAAAACTTGCTCCACGCTCGTGTAATCGGGCAAGACCAAGCCGTCGTTGCGGTTAGTAAGGCAATTCGCCGTGCTCGTGCTGGGTTAAAAGACCCTAATAGGCCGATAGGTACATTCCTATTTTTAGGACCAACGGGTGTAGGTAAAACGGAGTTAAGCAAAGCACTTGCCGAAGCAATGTTTGATGATGAAAATCTAATTATTCGTCTTGATATGAGTGAGTACATGGAATCACATTCAGTGAGCAAACTTATAGGTTCGCCTCCAGGGTATATAGGTCATGATGACGGTGGACAACTCACTGAACAAGTTCGCAGAAAGCCATATTCAATCGTATTGTTTGATGAAATTGAAAAGGCGCACCCTGATGTGTTTAATATTTTGCTTCAAATTATGGATGATGGGCGACTTACAGACAGCCACGGGCGTACAGTAAGTTTTAAAAATACCATTATTATTATGACAAGTAACGCGGGAGTAAGCGACTCGAAATACAAAAAGAATAGGGAGCAATACGAGCAAGAAGAAGACGAGGAAAAAATTGCTAAACTCGATGAAGAGGCGAGCGAAATTTTAAACAAAGCAATCAAAGGCATGTTTAGACCTGAGTTTTTAAACCGTATTGATTCAATTGTAATATTCAAATCGCTTTCAAAACCTGAACTTGCACACATCGCAAAATTGCTAATCACAAAAGTAGTAAAGAAGTTGAAGGCGCAAAATATTGAGCTTAAATTCACAGAAGATGCGCTTAAATATCTCGTGCAAAAAGGGTATACCGCCGACTATGGCGCTCGTCCTTTGCGTAGGGTAATTGAGCAAGAAATCGAAGATAAACTTGCAGATGAAATTTTGTCTGGCAAACTCAGCGATGGTGCAAAAGTTACAGTTGATGCCGATATCGAACTCGGCAAACTCAAATTCCGTATTTATCAGCCGAAGTTAGAGAACGAAAGTGCATAATCAAAAACTGTTTTTGGTAAATTGAGTAGTAGCAAAAGATATATTTTAAATAAAATAGTGGTTTTTAAGTAAATAAAAAAGCGTGTTTAAGAAACAACACACTTTTTTATTTTTAATTTGCAAGTTTTTATACTTTAAGAATTGAGAGCGTTTTTTATAATTTCTAATTTGAGCGAGAGATTTCTGAACTTTTCTCATTTGAGACGAATCGTTTTTCATCGTTTTGTTCTTTTGTTTTTAAATGTTTGTCTGCATACTCTGTGATGGCGTGTTCGTCCGTCAAGCCTCGAAGTTGTGCTACGGCTTTAAAACCGTTATAGAAAGCAAGTTTGTCTATTTCGGGGGCGTTGATATAGGATTTATGGTCATTGATGGTATTAATGATATTCTCGCGTGCTTTTTGAAGCAACTCTCTTTCGTTGTCGAACACATCAAAATATTTTGTTTTTGGTTCATTATGTAAAGCGCAATCTATAGCAACTTGTTCAACAGTGCTTTCGACTTGTAGGCCGACTGCCTTTGCTCGTTCTTTTAAGTTATCAAAAATTTCGGTATTTGCTTTATAAAACGAGTTGTATTTTCGTAAGATTTCTTTATCTAAATTTGATAGAGAATTAATATTTAAATCATCTAAATAAAGTTCAATTTCAGCAAATTCTGTGTGTTTATCTTTTTCCTTGTTTGGTACCCTAGTAAGTAAAGGGGTTTCAAGCAGTGCTCGCATTTCACTGTCTTCTTTTTCTTTTGTTAATATTTCATAACAAAGATTTCGCTTTTCCGTTGCATCTGCTCTTGATTTTTCTAAGTACTGCTCGCGCGCGGCATTAGCTTGTTCGTGAACTAAATGACGGTCTACGGTTGGTGGGGCAAGATTGAGTCTAGAATATAGTGCATCATAAACCTTTTGACCATTTGAAAGTTTATCATTATCATCATTTTGGTTAAATAATAATGCGCTTTCCTGAAACTCGAATGTGCAAAATTTGTCTTCTGCAATTTTGTTTAGAGGAATTAGACAAAATTCATAGTGTGTATCACCATTTTCATTTTTTGGAGAACCCCAACAAGAATCTGCATAGTAACAACCGTTTATTCCGTATTTATCGTCTTTTAAAAATATAAGATTATTTGCATGTGCTCCAAGTAGTTCACCATCACTTTTTTTAAAAACATTAGAACTATGTGCTACACAAATAAGTTCATTCTTATCAAAGACCCTATCACATAAACACTTTAAAAGTGAGGCATATCCAGAACAAATGACTTCGTTACCTGTTAGAACTCCGACCCAGTTTCGCATGTCTTCACTAAAAAAATTTTCGCTTTCGTTATAAATTCTATTTGCCGCGTAACTGTATACGGCAACAAACTTTTCAGCAGGCGAGAGTGGAACTTGAACGCCATTTTCTTCAAATGTCATATTATTGATATAATTTACAAAGTTATCGACTTCGGCCTTTGCGACGAAAAATTTCCATGCTTCAGCACTTGTGTCGTTTAAGTTGATATAGCAGCTGACATTCTTTTCCTTAGAAAGTGTTGCCAAACGCTCTAGTTGTTGAAGCTTTTTAGGGTCGTCAATATAGTCCTCGTCATATTCTATTGTTATATATTCACATTTTATTTTTGTGCCTTGTAAAGTAGAGAAAAGTGTACTAAGTGTTTCTTCTAAATTTTCTTCGTCGTTGCGCACATTTAAAATAATTTGTGTATCGTTGTTCTTTTCTATTAATTCTTGCAATGATGTACTTGCGGAAAATCGTGGTTGTATATTTCCGTTTGTAATGTTGTAATATTCTGCCATTTTTCTTTCCTTTTTGTTTATAGGCGTTAAAATGTGGAGGTATAATTTCTAGGTGTTTAATCCTAATAAATTCTAACACTTGCATGAATTTTTGTCAAAAATTTTTACATAATTTTGCAGAGTTGGCAGGCGACTATACTGCTCATTAGGGTTGCGATTAATGCCACGGGAATCGCATAAAGCAGGCGTTTTGCTTTTGTTTGGCTTAGGTAAATTGTAGCGACATAGAATATTGTTTCGCTACTTCCCATAATGACGCTAGCGCAGCGCGAAATATAACTATCTGGGCCGTAGGTTGAAAAGATTTGTTCAGCCATTGCTAGACTTCCACTTCCGCTAAAAGGACGGATTATCATTAGTTCTGTTAGTTCTTTTGGTATGCCGATTCCTTCCATAACAGGCGCAAGCAAATTCGCGGTAAACTCGGTCAGTCCACTTATGCGAAATAGTTGGATTGCGACAAAAATGGTGACTAAAAAGGGAAGAACATCAAGGCATAGTTGAATAGCGCCTTTCGCTCCACTTGCAAAAGTGCCATAGCAGTTGACTTTTTTCTTTGCACAATAAATTAATAGCGCAATTATTAGTACGGGTGTGATAAAAACGCTTATGCTCAATTTTTCTTATCCTTAAATTCTATACCGGGTTTTTGTGTTTTTTCTGTACTTCTTGTAGTGATACTACTTTTGTTCATTTTATAGTTTTTAGAAGTACTATGCAAGGTGCTATGCATATCGTTTTGCGCAGTCTTGTGCTTTTGATTGCTTAAAAAATTTGATTTGTTGCCGTTTTTTCTGCTTTTCCACTTTTTCATGAACTTGTCGCAAAACTTTACTAAAATTACGCCTAACAGCGTGGAAACAAGTGTTGAAATAATTGTCGGTAAAATTATGTCACTACTAGTTAAACTGCCGTACTGTTGTCGAAGTCCTATAATGGTGGTAGGAATTAGTTGGATACTAGTTGCGTTGATAACCACTAGCATAATCATTGCTGTCGATGCGGTTAGGGAATTGTTTTGCTTGTCCAGACCTTGCATTGCTTTTAGTCCTGTTGGAGTGCAGGCGTTGCCCATACCTAAAATGTTAGCAGACATATTTAAGGCAATGTATTTTTTTGTGTCCTTGTCAGTCTTGCCAAATAAATAGTCGATAATAGGGTCGAGGAGAGAGGCTAATTTGTTTGATACTCCACACGCATCTACAAGCGCGATAATTCCGAGCCACACAGCATAAATACCGAGAAGACGAATTGTGAGAGATACCGCATCAGCACCAGCATTCATCATTGCGTTTATACTGTCTTCGGGGTCAAAGAATAGCAAAGTTATAAGGCTGGCTAATACCATAAAAAACCAAATCTTGCGCATGGTATAAGGTATGAAAAGTTTTTAATTTATATGATTGCATAAATAAAGGGAGTGTGGTACACTTTTTACAAATTAGGAATTAGGAATTTCTACCAACTGTATTCAACTGAGCGCGCAGGTGCGTGCGAAGGAGTTTAAAATGCTTATTGATACACATTCACATATTAATCATGAAAAGTTAACTGAGCGTTTGCCCGAGATTTTAGCGGGTCTAAATCATGACAGAGTGGGCGCGGTTATTTGCCCGAGTTATAGTTTGGAGTCTATGCAGTCTGCGCTAAAAGTCGCAGATAATTCTCGTGTTGCGTGCGCTCTCGGTATTCACCCAGAGAATTGCACAGAATTTAATGATGATGTTCGTTCCTTTTTGCGTGAGAATTTGATTGATAGGCGTGTCGTTGCGGTTGGAGAAATCGGGCTTGATTATCACTATGGTATGGAGCAAAAGGATTTGCAGCATTGTGTTTTAACCGAACAAATGGCGTTCGCTCACGAGTTTGATTTGCCGATTATTTTTCATGTGCGTGATGCGTGGCAAGACTTTTTCGAAATCGTTCGCGAAAATCGAGATTTAGTAAAGCGCGGGGTTGTGCATTGTTTTGAAGGGGACAGTGAAATCGCTAAAACCTTGCTTGATTTAGGACTTTTTATTTCGGTTACGGGGTTAGTTACCTTTAAGCACCGCGATGCTTTGCGCGAGGCTATAAAGATTATTCCGTTAGATAGGCTTATGTGCGAAACTGATGCTCCATATTTGACCTCAGAACCTTTTAGACACCTTACAAACGAGCCAAAATACACGGCGCTTGTTGCGGATAAAATTGCAGAGATAAAAGGGATAGAGCCAAGCGAAGTCGATAAAATCACAACGGAAAACGCGTTTGCTTTTTTTGATAGGTTAGGAGGTAAGTTTGGAAGACTTTAATTTTAAAAAGAAGTTTGGGCAAAATTTTTTAAGTGATGTGAATTTGCTGCGTGCAATAGTTCGTGATGCAGAAATAAGCGAAAATGACAATGTCCTTGAAATAGGCGCGGGGGCGGGAGCACTAACTGTTGAACTTGCAAAAAGCACGAATGGGCGTGTTGTTGCTATCGAGATTGATAAGACTTTACAGCCTATTTTAAACGAGAAGTTAGCAGAGTTTAAAAATGTCGAGGTCGTCTTTTGCGATGTTTTGAAGATTGCTCCCGCAGACATTGCCGCGAAATTTGATAACAAACCTTTTAAGGTTGTTGCAAATCTACCATATTACATTTCTACGCCGATAATATTTTATTTAATTGAAAATAACTTGCCGATTGAAAGCATAACTATTATGCTCCAACAGGAGTTAGCGGATAGAATTGTCGCCCGACCTAATACGAAAGATTACGGTGCGTTGTCTGTCATTCTAGGGCTTTATGGCACCGTTTTAAAGACTCGAGATGTCCCGCGCACTATGTTTACGCCACGCCCAAATGTTGATAGTAGCGTAATTACGATTAAGATTAATTCAAGCGTTCGAAATGATATTCGCGAGATTTCAAAAGTTGTAAAAGGGTGCTTTGCACTTCGCCGAAAGACTCTCGCAAATAATCTAATGTCTGCGTTTTCGCTTTCGCGTGATGAGGCGAATGAAGTTTTGACATCATGTGATATTTCTCCAACTGCTCGTGCAGAAACGCTTGAAAAAGTAGATTTTATAAAATTAAAAGATGCGCTAAAAGAACGCACAAGCATCTAAATACTGTCAAAAAACTGCTGATTTAGCGGTTTTTTTCTTTTTAAAGACAAAATTCCATGAAACATTTTTATAGGTATAGTAATATAATACTCTCGTAAATAAATTAGCAATTAGTAGTTAATGTATTGCCTGTGCATTATTTAATTAGTAATTAAGTAATCGCACAAAGTGCGCAATAATTCTTAATTCCTAATTCAAAATTTAAAATTCGACTGAGCGCGAAAGCGCGAAGGAGTGAAAATGGTTACAAAAAATATTATAATCACACAAATCGCAGATTTTAGAAATACCGAGTCAAAGTCTGTTCGCGGTCTTGTTTCTTTTTTAGGCTCGGGCAATATGACAGGACTGTTAAAGGTTTTTAACATTCCAGACGACATATTGCCCGTGTGTTTGGCTGTCAAAATCGGCGACAAAAAATATATATACACCGATGTTGACGACACACAAAACTATTCATTCAAAATGGTAAATGCGCCTGCGAGCGACTCCATAACCGTTCTCCTTGCATATATAAAAGATAATGTTGTGCAGGGCATTGCTTGCGGGCAAAATGCAGGTGGAAACGCGCCCTATGATGACCTTTTCGGTGAAATAAGTGATGCCGAACTCGATAGCCTCATTAGTAATGAAGAAGATTTTAATGAATTGAGAGAAATAAGTGAAAGCCAGAGTGTTACACCTAGACATAGAGAAAATATTTATCCTTTGACAGAAAATTCAGATTCCGAAAAAATCGATGAAAGTGACAAAACATCAAGTAAGCCTAGTGGAAACGAGAATTTAGACTCTGAGCATAGTGGCAGTTTTTATTCATTGATAAAGCCCCAACTAGACGAACTTTTTTCGCGTTTTCCGCATTTTAAAGAACTTGAAGATTTGGTCGAAAACACTGAATGGGTGCGTGTTAGTTATTCTGATGACGGCTCACAGCACTATATTTTAGGCAAACTTTTTGACGGTGCAGAAGTTACGCACCTTTGTTATGGAATCCCTGCGCAGTCGCGAAGTACAGCACCTCCTAATAGTCTGGTAGACTATTGTCAGTGGTTGCCGTTAAATCTTGATGACCCAAATGGCGAGGGCTATTGGGTGATGTATCAAAACGCCGAAACGGGCGAAAATGTGCGTTTGTAAACAATTGTGGCTTTTTAAAAAATCATTTATTAGCAAGTTGCTTATAGATTGTTGCCTTCCGTGTGGTCTATTAGATTCCTAATTCAAATTTGTATCTAGGCTCTTTAAAAATTTTTAATAGTTTTGGCGAGTAAAAAGCCTTTATTTTAGCCAAAAATACAAATATGTATCAAATAAAAGGTAAAAAAGTTTAAAATTTTTGATACAGTTTTGTATATTGTAAGTTTTTTGTTTTTTATTGTGTTATATTAATACTAAATAGTGGTAAACTATCGCTATAACATAGGTTTTATGTTAAATAGATAGTTGCTATTATTTAAACTAATACTTGCTACTTTATGAAGTTCAGTACTGTGTATTCTAACTAACATTTGATAAAATTGTTATGTGCATTTATTGAAAATTTACATCGAAAAAATTAGGGGTTAAAGGTATGTCCATTAAACTTAAAATCACAGCAATAGTAATTTCGTGCATTCTCGTTCTTTCCGCGCTTGCTGGCGGCATCACCGCAATTGTATTAAACGAGATTAACAAAGGTAATGCATTAAAAGATACTGCAACAAATGTAACCACATTATCGCAGAACATATACAACACAACAACAGGAAGCGACGGAAAATTAACAGTAAATGTCGATGCGGTAAATGCGCTGTTAAACGCGATTAATTATAATAGTTATACAGCAAGTGATACAGGGTACAAGGCACATGATATCGTATCGCGCGATGGTGGAACGGATGATAACACAATCAAGTTTGCGATGGGGTATTTTGTAGATGAAAACAATGAACCTCACACAGACATACCACTGTATTGGCAGGCTGTGTATTTAAGGAATGGCTATTTAACAATTTGGTTAGATAAAAGTTATACTGTTAGTATGTTCAATGCAAATGATTCAGGAACAGGTGCAACAATAACAAGTGTGCGAAGTCCATTTATAGTATCGCAATATACAACACGCCCTAGTACACACGCATATAACAGTAACTACTCATACTCAACATTACGAGATGTAACAAATAGGATTTTCACACTATTAAACGGTAAATTATCAGGTTTTAG
>CALWEW010000035.1 GCA_944377415.1 uncultured Clostridia bacterium
TCTGTTGAGATTAAGGCAATACGGTTTAATGAATAACCGTCTTTCATCTTTATTGAATAGGTATATACTATCCCGTCATTCGTTTCGCGGGTTATATCAAACTCCGTTCCCCCACTTTCTGAGGTGATGAAGATGTCTACATCAAATACTGCGTTGAAAATATAATTACCAAATTCGGTGATTGTGTAAGTAACCGTTGTGTCTGTTACTTGTTCGCTAGATTTTAGTGTGCCACCTTGATAATAATATACTTCCCAGTATAAAAATTCAGCATTCGGGTTAGGGGTTACTGTTGCTGTTATTTCGGTGCCGTATGTGATTGAAGTAGGTTCGGTGTATGAGAGAGTACCAAAGTTTTCATTACAGTTTACTGATACATTCCATTCCATGAGTTTAAAGTTTGAGTGGTCTGAGGGGCCTGTGAATTTACTAGAACTTGCTGTATCAATAGCAATTGCATTATCTAAACTTGCCTGGTCCTTAAACCAGTATGTTACATTGGAATTACCATTACTAAAAGCATATGTGTCTATCATTAAAATATCTGAGGTGATATCGTTATAAAAATATACATTGGTTAAATCAGAACAATATCTAAACACACCACTTCTTATGCTGGTTACACTGGAGGGAATGTTGATTGATGTTAAACTTGAACAATTGTAAAACGCATACAATGCTATGCTGGTTACACTATCAGGGATTGTGATGGACGGTAAATTCTCACAACCATAAAATGTATAACTTCCTATACTTGTTACTCCGTCAGGTATTACTATAGGAGATGATAAACTTGTACAATTGTAAAACGCCCACTCTCCTATGCTGGTTACGCTGTCGGGGATTGTGATGGACGGTAATTTCTCACAATTATAAAATGTACGATTTTTTATACTTGTTACTCCGTCTGGTATTACTATAGGAGATGTTAAACTTGAACAATTGTAAAACGCCCACTCTCCTATGCTGGTTACACTATCGGGGATATTGATTGATGTTAAACTTGAACAATCTTCAAACGCATAATATCCTATGCTGGTTACTCCGTCGGGGATATTGATTGATGTTAAACTTGAACAACCTTCAAACGCATAACCTTCTATGCTGGTTACACTATCAGGTATTGTGATGGACGGTAAACTACTACAACCATCAAATGTGCCAAGCTCTATACTTGTTACTCCGTCGGGGATGGTGATTATGGTTAAACTTGAACAATCTTGAAACGCATACCATCCTATGCTGGTTACACTGGAGGGTATTATGATGGACGGTAAATTCTCACAACCAGAAAATGTATAACTCTCTATACTTGTTACTCCGTCTGGGATGGTAATCGATGTTAAACTTGAACAACCTCCAAACGCAGAACCATCAATAGTTGTAGTTGTGTCTGGTATATTGTATTCTGTGAGAGTTGTACCTGCGGGACATACTACTAATTCAGTTCCGTCTTTTGTATATAATACTCCGTTATCGTCTTTGTAGTTTGGGTTATTTTCATCTACTTCTATTGCTGTTAAACTTGAACAAACTCTAAACGCAGAATTTCCTATGCTGGTTACGCTGTCTGGAATGTTGATTGTGGTTAAATTTGAACAACCTCTAAACGCTTCACTTCCTATGCTGGTTACACTGGAGGGTATATTGATTGATGTTAAACTTGAACAATTGTAAAACGCATAACCTTCTATGCTGGTTACACTATCGGGAATATTTATTGAAGTTAAACTTGAACGATCGTAAAACGCATACCTTCCTATATTTGTAATAGTGTCGGGTAAAGATACCTCTGTTATAATAGAACGAACTGGATAAAATACTCCACTGCTAAGACTTCCGTTATACATAGTAGTAATTGTACGAGGAGTGCCATTTATGGTTACGGTTTCAGGGATGACGATTGTTGTGGCGTCGGAATTAGCATTGCGGGTTACGCTATCAAGACGGCAGACTGTTGCACTTTCACTTGAATAATATATATCAAGAGCAAAGTCGTAATCACTGTCAGAAGTTACGGTGCCGTCTGCCATTATGTACACATTAGCATCAAGCGCGTCAGCGGGCGGTGTGGTGTCGCGAGAAAGAAGAACGCCGAGAGTTACCCCGCCCGCGATTAAAGCAGCAAGGACTACGGCAAGAATTGTGTACAACTTATACTTTGTTAAAAACTCTTTTACTGCCATTTAATAACTCCTATTTTAAAATTTATTTATAGTTTACACCATTTTTTTACAAAATATTTCAAAAGGAACAAAGTGTTCTAAATAAATTTTAGAACTTATGCAAAAATAAATTTCACACAAAACTGCAATACTAATACAAAAAGAAAAATACTCTTGTGAAATTTGATTTGTTCCTTTTTATTTCTTTTAATAATACTATGGCTAATAGCCATATGTCAAGTATTTTATTTCATAATTTCATATAATATAAGCATGAAAAGAAACAAATTTGCTGAAAGGTTGCGGGAGGTATTAGAAATTAACAATATCTCACAACTTGAACTAGCTCAAAAAATAGGAATGTCACAAAGCGTGGTAAATAATTATTGCACAGGAAAACGCGAACCGTCGCTTGATGTCCTTATGCTAATAGCAGATACTTTAGGTGAAACTACTGACTTTCTGCTTGGTCGTAATGTTGACGATATTTAATTGATATTCTTTTGTGAAATAATAACAAAGGTGAAAAGTAGCAGGAAGATACTTATTAAATAAAAATCCACAAGTGTGTTCTCGTAAGTTAATTCTTGTAGTAACAAAAAAGAAGGCTTAATTACAAGCCTTCTTTTAAATTTCACTTTCTGCAATCTTCCACTAAATGTCAAATCTAGTAGAAATGTTTGTTTTGTAAGCAAATTAGTTCATGTTAAGCGTTGGGTATTGACCGCTGACAAAGTTCCAAATAGAACTATCAAATCCGCGCTCTGTAAATGTGTTGATGTTTTTACAATCGCTATCACTCTTCCAGCCATCGTCTGGTTTATCCCAATCAATAGGCCCCCACACATAAGAACTTGAATGACGCTCACCACCACTAGCAGAATTTAGTATACAGTGTTCTACATAGCCGCCTACTTTTGTGCTAGAATCCCAGAAGTAGTTAAGTGCGTAAACTTCAGATTCTGTTTCAGCGTATGCCTTACCTGCTGAGTTATCAAATGTTACATTTGAGAAGCAGTAAGATACGCGACCATATTCACCTGAATTGTGGTAAGCAATCGTTGCAGCAAAGCCAGCCATTACACTACCACTAAGGTTTGCTGTTGAATAACAATTTATAACGCCACCGCGTGAAATTTCACCAGCAAGCCCACCTACGCGGTTACCATAGATTGAACCTGTTGAATATGATTGTTCAACATTGTTTACGATACCCGAACTTGAAGTTACATTTAGTTGACCAACTAAACCACCTGCAAGGTATCCTGTGATATTAATGTTTGTTGCGCTGTTCTTTGTAACTGCGGGAGTTGTTGTAGCAATGCTACCGCTGTAACGACCAACGATACCACCAACGATTGTACCTTCACTAGTTGGAGCATTAATTCTACCTGTGAAAGTGCTGTTTGAAATTGTGCCGTTTGTCATGTCACCCGCAATACCACCTACATATTTGGTGGTACCTGTCTTATTTGTAACATTGATGTTGTATGAGTAGTTGCCGTTGTAAACAACACCATCATATGACACATTTGCAATGTTACCGTTGTTTTGTCCAACCACACCACCGATGTATGCAGTATTCGCAGCAACTGTGATATTAAGAGTTGCGCTACTACCTGTCATAGTGCCAGTATTTACACCGACAATACCACCGACATAAACTGTTGCTTCTTTGTCAAGATTTATTCCAGCATAGTCTGTTTGTGCGCTTGAAAGAACTTTACAATCAATTACAGTACCGGCGTTGTAGCCTGCAATTGTACCGACATATTGACCTGTGCTGATGTCCATGCCTTCAATAGTAAGGTTTTGAACAAGACCATTTGAACCGATGTATCCAAAGAAACCGCTGTAAACTTCCCTATTTGCTGCGGCAAGTTGAGCAGAATCGCCCGAATCACTAGCGAAACGATTTGTTTCGAAACTGCTTGAATTTACGGTCATGTCGTAGATTACAGGCATGTTGCCATTTGAATCTGCAACTACGATGAATTGACCATTAAACGGGTATAATTGCGAACCGATAGGAGTCCAGACTTCTCTAAGATATATTGAAGTATCAATTATATAACGGTTGTTGTACTCTCCGTCGTCGGCAAAGTCTGCTTCGAACGCGCGTTTAAGTGCTTCTTCGCCAGACACGATAATTTGGTTAAACTCGTCATAAATTGCATCAGATACAGGAATTGCGTTTGTTCTTATAATCGGGTATCCGTTGTTGGTGTCAGCATCGATTGTCCAAAGGTCGTTAAAGTTCCAACCTTCGAACTGACCAAGAACGCTATAACCTACATAAGCAAGGTTTGCATCAACCGTGCCACTTGAAATAATGCCGTCAATTTGCTCTTGTGAAGGTGCAGTTTTTAACACTGCCTCACTTACAGGGAATGCAAGGTACGCATCCATAACATCGTTTTGACCTGAAATTGCAGTGTAGCCATCAGTTGCGCGGTAGAAGTTACCTAAAATTCTGTTGTACGAACTCAAGGTTTCGTCTTCGCTACTAGGTCTTAAAATAGCGTTCGTTTCTGCGCCGTAATTGATATTCTTACCTATTACATAACCGAAGTCGCTGTTTGCTGAAATGTTAATTTCATTAAGAACTGCGTAGTTATTTACAACTGCGTTGCGGTAAATATTATTTTCGTTTTCGACATTTGCAATTTGTCCAACTACACCACCGATAACGGCATCAGCAGAACTACTTGCAATATTGCCGTTTACGAACGAATTGAATATGAATCCGCCCTGTGCTCCGCCGACAAGACCGCCGACAAATGAGTTACCGCTAACTGTTGTGTTTGATACACCTGAATATTGAACGCGTGCAACAAACGAAGAAGTGTTATTCGATGAAGCAAGCACTGCACCTACTACACCACCAGTGTAAGTAGAACCAGTTGAAGTTGTGTTGCTAATAACTGAGTCAATTACATTGACAAATTCAATTCTACCATTTGACACACCAGCGATTGCACCAGCATTTGCGAAGGCGCCATCAATCGTAACATTACTTAAATTTAATTTAGTTACGACACCGTTTGTGCCAACGAGAGCAAACAAACCTGCATTTTCAATAGTGTCTGCCACAAATTGAGTATTTTCGTCAGCATAAGTTGAACCACTCTTTAAAATCGAAAGATTTGAAATAGTGTGTCCGTTACCATTATAGGTACCTGTAAAACCTGTTGTTGAGCCTGTACCTATAGGGTTCCAAGCACTTGTTGCGACACTCATATCAATGTCAGCAACTTGTTGATAGTTCGCTGAAAGCGTTCTACCATCTACTACATCCTGACCTATTGTAGTAAGGTCAAGGTAGTCGCGAATGTAGAACGGAAATTCTACTGAACCATTACCTACATAAACTGCGACATTCAAGTTTTTGTAACTTTCGTTTGATGTTTGAAGTTGAATTGTCGTGCTACCGCCCGAAATTGCCTCAAATCTCCAAACCATATTGTCGCTGTTGTTGCCGTCTTCGTAAGATTCTACGAATTTAACAACATTTTCGTCCATACTAATTAACGAATAGTCACTAGCTGTCGGGTTCTGTCGGTTGACGGTTACTTCGAAAGTTTCGCCAACATTTACATATCTCGTAAGGGCTTCATCTGTACCTAAACTAAATACTTCTGAATTACGCATAAAGTAGTAAATAGACAAACCGATACTGATACATACGATGACTATAAGCAAAAAGATTAAAAATCTACTTAGCCATTTTTCCATAACTATTACCTCTCTATTTATTCATCTAGTAGTATTATGCTAATTATACATTAAAAAACGCGTTTTGTCAATATGCATATTACAAAAACAAGAAGATTTAAGCGGGAAAAAGAAAAAACTCACGCTAAAACAAAAGCAGAGAGTTTTATAAACCTAAACTAATAGCGAGAGCATCATCGATATTTTTTAAAGTTTTATTGTCGGCAGTACCGATTTTTTCAAGCAAACGCGCTTTATCAAGTGTCCGAATTTGCTCGAGCAGTACGACACTGTCGCGCTCAAGCCCGTATGTATGAGCGTTTAACTCAATATGTGTCGGCAATTTCGCTTTGTTAATTTTGCTAGTTATGGCAGCAACGATTACAGTCGGGCTGTAACGGTTGCCAACATCGTTTTGAACAACTAAAACGGGGCGCACGCCGCCCTGCTCGCTCCCTACTACTGGTGATAAATTTGCGTAAAATATGTCGCCCCGTTTTATTGTTTCCAAAGTTTACAACTCCTTTAACCACGCTTCGTACTTGGCTAAATCATCGCTTCCAATCGTGTTCCAAACTTCCTTTTCAGTAAAGCCTTTGAAGTCGCGGTAGTCTTCACTATTCACTATATGCTTTACTCTCGGGCGAATGTGCTTTGCGAGATTTAACAATTCGACTTTATACTTATTGTCTTGCATATTAATTTATCCCTTTAATATTCTTAAATATACCTAATTTTCAAAAATTTCGGCGTTTTCGGAAATAGAGTTTGTAAAAAGATTATTTTTATGCGCTTAATTTGCGACGCAAATTGCCACGGCATCACTTTCTGTGTGTGAAATGCTAATATCAATTTCTTTAATTTTTAAATTTTTCATCAATTCTTGCGCTTTTTTAGAGAGTGTAACAACGGGCTTGCCTAGTTCGTCTGGTAAAATCGTAATATCTAGCCATGAAATTACACTCGAAATGCCTGTACCAAAGGCCTTTACTACGGCTTCTTTTGCTGCGAACTTCCCCGCAATTCTCTCAGCGCGTGCTTGCAAACTGTTCATTTCGGCTATGTGCGCGCGCTCTTCCTTGGTAAAGAGATGCGCAAGCAGACGATTGTCGTCGATTTTGTCAATAAATCTTTTTACGGATACTAAATCAATACCAACCTTCATCGACTTCTCCTTTCTTTAATTTTGATATTACGGGGCTGATTTCGCTCCATTCAAAGCCTTTTCCCGCAAGGTGTCTGCACAATTTTTCGAAATTTTCACGCGTTGGCTCACGATTTTTCATAAATTTTGTGGCAAAATTAAGCACAACTTCGCTTTGGTCTTGATTGTCTTCCAAACACTCAGCGATAGTTTCTTTGTCAATTCCACGCAGTATGAGATTTTGTTCAATTTTGCGCTTTCCGTAACGATTAATGTAATTTTCAATGTACATCTCCGCATAGCGTTGGTCATCTATATAGCGGTAATCTTTTAACTTATTTACTATACACAAAATTGTTTTCGGCATGTAGCCTTTTTCGCGTAAATAGTCGCGCACTTGCTTCTCAGTTTTTGGCGTGCGTGAAATTAAATCGACCACGCGCTCAAAACCGCTACTTTGCTCGCTTTCTGTTACAATTTCTTCGAGTTCGTGCCTTGTTATTTCACGACCAACACGAAGTTTATTTTTAAAAGCAGTGAAATCATCAACCGAACAAACAAATTCGTCATCAATATATATATGAACGCGTTTTTTATTGCCTTTTGCTTGTTTTATGTCCGTAATTAAACTCATTTTATACCCTCAAAATTAAATAAAATTTCGCCTACTTTTCTAGCGCTAGGAAATGTTTCATCATTATGTGCCACAAATTTTATTTCCGCGCCATTCGAAAAATCAGTACTTAAAATTGCAACTTTTCGTCCTTTAATACTATTTAAAAAAGTTTTGTATTCACTATAATCAAGTTTAATTTCATAAATTGTTGCAGGCTCGTACTCTACAATTTCTGCTGTTTCAAAAATGGCATTAGCAGTGCCCGAATAAGCACGCAACAAACCACCCGCCCCGAGTTTGATTCCACCAAAATAGCGCACAACAACTATGATTAAATTCGATAGATTCTTCATTTCAAGAATATTCAAAATCGGCTTTCCAGCAGTTCCTGACGGTTCGCCGTCATCGCTTGCGCGCGCGGTGTTTGAAAGTTTATAAGCATATGCAACATGGCGAGCATCATTGTGTTTTGCCTTAATTTGATTTAAAAAGGCTTCGGCTTGTTCGATAGTTTCAACATATTGCGCATATCCTAAAAAGCGAGATTTGTTAATCAAAATCTCGCTCGTAAATATTTCGTTTTTAGGAACCGAAAGTATAGAATTCATTACTTTACAATAACCTTAATTATATTTTTCTTTCCTTTCTTTAAAACAAAGGTTTCTGCGGGGCAAGTAAAGTCTATTGAGTCGACTGGTTTATCATTTACCCTTACACCACCGCCTGCGATTAACTTTTTAGCATCACCACGAGATGAAGCAAATTCAAGAGAGATAAGGCAATCTACTATATTTAATTTATCCTTTGAAATTTCCGATTCGGGCATCTCACTCGTGTCGCCACCAAACGCTGCACGCGCTTGCGAAAGTGCTTGAACTGCGCTTTCTTCACCGCGAACGAGTTTGGTAACTTCGTATGCAAGGCGCTCTTTTGCCTTGTTAATTTCTTTACCAGATACTGAACAAATTTCTTTAATCTCTTCAAGCGGAAGAAGCGTAAGCACGCGGAAGATTTCTTCGACCTTACTGTCTTCTATATCACGGAAGTATTGAAAAAAGTCGTAATCACTGTACTTTTCTCTATCCAACCAAACAGCACCACCTGCCGACTTGCCCATTTTTGTACCGTCTGATTTTGTGAGTAGCGGAGTCGTCATACAGTAAACAGGTTTATCTTCCTTTTTGCGAATAAGGTCGGCACCTGCTACAATATTTGCCCACTGGTCGCTGCCGCCGAGTTCAACCTTGCAGTTGTAATTTTTGAACAAGTACCAAAAATCGTAAGCCTGCATAGGCATGTAATTAAACTCAAGAAAACTCAAGCCATTTTCCATACGCTGCTCAAAACAACCTGAACTTAACATTTTGTTTACACTCATGTTAAGACCAACAATGTTTAGAAATTCAACATAGCCGAGTTTGCTTATCCATTCATCATTATTGACTACAATTAATTTATTTGGCATTTTTGGGTCGAAAAAAGACTCCAACTGCTCTTTGATTTTGCGAACATTCTCATCGCGCTGTTCTTGTGTAATCATAGGACGCATGTCATTTCTGCCTGTGGGGTCGCCAATCCTACCTGTCGCACCACCTATTAAAGCAATCGGCGTGTGTCCTGCGCGTTGCATACGAACTAACTGCATAATTGATGCCAAATGTCCAACATGCAAACTGTCTGCGGTTGGGTCAAAACCGCAATAGCAAACAACTCTTTCCTTTCCTAAAAGTTCGCGTAACTCATCTTCGTTAATAGCCTGATAAATAAGTCCGCGTGCTTTCATCTCGTCAAAAACATTGTTCATTTTGTTTGCTCCTTTAAAAGTGAATTTAACGAAATTATAGCATAACAAATGTGTAAAATCAACTTTTTGCAAAGTAAAAATAGCCTTGAAATTAGGACGACATAATTAATTGCTTGCTTTATATTATATAATATATAATGAATAAACAAAAAACGGGCAGGAATTTCTGCACCGTTTTAATATCTACAAATACTCTTATTTTGTCTGTTCGTCAGTGTAATCAAATATAGACTTTTGCTTTGTTTTGTCTTGTGGCTTATAAACTTTGCCGTAAAACATAGTTGTAGCGCGCCTTATCAATTTATCCTTTTCTTTCTTTGTTAAATCTTGCAAGCCGACATATTTTTTGAATGCATTGAGATATTCTAGACCAAATCTCTCGACAAAATATTCTGTGTGGACTTCGTCGACACAATCAAAATCAAACACTTCGGTATCTACAAGCGCCTCATCGTCTGTTAGAGAACCCACAGCAGTAAAACTTATGTCGAGATGGTCAAGATTACCCATTTTATCATACACTTTTTCGCTTGTTATTGGGCTAGAAATTTCATAACCTTGTCCACAAACAACTTTTGATGCAAAATTTTCTAAATCTTGTTCATTTAACTTTTCAATAAACATTTTTTGTCCTCTTTTTAAATTTACTTTTGATTGAATTTTAACACTAAATTTATAATTAGTCAATTACTTAATTTCATTTTGATGTTTCTGTTCCATATCTCTTGTGCCGCGCTGTTGAACTTGACAAAAAAATTTTTACCATTTTTTAGTTTTTATTTAACTTTTCTGTTCTCAAAGGTGGTTTTTGAAAATTTAAGTTAAAATCATTTTTTAAAAATTTTCATTTGTGTTATACTAAACTTGAATTTTGCGCAAATTTTTGCGCTACAAAAGGGGAAAAAATGAAAAATAACGATTGCTATAAAGTTAATTCTTGCCCACACTCGGGACCTGCACCTATTCCACAAGAAGGCAGATATGACCAAGTGCGTGAAATCACTCAAATAAGTGGTTTTAGCCACGGTTGCGGTAAATGTGCTCCACGACAAGGCGTGTGTAAACTTACTTTAAATGTAAAAGACGGTATCATAAAAGAAGCGTTAATTGAAACTGTTGGTTGTAGCGGCATGACCCACAGTGCATGCATGGCTAGCGAAATTTTAGTCGGGCGCACATTGCTTGAAGCGCTAAACACTGACCTTGTCTGTGATGCGATAAATGATGCGATGAAAGACATTTTCCAACAACTTGCTTATGGTCGCAGTCAAAGTGCGTTTTCGCTTGGTGGACTGTCTGTCGGCGCAGGCATTGAAGAACTCGGCTCAACACATCACAGCCGTGTTGGTACTGTTTATTCAAATGATAAAACAGGCGTGCGCTATTACAACACAACCGAAGGCTACATTACCCGCCTTGCTCTTGACGAAAACAGTGAAATTATCGGCTATGAATATGTCAACTTGCCGAGATTACTCAAAAATATTCGTGCGGGACTTGATGCAAAAGAAGCATTAATAAAAGCGGCTGGCACATACGGGCGTTTTGATGAAGGCAAAAAATTTATCGACACTATGGAGGAAAATATATGACAGAAAAATATTTCACTGGTTATGCCGAACGCGAAAAAAGCATAAGCACCTTACTCCAAAAGTACGGTATCGCATCATTAGATGAAGCATACAAATTGGCAGAAAGCGTTTTAAATTGTGAAGACTTTGTAAAAAAGGTTCAACCGATTGTTTTTGATAACGCTGTTTGGGCTTTCCGTGTCGGCGCAGCGCTAGCAGTAAAAACTCATACAAACGACCCGAAAGAAATTGCCCTACTTCTCGGCGAAGCACTTCAAGCATTTTGTATCCCTGGTTCTGTTGCCGAGCGTCGTCAAGTTGGACTCGGTCATGGTAGACTTGCTAGAACCCTTCTTGATGACAACACAAAGTGCTTTTGTTTCATTGCAGGTCATGAATCATTTGCTGCAAGCGAGGGTGCAATCGCTCTTGCAACAAGCGTAAATCATGTGCGTAGTACTCCTCTTAAAATTATAATCAATGGATTAGGCAAAGATGCCGCATATATCATAAGTCGTATTGGCGGGTTTACTTATGTTGAAACTGATTTTGATTTTGCACAAGACAAACTCATAATTAAAGGTGAAAAGAAATTTGGTAACGGCGACCGCAGTAAAGTCCGCGTTTATGGTGCTTTAAGCGTAAATGAAGGTGTAGCGATTTGTGATTACGAACAAGTTGACATTTCAATCACTGGAAACTCTACAAACCCGACACGCTTTCAACATCCTGTTGCAGGCATTTACAAAAAAATGCGAGTTAATCAAGGTCTACCCTACTTCTCAATAGCGAGTGGTGGCGGCACTGGTCGAACACTTCACCCTGATAACCTAGCAGCAGGTCCAGCAAGTTATGGGCTTACCGACACCATGGGCAGAATGCACTGCGATGCGCAATTTGCTGGTAGTAGTTCTGTTCCCGCTCATGTGAACATGATGGGGTTTGTTGGTATGGGGAATAACCCACTTATGGGTTGTACCGCAAGTCTTGCTGTGCGTTTAAGTGAATTAATAAAGTAGTTGCAAACTATAAATCTAAATCATACTATAAATTTGAATTAATAAAATGCTTTTTGCGTTTTCTTTAAATAAAAATCCACGGGTATACCCCGTGGTTTTTCAAATTAGGGTAAAACCCTTTGCTCTAGCAGCGCGTAAACGC
>CALWEW010000036.1 GCA_944377415.1 uncultured Clostridia bacterium
ATTTTTTAACACATAATAATTTTTGTAATTATAAAAAAATAAATCAAAACTTGAGAAAAAGTAAAAATTTTTTAAACAAAAAGTAGCACCTTATAAGCGCTATGAAAAATCACGAACTTGCTCAGAGTTAATATTCCTTTCCTTTGCTCGAATATTTTTCTTTATATAAATTTCATCACACAACATTGTTAAATATGGATATTCGCCGCCCTTTAAAAGAGTTTTTAGAATTTGTGAAGACTGAACAGTGTCGGTAGAACTTTGCTTTACGCCTTTTGTTGAATAATAAACCGCTGTAGAAGCCGTAGCCACAGCAGCGCCCGCAAATCCCAAAGAAATCGGGCTGTCTAGCAATAGGTTGCAAGCAAAGGAAGCACCACTCAAACCGATTGCTGTGCCAGATAAAATTAGAGATTTTAAATAAAGTGGCATATAATCTACAAAATAATCGCCGTATTTATCAAAAAACAAGCTCCTCGCACACGATGTTACTGCGTTTTTTTGAAATTCATTCAAATCTTCCAAATCATTGTAATAAGCCATCCTAATAGGCTCATAACAGTCGTAATAATATGCCTTTAAAAACTTCTCACTTACTTTTTCGTTATCCCTTGTTGCTAAACCTAGAGAAAATTTAGGCTGTAAATCTGCCCAAATTTGCGTATCTTTTCCCAAAACTTCGTTTAGTCTTTTTCTTGTTTTAATTGTGAATGCAATAGACACTTTTTATCCTTATTTTATCCTTAAAAATTACTTCAAACAAAAGGATATTATCTTAAAAAAGCGAAATCGTCAAGTATTTTTTGTCACTTCCTATATATAATATATATGATGAGTAAAATCGCACGCGGAATTTTAATTTTTGTCATTTTAATTATACTTATTTGCGCGCTTATTGCGGGCGTGTTTTTCTATTTTTTCCCGCTAAAATACAAGGACGAAATAATTAGTACTGCAAACAAATTTAACATATCCCCCGCACTTATTGCTGGCATTATTAATGCCGAAAGCGGTTTCGATGAGCGCGCAGTGTCTAATGTCGGGGCTGTTGGACTTATGCAACTAATGCCCGAAACTGCGGAATACATCGCAAGCAAGTCGGGACTTGAGTACTCGCCCGAAATGCTCTACACTCCCGAATATAACATTTTGCTCGGTGTTACATATATAAGCGAGCTTTTGAGTAGATTTAATGACCTAGACACTGCCCTTTGCGCTTATAATGCAGGGCCAAACAAAGTGGCAGAATGGCTAAAAAATGCCGAGTATTCAACCGACGGAATACACCTAACTTCTACCCCGTACCCAGCAACGAACTACTACCTTGCAAAAATCAAGCAGAATACCGAAATTTACAAAAAAAGGTTTTGAGTGAAAAGCGCGAACACTTTTCTTCGAATTTTGAATTTTGAATTAGGAATTTTGAATTAATGCGCTTCACTTCGTTCAGCGGTTTATTTAATTATTATTTTTAAGATAATTCGCTTGCGCCTTAATTCGAAAGATAAATATTTTAGCGAGTGAATGGAAGTTCGGCATTCTGATTAATCGGTGTGAACTGTCGGCATAATTCAAAATTCAAAATTCAAAATTATTTATATTCCGTTGACTTATTTCTTTTTTGCGTGATATACTACTTTCAACAGTACGGAGGCAAAATATGGTAAAATTTTTTATTGATGCGTATGCAGATATGTTCGGCGATGAACTTGAAAAATATGGCATGTTTTTAGCACCGAGCAAAATAAAAAAAGGGAACCGCGAATTTTATTTCCATGGATACAAAAAAAGCGATGACATGCAAAAAATCGCTCAAGACATAAAGGACAAAAAGTATTCAATTGTTGCACTTTCTTATGACGAGTGGTATGATTTTTTTGAGCATGAACTGCTTGAAGGTAACGATGTTGTCTATTTTTCAGTGTCGACAAAATTACTCTTTGACGGCGGCGCGACCATAAAGAAGGTTTTTGCCGCGTTAAATAAAAAGTACCCTACCAAAACCGCGATTTTAGTAGATACTCTCACTGTTTCTCGCGGAACGAGCGAAATTGCCGCGATGGCGCGCCTTGTGTATGAAAAAGAACAAGACATTGATGCGGCACTTGATTTTGCGGAAACGCTAATTGGGAAATTTGTAAGCATTGTTGCAGTTGAGAGTGCGGACGGAGCAAAAAATAGCCAAATTTTTAACACAACTATGGAAAATTTTGCAGGCGCATCACTTAATATGAAACCGATTTTGAGTATAGATACTAACGGCAAATTTAAAGTGTTAGACAAGGCAAAGACTTTTCGCTCTGCTGTATCAAAATTGTATAGCAATGTAAAAGAAAACGGATTAAACATCGCAGACTACACTTTTAGTATTGTAAGCTTTGATGCAGACAAAGAAGCGCAAAGTCTATACAATAAATTCCGTGAGTTAGTCAACGAAAATGAAATTCGCCTTGTCCCCCTATCGCTTAACAATGCGATTTTGGTTGGTGGCAAATGTATTGCCCTTACATTCCACAGCAAATACTAAAAAAGCACCATGATACGAAAAGTGTCATGGTACTTTTTTGTATTAGGAATTAGAAATTAGGAGTTAGGAATTAATGCGCGCTAACGCGCAAGTATCTAAGCACTATGTTACTTTTAGTATCAGCCGAGAGCCCATCACTCGCTATGCTCGTTACACGCGGCTGGCTTTCCGCACTCTTGGCGGCGACGGCGACCCTCTTGATGTTCTTGTTTTAACAACCGAACCACTCATTCCTGGCATTTTAGTTGAGTGCCGCCCTATTGGAATGATTGTGATGGTAGATGATGGCGAACAAGACGAAAAGATTATCGCAGTAGCAAAGGGCGACCCTTTCTTTGCAAATGTAAAAAATATGGACGACTTACCGAAACACACATTTGATGAAATGGTACACTTCTTTAAGCGTTACAAAGAATTACAAAACAAAGTTACAGAAATTAAGAGTGTCGAGGGCATTGAAGCAGCACTCAAGGTTATTGATGACAGCCTTATTAACTATGCTGCCGAATATGACAGAAACTAATTAAAAGGGCGACGCAAATGCGTCGATAGGTGTATATGACCGAGATAATAGAAGATTACAGAGGTATTGTATGCAAGCCACTATACAAGCGTTTTTTAAACGCTACTATAGCCGCTACAATAATTTTCGTATTATTTTTGACCGCTCTCGGCATATACTGGATAAGTGGACATTTCTTAAAACCGATTGACGGCTCGTCTATGCAACCTGGAATTAATAACTACGAAATCGCAACTGGTGATATTGCTGTTGTGAACCGATTTAAAACTGTCGAGCATGGCGATATAGTCATAATTGATTCTCGAGGCTCAAAAGATACTCAAATAAATGATAAACTTTTAATAAAACGCGTTATCGCACTTTCGGGCGATACGCTCAAAATGGTTTGTGAAAATGGCATTGTAAATATTTACATTAAATACAAAGGCGAAAGCGAATTTACCCTACTAGACGAAAGCGCATATATTAATGATAATAGTAATTCGCCTGGCGCGCAAAATAAATTAAGCAATTTTCAAAATCAAAATCCGTGGGCTGATTGGAAAAATGGCTTTGGACAGTCTACTCTGCCTACGATTGACAATTCCGGGACAATAGTTATTCCTGACGGTTACTTCTTTTTTATGGGGGATAACCGCGCTGATAGTTATGACTGCCGTATGACAGGACCACAACCGTTATCAATGATTACGGGCGTAGTCGAAACAATACTTCCAAAAGATAGTTTTTGGAACGACTTTATAGAATTTATGTTTTAAAAAAAGTACCATGATACTAAAAGTGTCATGGTACTTTGTTTAGTCTATAAAATATCTTCGGTGTTGTTTGTCGTGTCATCCATATTTGTAGAATTTATCAGCTCGAATTTTGCGGTAATCAGTTTACCCTGCACTTGTGAATACGGCAAGCGTATGCTTGCGTCGGTGCCGAGTAGAGTATCGCCATCATACCACCCAACAAAGCGGTAGCCTGTAATCTTCACACGAGATACAAAAATTATTTCGTCAGTTGGCGAAAGATTGTCAAAATTCTCGCCTAATAACTCGACGCTTCCACCATAAGTCGCAACAACTGCAACATTTTCTAACATATTAGATGTGAAAAATGCTGTGATTGTAGTGTTTGTTGTGATATTATCAACTGTTAGCGGGTTTGCGGTACTGGTGGTTACATTTCCCCCGCCCCTGTCAATCTGCCAGTATGCAAAGGCGTTTCCCCCGCTTGCTATTGCGTAAATATTTGTTAAATTAGAGCCGTGTGTTTGAGTTGTGCTTACGCTTGTGTTTGAGGAATTAGTTAGATTGTTGTTATATAACACATTCCCGATTGTACTGTCGTTTGTTGTTATTGATACATTATACGGTTTTAACTTAAAGTATGCGGTTATTGTTGTATTTGCTGTTATATTTTGTATTGTATATGGGTTTGTCCTTATAAGATTACTTGTATCATTATTTAGTATAAAGTAATCAAATTCGTAACTGTCATTTGTAGGTGTTGCGGTTACTGTATAACTTCCGCCATGCGTTACTGTACTACTTGCTGTTATACTTCCATTTCCGTCCGTGTTGGTGGTTACCGTATAACTTTTTAATCTAAATACTGCGGTGTAGGTGGCATCTTGTGTTACGGTAATTCTAAGCGGATTACTTGTTGATACTATTGAATTTCCACCATTTGTACTCCAGCATACAAACTCATATGCAGAGTTTGTGGCAGTAGCGGTCAATGTTAGCGATGAATTAGGAGATAGATTTGTACCGCCACCGCTTGCAGTTCCCGCACCTGCAGGAGTTACTGCAGTGGTTACATTATACCTTACATACTGTTGTAATGCTGATAACGAGATGTGAGCAGCAGGACGGACGCCGCGGCTTTCGACCGTACCGATGCCGCTGCCCATACTGCTCAAGAAGTAGCCCGAGGAGTGAACTTGCATCGCACAGCCGTCATGGCCAGAGTAGCCGGAGCGCAGCCAGCAATATCTTGTTGTTCCGCTACTGTAATTTGTTCTATTAAATGAACGGTCTGTGCTATTTAAGCCCCATTGTCCTGTATAACTTGTTGTACCATTGGTCCATGCGCTAGTTGTATTATTACACACTTCTCCAAATGAAGGTAACCAAAGATAACTGTTTTGTCCTACCGTTGTACTCATGTTATCAAATCGACTTGTATAACCACTAGCATCGTAGTAACTGGTGTCATTTGTAATTCCACTTTTTAGTTCTTGATAACCTACCTGTGCTGGTGTTGCAAATATTCCACGAAGTGTGGCGCTGTTTTGCGTAAGCAAGGGCCAAAATGTATCGTCTAAATAAACCTGAACATCACTATTTGGATAGGTATTATAGTTAACATCACCCCAATCGGCATCCCATGTAGTATTAATAAAATTTTTGTCTAACCAAACGGTTAAATATCCGTTATATAAATATGTTGCTTGCCAGTAGAGATTTGCGCCACTCGTTCCGCTAACATATCCCATTGGAAAAATTATTGTATTTCCACTGTTGTTACTCGTGCGATTTTGCAAGTTGTGTGCGGTATATCCCGTTCTGCTCGCTGTGTAACTATTATAATTTATTGCAGCGAGCAGTTGCGTTACGGCAGTTGAATTTATTGTTCTGTTTGTATTAAATAGATTTACTGTAACTGCGTAATCTGTTTCTGTAGTCGCTTTACCTTTATTTATTTCTGTAATTACTATATATGTAGTTAATCCTATTACTGTTGAGCAGATTAGTACTAGGCTTAGGACTATTGCTAATATTTTATATTTCGTTATTACCATACCGCACCACCTGATAATTTGAAAATAATTTACAAATTAAATGTGTTTTTAAATGAGTAAACAAGTTACTCTTATATAATGAACCACTACTTGTTATTAACATAACACAAAAGAAAAGGAAAAAATCACAATATACAAAACTGTATCAAGAAATTTCAAACTTTTTAATAAAAAATTTGATACATATTTGTAATTTTGGCTAAGATAAAGGCTTTTTATAGAAAAAAGCAAAATCTTGTCTTTTACAAAAATGTATCAAATAGTATAAAATCATATTTAAAACTTATGATTTGATAAAATTTCTCTCAAATAGCATAAACGACAAAGTGCACCCTAGGTGAAAAAAAAAAGAAAAACACAAGGTTTTTGTACCTTGTGTCTTGCTCTTGACCGCGCCACAATTAGCGCTTACTGAATTGTACTGCGCGACGCGCCTTGTGCAAACCATATTTCTTACGCTCTTTCATGCGCGGGTTTAATGGTAAGAGCACAAGGCACCTTGTTATATCTCTTCCATGCTTTCTTGACTTACACTCAATCATACAAAAGAAAAACACAAGGTTTTTGTACCTTGTGTCTTGCTCTTGACCGCGCAGCAATTAACGCTTGCTGAATTGCACCGCACGACGCGCCTTGTGTAAACCGTATTTTTTACGCTCTTTCATGCGCGGGTCGCGAGTTAACAAACCTGCAGTTTTGATTGTCGGCTTTAATTCGCTGTTCGCTTTTACTAATGCTCTAGCGATACCGTGGCGAATTGCACCTGCCTGTCCACCAAAACCACCGCCGTTTACTGTTACATAAACATCGAATTTGTCAAGTGTGTTTGTGAGTACTAAAGGTTGACGAACGATTTGCTTTAATGTAGCAAGACCAAAGTATTCGTCAATGTCCTTTTTATTAATTGTGATTTTACCCTTACCAGCAATTAAACGCACGCGGGCGATAGATTTTTTACGACGCCCTGTTGCATTGATGTAAGGGTTAGGAATTGCTTTTGCTGCCATAATTATCTACCTCCTTTGATACTAATAAGTTGCGGGTTTTGTGCTTGATGCTCGTGGTTTTCGCCTTTGTAAGTACGAAGTTTTTTGAGCATTTGTTTTCCGAGTGCGTTCTTTGGCATCATGCCTTTTACTGCACGGAATACGACGAAGTCGCTACGGTCTTTCATAAGGTCGCTGTAAGCGATTTCGCGGTCGCCACCTGGGTAAAGTGTGTGGTAGCGGTACATTTTTTGATTGATTTTGTTGCCAGTAAGTGCAACTTTGTCGCAGTTGATAACGATTACATAATCGCCCATGTCTGCGTGTGGTGTGTAAGTAGGTTTGTTCTTTCCGCGAAGAATTGCGGCAACCTGACTAGCAAGACGGCCGAGAGGAATGTCCGTTGCATCTACTACATACCATTTTGCTTCTGCCCTATTTGTTGACGGCATATAAGTTTTCATAATGAGTTTTCCTCCAAAAAAATTGTAAATAAAAATCTACTAATCAATTAGAGAGGGGCTAATTCACTAAGTTTTCAATAGATTTAATCATTATAGCGAAAAAACGGGAGTTTGTCAAGGGTTAAAAGAGTTAATTTTGCTAAATTATCTACTTTTTATCTACACTTTTTTATTTTCGAGCCATGTTTCAAAGTCAAAAATGTTTAATGCCGAAAGTTCGGCGCGGTAAGGCTCATATTCGTCTATGTCATATTTGAAACCAGTATAATCCATATCAAGCGTGATTGCTCGGCGCGTGCGGTCGATAAAAAGGTTCCAAAATGGATAGATGCGTTTGCGAGTTTCGCACTCCGCCCCCGAGCATGTATAAAATCGAAGTGATTTATTTAGGTGGCGAGCAAGTTCGACATATGCAATATTTTCAATTATCGCGTTTTTGTACTTCCCGTCCTTTAACGCAAAAGTTAAAAGGCAGTATATAATTTTTACTATGTCGTAATTCTTATCTTTCACTCCGCGTTGGCTTCCGTATACTATGCCACCTTTTATATTCTCGGCAATAGTCAAATGCGGGGCTGTGATAAAAACTGTCTTTTTTATACTCAAATCTGTATTAGTTATATCTGCTAAAAACTTCTTTATTCCCCTTTCTTTCTTCCTAAAATACTTTACTATTCGCTCGCAATTTTCCATGGCAAACATTAACTGTGAATTAAAGAAGGGTTGCTTAATCACATCAGCAAGAAGGGCATCATCAACAGGTGCTGAAAAATTCGCCCTAATGCATTCAATTTCGGCGGGGTACTTTTTTATTAACCTATCCAAATAGTCCGCGGGCAACTTATTGCAATATAAAACAGCGCGGGCTAAAATTTCTTTGTCTACCGCAAAATCTAACTTTATCATAACCTACCATAACTAATAACTTTTTACTCTTTTTCGAACTTATTTCATCGTAAATATAAATTGTCAACAAGACAATTCCAAATTTACAATCGGCTAAAAAATCATTAACTATACTTGACACTTTTTAGCACAAGCCCGTTTGCTGCGGCGGTGTCACCTGCGCGTTTGCGGTCTTTGCTCTCAATAATTTGTGGCAACTCCGCGGGGTCTATTTTCCCCTGTCCGATTTCAATTATCGTGCCAGCAATAATGCGCACCATATTATATAAAAAGCCGTTTCCTGTTACTGATAAAGTGTAATGCTCGCCTGCGTGGCGAGAAAGAGTTATTTTTGTGATTGTGCGCACAGTAGAGGCAACTTCGGTGCGCGAACTTGCAAATCCGACAAAATCATGTGTTCCCAAAAAGGCGGATATATTACTTTTTGCTCTTTCGTAATCAAAAGGCGATTGCACGCATGCTTCTGTTATAGAATAATACGGCAAAGGCTGCCCTGAAATATAGAAATTATATTCATAGGTCTTTTCTTTTACATCATAACGCGCATGAAAATGCTCGTCGACTTCCCTACTCGACAGCACTCGAATATCACTAGGCAGGCGCGTATTAAGAGCCTTGTAAATATTTTCAGGATTTATGCGCGTGTCCGTATCAAAATGCGCGGTAAGCCCGAGTGCGTGAACTCCCGCATCAGTACGCCCGCAACTGTGGACTTTAATTTTTTCACCTGTCGTTTCGTTTATTGCGCGTTCGATTTCGCCTTGAATAGTATTTAACCCGGGTTGAACTTGCCAGCCCGAATAATTGGTTCCTAAAAACTGAATTGTGAGCAAAATTCTTTTCATGACTACATTATATCACAAGATTTTCTTTAATTGCAAATTGTACGAAAATATTTGTCTATATTTTTTTAAAGTGATATAATTTTTTATATTAAAGCGTGCGAAGCGGGTTTTGCTTCGTCAGTTTTTGGAAAAAATCACATAGGAGTTATTTATGAAAACAATTACAGTTGACGGAAACACGGCAAGCGCACTTGCTAACTACGCTGTAAATGAAACAGCGGTTATCTACCCTATCACACCGAGCAGCCCGATGGCTGAAAGTTGCGATGAAATGGCGAGTGCGGGAAAGAAAAATATTTATGGTACTGTTATGCAGGTTGTCGAAATGCAGAGCGAAGCAGGAGCAGCGGGCGCGCTCCATGGAAGTTTGCTCGGTGGCAGTTTGACGACAACTTTTACAGCAAGTCAAGGGCTGCTACTCATGATACCGAATATGTACAAAATCGCGGGCGAATTACTCCCCTGCGTATTTAATGTTGCAGCGCGCACGGTGGCTACACATGCTCTTTCCATTTTCGGCGACCACAGCGATGTAATGGCGTGCAGACAAACAGGCTTTTCAATGGTCGTCTCTCGAAATGTACAAGAGTGCTACGATTTAAGTTTGATTTCGATGATGACCGCGCTAAACAGCAGTTTGCCAGTGCTGCACTTTTTTGACGGTTTCCGCACTTCGCATGAAATTAATAAAATTTCTGTGCTTGACGATGACGAAATTACAAAACTCATTCCGCGCGACAAAATTGCGCAGTTTAAGGCGCGCAGCCTTAACCCGAACGAGCCAAAGCAGTACGGAACATCGCAAAACCCTGATGTCTTTTTCCAAAATCGCGAAGCAAGCGAAAGTTATTTTGAAAGTGTGGGCGTACACTTTAAAAATGCGTGCCGTGAATTTGAAAAACTCACAGGCAGGCATTATGCTCCTTTCTCGTATTATGGCGCGCCTGATGCGCAGCGAATTATTGTCGCAATGGCGAGCAGCACCGAAACGCTTGAGCGTGTGATTGACGAATATAACCGCGACCGCAACGACAAAGCGGGCGTGATAATCGTTCGCCTTTATCGACCTTTCTATGCCGAAGAATTTTTGAGTGTTCTGCCCAAATCGACAAGAACCATTACTGTTTTAGACCGCACGAAAGAAGGCGGAAGTGCTGGCGAACCGCTTTACCTTGATGTTTGTGCAGTTTTGACCGAGCGCGGAATTAATCTTCCTGTTCTTTCGGGGCGTTATGGGCTCGGTGGAAAAGACTTTACACCTGCGTGCGCTATGGCGGTAATTCAAAATTGTATGCCAAACGGCAAAAACCACTTTACCGTAGGCATAAATGACGACATGAACGGGACTTCGCTCCCGCTTCCCGAATTTATGCTAAAAGACTCATCAACTCAATGCCTTTTCTATGGGCTCGGCAGTGATGGAACTGTAAGCGCGAACAAAAATAGTATTAAAATTATTGGTGAACTTACGCCTCTTCACGCGCAAGGCTTTTTCGTGTACGACAGCAAAAAGAGTGGAGGCGTAACTATCTGGCACTTGCGTTTCGGCAAGT
>CALWEW010000037.1 GCA_944377415.1 uncultured Clostridia bacterium
GTGCCTTGATAAGTTTGTTCAGTTGAATTGCTATTAGTACCAGTACCATACCCATAATCATCAGCCGTTAAGCCCCACAAGCCGTTAGTGGTACTTTGATTACTACTTCCACTTGTTTGATTGAATACTTCAACTGAACTAGGTATCCAAAATTCATCATTATATGGCGGATTTGCACTATCCCAGTTGCTATTTGCCCAACCTGTGTAATTTCCACTATAACTTTGTAAGCCGTTGTGGTGGTCGTAATTACTTGAACTATATGTATACACATCTTCTGTTTGTGTTGCCTGCCATGTCGCACCAGCATTTGCAGGCGATACTATTATGCCATTATCTCCACCAAAACCAGCAAGGCTATCATTTAATAAATCAAATATGTTGTTTGTTACATCGCGCAATACTGATTTTGAATAATTGCTGTGGTCGCTATACGGGGCATTACCTGAATAGTTTGAAAATGGACTACTCGTAGACACATTTACCCCACTATCATTGTAATCACTTACCGTATACGGTTTATCTAGCCAAACGGTTATGTAATCGCCCCACAGATAGACTATTTGCCACATTAGTGGTTTTGATGTATCCACATTTCCGTCAGGGCCTACATAATACCCCATAGGAAATAAAATAGTATTTCCGCTTGTACTTCCATTTCTTGTGGCTATATCATGCGCTTTGTAAGTGCTACCACTCGCTGTGTAACTGCTATAA
Organism: uncultured Clostridia bacterium; assembly: GCA_944377415.1. Taxonomy (GTDB): domain Bacteria; phylum Bacillota; class Clostridia; order Christensenellales; family UBA1242; genus UBA7867. Next base: position 718 of record CALWEW010000037.1, read on the forward strand.
TTTATCGCAGACAATAACTCATTAATCGCCGTAGGGTTTATCGTGTACTTTCCGCTAGACTGCGTTGTCGTGTAAATGTTGTTAGTAAGGCGTGTTGCTGTCGCAGAATTTTTTAAAGCGTTACTTTTATTTATCTCGTTAATTACTAAATAAGTAGTTAATCCTATTACTGCCGAACACAACAACACTATGCTAATGATTATTGCCACTACTTTATACTTTGCACTTAACATACTCTACCACCTATTTTTTTGCTTCGTTTATAGCCGTAGTTTACCACTGTTTAACATTAATATAACACAATAAAAAACAAAAAACTTACAATATACAAAACTGTATCAAAAATTTTAAACTTTTTTACCTTTTATTTGATACATATTTGTATTTTTGGCTAAAATAAAGGCTTTTCACAGAAAAATGCAAAATTTATTATTTTCAAAATTGAATAATTTTTTATCAATTCCCCATAAAACACAGATTTAAAAACTACACATACATAATAACCCAGTTATGCGCAATAACAAAAAGCGCAATGAATTATCACTGCGTTTTTATGCGTTTTCCATTTTGAGTTTGATTTCTTCTTGATGCAGTGCATCGAGCATTTCGTCAATATCGCCCTGCATAAAGTTATTAATTGAGTGTAGGCTCAAACCGATGCGGTGGTCAGTTACACGGTCTTGCGGGAAATTATATGTGCGAATACGCTCGCTGCGGTCGCCCGTGCCGACCTGACTTTTGCGCTGTTGCGCGTTCTCATTTATTGCTTTTTGGCGCGCCATGTCTTCAAGTTTTGCGACCAAAATCTTCATAGCGCGGTCTTTATTTTTGATTTGGCTGCGCTCGTCTTGACAAGTTACTACAATTCCTGTCGGCAAGTGCGTTATGCGAACAGCCGAATCGGTCGTATTTACGCCCTGTCCACCGTGTCCACCCGAGCGGTAAGTATCAATTCGCAAATCTTTTTCGTTAATCTCGACATCTGTTTCTTCGACTTCAGGGAGAACAGCCACAGTAACAGTCGAAGTGTGCACACGACCTTGCGACTCGGTTTCAGGAACGCGCTGCACGCGGTGCACGCCACTTTCCCATTTCAGCGCGCGATAAGCGCCGACGCCATCAACGAGCATTACACCCTCTTTGAGCCCGCCGACTTCGGTTTCGCTGTACTCGATAATCTCGACTTTCCAGCCTTTTTTCTCGGCATAGCGGCGGTACATATTAAATAATTCAGCCCCAAAAAGCGAAGCCTCATCGCCACCAGCGGCGGGGCGCACTTCGATATAAACACTGCTATCGTCATTTTTGTCTTTCGGCAAAAGCAATATGCGCGCTTCCCCTTCGATTTCTTCGATTTCGGCTTGCGCTTCGCTCTCTTCTGCGGTCGCCATTTCGACAAGTTCGGCATCGGTAGTTTCGGCGAGAATTTCGCGCGCATCCTTTAATTTGCTTTCGGCGCGCTCATAGCGGGCGTAAAGGTCGGCATACTCTTGCAGCGCCGAGTGCTCTTTTGCAATTTTTGTATATTCTGCGATATTGCCTAAAATTTCGGGGTCGCACATTTGCTCGCCTAACGCCTTATACTTCTCGACAAAAGGCAAAATTTTTTCTATCATTTTCTACTCCTTGCAATCACAAATCTATCAAAACCGTAATAATCGGCTGCGATTTCACAATCGAAATCTGCACTTAAAATCTCGGCGACTTTGTCTGCTTGAAAGTCCCCGACTTCGAGATACATAATCCCGCCCGAATTAAGATATTTCGGCGCTTCGGTGGCTAAAATTCGGTAAAAATCAAGCCCATCTTGCCCGCCGTAAAGCGCGCTATTCGGCTCAAAATCGCGAACGGAAGCGGGCAGCCCAGCCATTTCATTTTCATCGAGATACGGCGGGTTGCAAACGATGACATCAAAAGTGCCTGTTACGCGCTCAAACATATCGCCGACAACAAAATCAACTTGCGCAAAGTTCGCAAGCGCGTTTTGGCGAGCGACACTCACTGCGCTTTCGCTTTTGTCTGTCGCAAAAACTTCGGCATCAAGGTTTTTCGCGAGTGCAACAGCGATACAACCGCTTCCCGTGCAAACATCGAGAATGCGGGTCGGCACGCCTTCAAATTCGTTAATAATAATGTCGCAGAGTTGCTCCGTTTCACTGCGTGGAATTAGGACATCGGGGGTAACTTTGATTTCGCAATTTACGAAAGGCACCGTGCCTAAAATATACCCCAAAGGCTCGCCAGAGCGCAGGCGCAAAATGTCCTTTTTAAGAGCGCTTGCTTGCTTATCTGTTAGTGCAGTAACTGCCCAGTCAATCGGCTCAACATGCAGGCGCTCGACAATGAGCCAGCCCAAATCTCGAGCCTGATTTTTGTCCAAATCTTTGACATTCTCGCCGAAAAAATCTTTTATGTTCAAAGTATTCCCCCTTCGCTTCGCTCGAATTAAGAATTAGGAGTTAGGAATTATTGCGCACTTTGTGCGATTAATTATAATTAGGAGCTTGCGCGCTAGCGCACATAAATTGCTAATTTCTAATTGCTAATTGCTAATTATTTTTTACTTTTGCTTTACACCGTAAAGCAAAAAAATAGATGTCGCTAGACATCTATATAAAAAAATTACTTACCTGCGTTGTCGCCAGCATTACCAGCATTGTCGCCACGGTGGTGCTTTTTGTTGAATTTCTCAACACGACCAGCAGCGTCGACAATCTTTTGGTTGCCCGTAAAGAACGGGTGGCACTTGTCGCAAATGTCAACTTTCATGACATCGCCTTTGTAGGTCGAGTGTGTCTTGAACTTTGCGCCACAAGCGCATTCAACTGTAACTTCGTGGTAATCGGGATGTATGTTTTTCATAGTGTCACACCTCATTTGATTTATTCAATAGTAAATTGATTATAGTACATTTCGCGACAAAAATCAATAGTTTTTCATAAATTTTCAAAAAAAGTTACTTTAACCACAATTTTTTAATTTAACAAGTATAGTTGAGATACATTTTGTTCGACTGTTTAAATTATTTATTAAGTTATGCGCAAGCCATGCCATAACTCCTAATTCCTAATTCCTAACTCCTAATTCTGCGCATTCTGCGCTTCCGCGCGAATCCCCTTGACTACTTGCAATAAATTTGATACAATTAACTTGATAAAAATAGTAAGGTTAAGCAAGAAATTTCTGCCCGATTTGCTCGAAAGCGAATAAACATAATCGAGGTACAATTTATGCAATACTCCGCACAAACAAGTTTTTCAGGTGCACGCGCCGATTTCGAAAGTTACGCCGACCGCGCAATTCGGCATGTAGAGTTAGTAGACAAACACCTTCCCTACTACATTGAGAAGTACAACCTTCCCGTCGACCCTGTAATCGCGGAATTTTTAGCGACCGCCGACTTTACAAAGGACAATTTCGCCGAACGCTCCCCCGAAGAAATCAAAACAGAACTATCCAAACTAAATAGCGGTATTTACGGGCTTACTAACCGCGATTTCGCAGTCGATTTTGCATTTAATACTTTTGTTTACTGCCCCGAATTTAACGAAGAACGCCGCATGCTCATTCAAAAATTAGACAAAATTGCGTACGCTAGTCCCGAGAGTAAGGATAAAATCAAAGCGGACACAGTGAAATATATTAAAGACGAACTTTCGCCCGCGCTTTTTGTTGAATATCCGTATAAATTTGCGCGCGAACAAAAATATAATAACAACGATTTTGCCGACCTTACATTTGCATGTAAAACTGCAATTCACGACTATGCCGAAAGGTGCTCTGCCGCGTTGTGCGACCGCTTGTACCTTTTGCGTAGCCTAGATTGCTTTAAGTCAAAAATTAACCCAAATCACCGTGATATTTTGCGCTACCGCCCCGAAAGTACTTTTGATAACGAGCCAGTTGAGTATGATTTTGACGAGCGCGAGAGCGCAAGCGCAGATAGATGCTTTTAGCACGCTTCGCGCAAGTACTCTTTTGCGATTTCATCAATATCTCCCGCCCCTAGCCACACAACACAAGTGCGCGGGGCTTTTTTGTTTTTGCTTGAAATATTGCAACTAAAATCACAAAGCATTTTATCAAGTTCGTATTTCATTGTGTAAAAATTTGAGCAGTACATGCAATTTTTCCGCCCATTAATATTATAGAATAAGTCGACCGCATCGCCGCCAAATTGATATTCTTCACGCGCGGGATAAGTCGGCAAAATAAACAGAAAGTCCGCCGAGTCAAACGCCCCAATAAACTCAGGCATTAGCGCGAGCGTGCGGGAATATGTGTGTGGTTGAAAAAGCGCGATAATCTTATTATATTTTAGTAGCCGCAGCGTTTCAAGTGTTGCTTTAATTTCTGTCGGGTGATGTGCATAATCTTGATAATGGTCAGCATTTTTTGTGCGTTTTAATAAGGTTAACCGCCGATTTACGCCACTAAACTTGCTAATTTCAGCAACTATGTCGCAAAAATCAACACCATATAACACAGCCACAGCAATGCACCCGAGCGCATTATATACATTATGCTTACCCGCAATATTCATTTTGACACGCCCGAGTTTCTGCCCCATGTAGTAGCAGTCAAAAGAGAATTTCCCCACACTCTCGCGCAAATTTTTAGCATAGCAGTCATTATCTTTTGAGAAGCCAAAAGACACAAAAGTTTTATGCTCTGCTTTTTTACAATCTGCGCCCTTCGTTTGCCTGTTTTGTTTTGGCTCGTCGTCATTCGCTTGCTTTTTCTTTTTTAAAAGTATACTGTTTATTTGTTCATCATTCTTTAAAAAATTATTGATTTTTTGCGTATTTTTATCAATTTTTTTGTATTTTTTATGTGCATAGTACCCCGATTTTGTAGGCGCATAGTACCCCAAATCAGCGCCATCAATCAGGTCGCCATTATAAACAACGAACTTTGTCGCTTGCTCCGCGAATTGCTTAAAAGCCTCTTTAATTTCGTCAAGGTTTTTATAAGTGTCCATGTGGTCGCACTCAATATTTGTAATCAGCGCACATTCGGGGAAAATATGCAAAAAACTTCGATTAAATTCGCACGCTTCCGTGATAAAATAATCGCGCCCACCGAGTAGCAAATTTCCTTTAAATTCAGCGACATCACCACCAACATGAACAGTCGGTTTTTTGTCCGCTGTTTTAAATATTCCACCAAGTAAAGCGGTGCTTGTCGTTTTTCCATGCGTTCCAGAAACCGCAATCGTGTGTTTAAAATGCCCTGCAATTTCTCCTAAAAATTCAGCGCGTTCTAACACACGCTTTCCCATTTCACGAGCCGAACGCACAACATTATTATTTTCACCAACCGCCGTTGTATAAATAAAAGTGTCGCAGTTTTTCATGTTTTCCCTGTCATCTTCCCGAGAAACATATTCATTTTGTTTATAACTTTCACTATTAAAATTATTTTGATTGCTAGCATCATACTCTTTACTTTTCGTATTTTCTTCACAATTTTCACTATTTTTGCAAAGATTTTCAGCATTTTTAGCAGGATATTTTTCAGTACTAATTACTGAATTTCTTGTATCATTTCTCGAATTTCCTGCCTTTTTTGAAATCTTTTCTTTGTTGTGTACATATACCAAAATGCCTAAATTACACAAATTTTGAAGTACTTCACTATCTTTATCATCACTTCCCGAAACCTCAAATCCAAGAGTTTTGCAAAGTTTGGCGAGCGCGCTCATGCTCACCCCACCGATACCATAAAAATACAACTTTTTCATAAATTCATATATGAAAAAGCCACCCTTTTTGTTATTTAATGTTAAACTTTTGTTATATATTATAATTGTGCTTATATTTGTTTTTAATTATCTTTCATTTTGCGTGGACATTCAGTAATGCAATATTTCTTACTTGTATTGTCGGGGCGCACATTAAAAAACTTGTGTTTTAAATATGTGCAAAAATATTGATTTACTACAACCTGCATATACTCACACTTTTCGCAACTACCCTTTTTATTTTCCATTTTATTATATCCTTTTTCTGACGAACATTACATTCCTATTAATCTAAACCCAGTTTTTAAATGTTGAATTTATCTTTTAAAATTATCTAAAATAATAATTAGTAATTTTTAGTAGATTTAATTTAGATTTTACTTTATTATATATATTTAAAATCTATTTGTCAATAAAAAATAGATAAATTTTCTATTTTTATAAAATAAATATATTTCAATTCCAAAAAATATAAAAATAAGTTAAAATATGTTTGAGGAAAAGATATGTACAAATTAAAAGAATTAAGGCAAAAATTAGGCTTATCGCAAAAAGAGTTTGCAGAAAAACTCGGCATTGAATATCAAAATTACAACAAATACGAGTTAGGCAAAAACGAGCCCAGCATCGAAACAATGATAAAAATAGCAGATTACTACGGAATATCGCTTGATTACCTTTGCGACAGAAAAACAAACAACACAATAGCAACAAATCTTTTATCAAGCGAACAAAACTACATTATCAAAAAAGTAATGTCTTTCGACGAGAAAAAACTAAATAAAATCATAGGCTACATCGACAACCTCGAAGAAAAAGACAACTAAAAAACTACAATAAAATAAAATTAAAAATCCATATAAATTTGAGTATTAAAACCACTTAAACTTTCGGTTAATTTCAATTTGACAATGAAAAAAGGCACTTACCGCGCCTTTTTTATTTATTCAATTTCCTTTAAAAACTTTAATTTTTCAATTTTAAACCGTCCTTAAAGGCGTTGCCGACCTTTTTGCCGAGTTCAACATAAGTATTGTGCACGGGGTCAAAAGTGATGATATGCAATTTTTCAGTGTCTATCTCCCCGTTGTCGTCAAGCACGCTTTCGTCCGCGCTCACATTCACAATTTCGCCTATTACCTTCATTTCGTCCGTAATTTCTAGCACGCGACATTCAAGCGACATAGGAAATTCAGTGATTATAGGCGCATCTACAAATTTGCTTTTTTCTGTGTGAAGACCCGCAATTTCAACCTTGTCAGGAACTTCATTTCCAGACACTATACCAACATAATCGGCTTCAACCACATGTTTAGCATCTGCAAAAGCGACAGTAAAAGCGCCTGTAATACGCATGTTTTCGGTTGTTCTGTGCTCTGCGAGATTTATTTCAACTTGCCCATAGTCGTGAATCACACCCCAAGCCGCATTCATGGCGTTTGGAGTGCCATTTGCATCATAAGTACCAATAATCAACACAGGAAGCGGATAAAACCAAGTCTTTTTACCAAAATTTTTTCTCACGAATTATTCTCCCTTTTTACTACAAAACAAAAATTTTTCTCGAATTTCATTACTCATTTAGGAAATTTATTTAAAAGAATAATAAAACAAGCGACTTCCTAAAAGTAAATTTCCCCCAAATAGTTGCTTTTAAAAGTAAGTATTTTAATTCGAGTAAAAGTTTATACTAGAAAGTGTACTCGCGAATATCTGCCGTATATTCCAACATATTATAATAGCCAATGCAATACGAATTTACGGAAAAAACTTTTTCATCGCCAATATAATAAAAGTAGCCAAAATCGCCATTTACTGCTTTTTTGTATGAAATTTGGCTCAATTTGTATACCTTTTTACGCAGAAGCCCAACGACAGTTATATTTTCTCCGCTAACTTCAATGCGCTCTCGCATCAATACAAACATTATCAACAAACAAATTGCGCATAAAACGGCAAATATTATATACACGCCATAACTTACTGTTTCACTCCAGAAAACCGAGAAAATAACAAGCATAAAAAGCGTTACTTCGGCACCGACAAGCGCAACTATAAGATAAAGCGGCGATTTTTTCACTAAAAATTCACTATTTGTGTTTGCTTTAATTTTTCCATTAATCGCACGAAAATAAAAAACCAGCCCAACAATTTGCCCAACAGTAAATACGCAAAAAAGCACAATTAAAATGATTGCAAGAGTTGTCATTCGCTTTCCCCTTTTTTCTATTTTAACACATTTCAAGGAATAAAGCAAAAGGTTTGACATAAAAGATATTATATTAAAAGTAATTTTTCCCTTGATAATTTGCTAAAATAAATGTATAATATCTTTACATTTTATCAAGGTAGGTTAAAATGTTTAATTCTTTCCACAATTTACGAGTGAAAAAGTGGAAAAGTTCATAAATGCCTATAGTGTAACGGATAGCACAAGAGTTTCCGGAACTTTTGGTGAGAGTTCGATTCTCTCTAGGCATACCAATATAATACCATTTTTAGACAAAAAAGATAATTAAAAACGAATTTTCGACAATTTTATACTTTTTTAGTAGAAGCAAAATTGTCGATTTTTCTTTATTTTCAGTTATTTTCATATTAAAATTTTTATATACAAAAAATTAGGACAAAGGAAAAGAAAATGAAAGTTTTAATTATTGAGAATAATCTTGAAAAATCTAATCAAATTAGTGAAAATTTGAAGGAATTTTTTGAACTTGAAGACATTCGCGTTTTTGACAGTCTTGAACACATCGACTTAAACGAATACGCAGATTACACCTTCATAACACATAGTGATGAAGTTGCCAAAAACCTGAAAGCAAAACTCGGCGATACAGAAACAAAATTTTTTGCATATTTTGGAAATGAAGAAGAAAAGGTCTATTGCATAAAAAAGAATTTTTCAACCACTAACCAACAATCTCAACACGCGATAGACTGTTTAATCGACGAAGTTTTTATGGCACTTAATTTAAGACGAAATTTAACAGGTGCCCTATATCTAAAAGCAGCGATTGAACTTGCCGTTCGTGAGCCCGAAGTATTAATACGCGGCATAACTAAAAAACTATATCCCGACCTCGCAAAACGCTTTAATACCACCCCAACAAAAATTGAACGAGCAATTCGCCACGCCATAGATACATGTTACAATAATAACAAATTTGTCGCTCTTAATGAATTGTTTAACTTAAAAATTTTTGAACCAAACGACAAACCATCAAACGGTGAATTTATCGCATTAATTGCAGACAAAGTA
>CALWEW010000038.1 GCA_944377415.1 uncultured Clostridia bacterium
TTATGGGTATGGTACTGGTACTAATAGCAATTCAACTGAACAAACTTATCAAGGCACAAATATAAGTAGTACCTACAATTATCGTTGCTGGCTGCGCTCCGGCAACTCCTACGGTAGCGGCTCTGCGGTGCGAGTTAACTCCTCGGGCACCGCTAGCAGCAACGTTGTGTACAATAGCTACGGCGTCCGTCCTGCCGCTCACATCTCGTTAAGCGCATTAGATAGCTTTGTGCCTAAAACTATAACTACCGCAGTAACTCCCGAAGGCTCGGGCACTGCAAGTGGCGGACAAACCAACATTACGCCTAACACCGAAATCACCCTCACCGCCACAGCAAACCCTGGATATACTTTTGTAGGTTGGAGTTTGGACGGTGGAAACACATTAATACCCGAAAGCATAGGTAAAAGTGAATACATAATAACCGTTACACAAGATGCTACATACACAGCAGTATTTGAGGGCGGAATAACAATCACATCAGCAAACCCTAGCACTGAGTTTACAATACTCCGTGAAACAAACGACGGAGTAACACATAGTTATCTAATACAAACAATAGGCACAAACTATTTAGACCGAATAGCAGTAATACAAAGTGATACTCCAAATGAAGAAGATTATAACAAAGTATCCGCAATAGACGGATACATTAGCGGGCAAGAATACTGCACCGCAGTTCACTACATAACCAACACAACAGGTAACAGTTTTGTTCTTGAAGTATACAACGCCACAAGTCCATTTGTGATATATCTAGACTTTAAAGATACTGCACAAAATTTTAAAGCGAGTGGAAGTCTAAATGGCGTAGCCGTATCCGTAGCATATCAAAATGCAGACGGCACAATTAGTACAGGCAACACTGCGGCAGACGGCACTAGTATAAGTGCAATAGGCGAGGCTCGTATACAAGGATACACAACAACCGAGAACCTAACCGAAGTAATAGTAATAGCGAAAGCATACACAGGCTACGAGTTTAAAGGTTGGATGGTAGACGGTGAGTTTATCTCATACACTGACGAAAATAGCAACGAAATCACCCTAACAGGAACAACACATTTAAGCGCCCGCATACCTTTTGAAATAGCAAACGGCAAACAAATTTTTGCAGTATTTGGGGCAATAGACAACAGCCACCAAAACGATGACACAAACACAGACAACGATTTTGCCTAGCGCGTTTACGCTAATTGCTAATTTCCGCAAAGCGAACGCCGTATCATCGCTGAAAATTACTTCTTTACACCAAAATTTAGCAAATTTCATATATTGCTATAATGCATATAGCATTCACAAAGGAGTTAATTTATGTGTTTTAATTGCGATGATGATTTTTGCAGAAGAAGAGAACCATGTTGCGAGTGCGAACGCCCTATTATTTCAGGCGGACAGGGGCCGCGTGGGCTTGATGGAGCGACAGGCCCGACAGGTCCAACTGGACCGACAGGACCTACCGGAGCGACAGGTGCAACAGGACCGACAACTGTAGTAGTTGGTACTACCCGAACAGGTGCTGCGGGCAGTGATGCGAGCGTAGTAAATTCGGGAACTGCTGGTAATTTAGTACTTGATTTTACAATTCCCGAAGGTGCTGCTGGACCAACAGGTCCGACTGGTCCGTCTGGAGCAACGGGTCCTACTGGTCCAACGGGCAGTGCAGGTCCAACAGGACCGACAGGACCTACTGGCGCAACCGGACCAACGGGGCCTACGGGAACAGGTACAACTGGAGCAACGGGACCTACAGGTAGTGCTGGCGCTACTGGACCCACTGGACCTACTGGAGCGACTGGTTTATCAGTAACTGGAGCAACAGGACCGACTGGAGCAGATGGAGCCACTGGAGCAACAGGCCCTACGGGTGCAACAGGTCCGACCGGACCTACAGGCTCAGGAGAAACTGGCCCAACAGGTCCGACCGGACCAACTGGGGCGACAGGTCCAACAGGTCCAACTGGGCCAACGGGCGCTGGGGATACAGGCCCTACTGGAGCGACTGGTGAAACAGGGCCAACAGGCCCGACAGGAGCGACAGGCTTATCTGTTACAGGTCCGACTGGACCAACTGGAGAAACTGGCCCAACAGGTGCTACAGGACCGACAGGCCCTACAGGTTCGGGCGACACAGGTGCTACAGGACCAACAGGCCCTACCGGAGAAACTGGTCCTACTGGTCCTACCGGCCCTACTGGTTCTGGGGATACTGGAGCGACAGGACCTACTGGTCCAACGGGGCCTACGGGTGAAACAGGACCCACAGGACCTACTGGACCTACAGGAGAAACCGGTCCAACTGGTGAAACAGGACCTACTGGCGAAACGGGTGCAACTGGAGAAACTGGCCCAACAGGTGAGACAGGCGCAACTGGACCTACGGGGCCGACAGGTCCGACAGGACCAACAGGCCCTACGGGAACCACAACGAATTTCCGTGTAGGTACTGTTACGACAGCCGAGCCGACCGAAGCTGCAGAAGTAAATGAAACCGTTCAGGGTGATGTAAATACTCTTGACTTTGTAATTCCTCGTGGAATGACGGGCGCAGTACACACGAGTTCGTTGTTTTTGGCTGCACTTGAATCGCGTGATGAAACGCCAGATTTCTTGCCGATTCTCGAACTTGAACCTGGTCAACAAGACATTGTTTACGACCCGACTACACACGACATTACGCTTTCTGCTGGTTCGTATCATATAACCTATGGTGCGCTTGCTTATAATACTTCTGATGCTACGCCTAGAATTATGTTGTATCTTGATAGTGCGCGAGTACAAAACTCAATGCGGCGCGGATTACAGGGCATGCCGTCAGCAATTTATGGTGAGTATATTGTAAGCGTTGAAAAGGAATCAAAACTTAAATATGCTGTTGATATTGAACCAGATGTACAGTATCGCGACTGCTATTTGAACATTAAAAAGATTTACTAATTCTGCACAAAAATCATACAAAATTAATATTAAAAGTGTAAGCGTTCGCGCTTGCGCTTTTTACTTTTTTAGCAAAAAAACGACAATAACATGTGTTTTGTTAAATCATGAAAAAATGCCGATTTGTATTGATTTTTTTTGCAAAAAAGAGTAGTATATGAGCAGAAACGGTGTTTCTGCTCAATTAGGAATTAGGAATTAGGAGTTAGGAATTATTGCGCCTCGTTACGCTCGGCGATTTCTTTTAGTGCTGTGTTACTTTTAGTATCAGCCGAGAGCATATCACTTGTTATGTTCGTTACACGCGGCTGGCTTTCCGTACCTTGCGGTACTTCAAGGCACGGTACTACTACACAGTTTGTGTATGGTTACTAATTAAGATAATTCCTTCCTTAACTCCTAATTCGAAAGATTATGATTTTGCGAGTGGATAGGAGTTCGTCATACTGCTCAATCGGTGTGAATAGTTGGTAGAAATTCCTAATTCCTAATTCATTAAACTTTCATCAGCAAACGCACAAAGAAAGGGGGTGTCAAAGTGTCAGTCATCGAAATAAGCCAACTCACAAAAGACTACGGACATGGGCGCGGCATTTTTGATGTAAGTCTTTCTGTCGCAGAGGGGCAAGTTTACGGTTTTTTGGGCCCTAACGGTGCTGGAAAATCGACGACAATTAGGCACATTATGGGCTTTTCGCGCCCGCAATCTGGGTCTATTAGCGTTTTCGGCGAAGATACTTTTAAAAGTTATTATAAAATTCTCGGTCGTGTCGGTTATCTCCCTGGTGAAATCGCCTTGCCCGAAGGGCTGCTTGGCACGGAATTTATTGACATGATGGAAAAACTCCGTGGCATTGAAAACAAAGAACTTACGAAGAGTTTGCTCGAGCGTTTCGAACTCAACCCGAAAGCAGACATGAAGAAAATGAGCCTAGGCGACAAGCGAAAGTTGGCCATTGTCGTTGCCTTTATGCACGACCCTGAACTGCTTATTTTAGACGAGCCAACAAGTGGACTTGACCCTGTAATGCAAGAAGTTTTTATTAACTTTGTTAAAGAAGAGAAGAAGCGCGGGAAGACGATTTTTTTGAGTAGCCACATGTTTAATGAAGTTGAAAAGACTTGCGACATAATTTCGATTATTAAAGACGGGCGCATCGTATCGACATTTGAGGCGGGGAAAATCAAGCACAATCGCAACAAGATTTATAAAATCAGGTTTGCCGACCTTGCCGAAATGAACAAATTTGTGCTAGAGGCGCAGGGAAGCCCGCTCTATAATCGCACCAAAAACAAGGCATTTTACATTCGAAAAGTTGACAAAAATAAACAAAAAGTTACATTTAATGTTGTCGACAACAACATTAATGCGCTGGTTGCTCTTGTGGCAAAATACAAGGTTGTTGAATTCCGTCAAGACCGCTTTACGCTAGAGGACTACTTCATGCAGTTCTACCGTGAGGACAAGAAATTTGCGGCGCTTTAGCGCGTAGCGCCGCAAATAATTAGGAATTAGGAGTTAGGAATTAGCAGTTAAGGACAAAATTTCTAGTTACTGTTACTGATTTAATATTATCTCTAACTAATGAAATTTTGAATTACTTAAATAAATCAACAAGTAATTAGTACCTATACACAAACTGTGTATTAGTACAAAATTAAATTAAAAGTATTGTAATAATTTTGGTACTAAAAAAATTAATTGCTTGCGCGCTAGCGCACATAAATTGCTAATTGCTAATTAATTTAAACGCGTAAGCAGAGAAAATTGTTAATTAAAAGGAGGCGCCAAAGTGTCAGTAATTGAAATAAATCATCTAACAAAAGACTATGGCGAAGGTCGCGGAATTTTTGACATTAATCTTAGCATAGAAAAGGGCGAAGTTTTCGGCTATGTAGGCACAAACGGCAGCGGAAAAACGACTACAATTCGGCATATAATGGGCTTTTTGCAAGCACAACAGGGAAGTGCAACGGTTATGGGCTTTGATGCGTGGAAGGACTCTGTCGAAGTCAAAAAATTCGTGTCGTATATCCCCGGTGAAATCGCTTTTCCTGACCTGCGCACTGGTACGGAATTTTTGAAGGCGCAAGCCGAGTTATTAGGGCTTAAAAACATGGACTATGCGAACTACCTTTGCGACAAACTTCAACTCGACACATCGGCAAACCTCAAACGAATGAGTAAAGGCATGAAGCAAAAAACCGCAATCGTTGCGGCACTCATGGCAAACAAGGATATTTTAATTCTTGATGAGCCAACAACGGGGCTTGACCCGCTGATGCGTGAGACTTTCCTTGATATAATTCTTGAAGAAAAAGAAAAGGGCAAGACGATTTTCATGAGTAGCCACATGTTCGACGAACTCGAGGACACTTGCGACCGTGTCGCCATGATACAAAACGGGCATATTATTGACTGCGTGAGCATGAATGATATTACAAACACCCCGACAAAAACATACAAAATCGAGTTTACAAACCGCGAAGATTTTGTCGCTTTTAAGCATACGCGATTCAAAATAATTCGTGAGCAGCCGCAATACAATCAGGTTACTATCACGATTAAGAACGAGGATATCGCAAAACTCATGAAGTCGCTTACAAAATACAAACTCAAATTTGTTGCGGAAATTGAGTACACGCTTGAAAATCATTTCAAAGATGTGTTAAAAAAGATAAAAGAGAAGGAGAGCAAAAATGTTTAGTAAAGCACTTTTCAAGCAGTCCATGAAAGCACACTGGGTGAAATGGGTTTTTGTAACCGTGCCTACTTGCGTAATGCTGGCGATTGTCATTATAGTTCTAGGTAACCTAGGCATAAATGATATTCGCGACTCGCTGAAAGAAATTTTTGTTCAAGCCGACCAAGAATCAACCTTAAAAGAAGAAGCGGTCGACGGTTACGAACTTTATACAACTACTACCGATTTTTACGGGGTTTTGAGCCCGAATGCGTCTCTTATCGGGATGTTAAATTCGATGCTCTATCAGCCCGCAATTAACGAGGCAAATCCGACTACTGACGAGGAGCGCAACGCCGTTCGCCAAAGTGTCGCGGAGCAGGCTTTGGGCTTTATTACAGGCGGGACTTTGCCCGGTTTTAGCATTCCCGAAGGGCTTGACGAAGACTATCTCAAGCAATTTTTCGTGTATCTTTTCGCTGCGTACGACACAATGACGAGTAACGGCGCAGATACCTCGAATGTTGATAATGACCAACTATTAATTAATGCGTACACAAATTTAGTTGCTGATATGGCGTATTCGCAGAGCATTGCAGAAGAGGGCGCGACCGAAGATTACGCGCAAACTCGTGCTGATGGCGCTCGCGAAATCGCGAATGCTGCAATTACCGAATACAAGGGTCAGCAGACCGCAGGTACGCTTGAAGATGCTGATTTTGAGAGCCTAGCGAATGAATACATAAACAACTATATTTATCAAGAAACTTATGACCTTATTTATCAGCAAAATATTGATAGTGGCATGAGTGCTAGCGATGCGGAAACAAGCGCGAGCGAATACGCGGTTATGACAAAAGTTATCGCAAACACGGCGATTACGACTTATCAATTTTGGATAAACGAACGCGTGAATGAAGCAACTGATGCAGGCACAGACTATGACCTTGCGGCAATCAAAACAGAAGCAAGGACTAATGCTTGTCAAAGTATATCTGACCAGATGCCCGAAGCAGTAGCGGAGGCTTTGAGCGAACTCGGCAACATGGATATTTACGGGCTGATTATTGGTTCGATTTTCTACCGTATTGCAGGACTACTTCTTCCTATGGTATTTGTTATCATGACGGCAAACAGTTTGCTTGCAGGGCAGGTAGATTCGGGCTCAATGGCTTATGTACTGTCTACTCCGACAAAACGCAGAACAGTTACTATTACGCAAATGGTTTACTTAATCGTTGCGCTACTTGCGATGTACATTTTGCTGACAGTTACGAGCGTGATTTCCGTCTTTATTGTCGGCGGGAACAACTTCGCAATAAATTATGCAGAAATTCTACTGTTTAACGCGGGGGCGTTCCTGACAATGTTCGCGATTGCGGGCTTCTGCTTTATGTGTTCGAGCCTGTTTAACCGTGCAAAATATTCACTCGGCGTCGGGGGCGGACTTACTATATTCTCACTTGTTTGTACAATTCTCGGGCTTTTCGGCTCGTCTGTTGTGCCGAGTGCGATGAGAATTTCGGCAATGAATGTGTTTAACTACTTCTCCATGATTACGCTATTTGATACGGTGTCGATTATGAGCGGAACGCTTGATTATCTATGGAAGTTTGCAATTCTTCTCGGTATCGGTATAGTAACATTTATTATCGGTGTGTTTAGGTTCGAGAAAAAAGACCTACCACTATAAAAAAAGCACTGCAAAGGCAGTGTTTTTTTGCTTTTTATTCTGCGGTGAATAGGCAGTAAATTTCTTTTTTGAGAACGATGTCTTCGGGGACAAGAATGTTTTGAATGCCATTGTCTGCGCTTTTTGCAAAGGCGCGTACCATGTGACTGTCTGCACTCATTTGCAAGCCCGAAATAATTTCATTATTGTTGAATGGTTGGAAACTCGTTTTTACACAGTCAACTATTTTCTTTCCGCACGCGGCAGCAATAGCTTCGGCTTGCGAAAGGGCATCTTTATAAGCGCTGTCTAGGAGTTCGGCGACCGCGCTTTTTTCGTCTTTTAGACCAAAAACGATGCGGCAAGTCGGCGGGTTAAGAAGTTGCGAAGTTTCGTTCATTAGCGATGCAAGGCGTGTCATGTCGTAATCAAGTTTGAGAATTACAACTTGCTCAAAAACGAAGCCATCACTTTTGTTGCGCTTTAAAATTTGGTCGTAATATTCATTTTCGTAAATGCGGAATGAACGCGTTTTAAATTCGCTTTTGTCAAAACCGAGTTTGCTCAAAATTTGCAAAAATTGCTCGACCGCATTTACTCCGCGTTGCAAAACGCCCGAGTAGTCCGCCATTTTCTCTTTGAAAGTAAAATAAATTTCGATTTTGTCAGGCTTAAAAGTCTTTTCGCCCGAACCTTGAACAATTATATCCATGATTTTTCCCCCTAAAAAAGTATAAAAAAATGCTAGCATATTTGTTGATTATAGTCAACTTTTTTATTGTACGCGGGCGAAAATAAGCATAATCTCGTTGGGATTAATTTGAATGTGTTGCGGGGCAAGATGCGCACCATTTTCTATTGCAAAAGTGCCGCCATTGTCGTCAATATAGGCGTAAAATTTTACGCGCCTTAATTGTTCAAGATTGAATGAAAGCAAACTTTTTGTCGCCTTTGTGTTTAGTAAAAAGTCGACAGGAATTTCTAAAATTCGCGCGATTTTTAATAGGTCTTCAATAGGGAAGAGCGGGTCATTATTGTATAACTTTTTGGCATCTTCTTTTGAAATGTTTAAGACCTCAAAAAATTCGTCTTTTGGGAACTTTACGCCCTTAATAAATTCGTCAATTAAATCAGTTCTTATATAAAAAGTTTTAGATTTTTGCTCATCAAAAGCATTTTCGCCCGCGCAGTTATTTGTAGCATTATTTTGAACATCATTTGCAATTTGAGAGTTAAAATTTAAATTGTCATTTAAGTTTTGCAAGGTGTCTTTTTCGTTTTCGTTTGAGTTGTGAATGTTATAAAAATTTTTAGAATTATTCATAAAACTTCCTTTTTATTTTTTGGTTAACCACATTTTTTATATCAAATAAAAAATCATAAGTCAAGTAAAATGACCTTAAAAGTGTCAAAGATTTGTTTATTTTTAAGCAAAAGCAATAATTTTTTATAAAATAAAGCCATGACACCAAAAGGGTCAAGGTACTAAAAATATTTAAAAAATGGTGGAAATAATTATTATTTAAAATATTAAAATCTTATTTTTATTATTAAAAGTACTTTGTGTTTATTTTGTTGCAAAAGTTATCTGTGACACTTTTAGGGTCACGATACAAGGCGCTCAATAACATGATGTTAAATGTTTAAATTATTTAAATAATAGGTTGTATGTCTTCTATGTTCTAACTTGTATTTAGCTAAAAGGCGTATATAAACATTATTAAAATGCAAATAGCTTTAAAAAGTTTACAGTATTAAAGGAAAATTATGACCCTTTTAAGGTATTTTACTCTTTCATATTCTTTAATATGTTATCATATAAACATGATTAGTAAAGATAGAATTTTTGATAAAGAAAAGTTTCGCGAGCGTTTAATTAGTTTGAGAGAAGAGAGCGGAATAACACAGCAAATGCTTGCTTTTGATTTGGGTATTAGCAGAACAACTTATGCTCATTATGAACAGGGTTCTCACGAACCACCGATTGAAAATCTCGTAAAATTAAGCAAGATTTATGATGTAACAGTTGATTATTTATTAGGGCTTACGGACGAATATTAGAAAAATTAGCAATTAGCGGAAATAATCTTCCTATCACTGTTAGTTTTGTCCAGCCGCCGCGAGCCGCTCACTTGTCTATTACTCTTTCTTGCGGCGGACTTTCGCTAACGCTCAAGGTA
>CALWEW010000039.1 GCA_944377415.1 uncultured Clostridia bacterium
CGAAATTACAGAAATTACGCATATCGATGATGGAATGGTTGCTAATGCTCCAACTTTGGAGCAGGTTTTGCCTGATTTTTACAGGTTCACCTATGGTGCAGTTTTAAGTGCTTATAATATTGATTTTGACTATCAGTTTTTAGACATTAGCGGGAAAAAATTGCGTTTGCTTTTTAATAACGAACAGATAGACACCTTGCGACTCGCTCGAAATAAAGTGCCGAGTTTAAGTAATTATAAATTAGGTACTGTCGTAAAAGCTTTAAATATTACACTTGAAAACGCACACCGCGCATTAGCCGATGCGTATGCTACTGCAAAAGTTTTCATAAAACTTATATAAATTTGTGTAATTTATGTGTAAACTATTGATTTTTATTATAAGTTGTGGTAACATTAACATAAAGACTTATGAGTGGGGCGACCCACTCATAACTTTTAATTAAAATAATAAAACTTTGGGAGTTTCCATTAAAAATGATTAACAGTAAAGATTTTTTCTTAGCGTTAGACCAGTTGGAAAAAGAGAAAAAGATTGATAAAGAATTTTTTATATCTGCTTTGGAGAGCGCTTTGACAAGTGCTTATAAAAAGAACTTTGGCGAAGCACGCAGTGCAACAGTAAAACTTAACCCTGAAAAGGGAACTATAAAAGTTTATGCGTACAAGACTATTGTTGACGAAGTTAACGACCCAGACAAAGAGATTAGCCTTGAAGAAGCAAAGGAAATCAAATCAACTTATAAAGTAGGCGATACAATCTCCGAAGAAGTTACGCCTAAAAGTTTCGGGCGTATTGCTGCGCAAACCGCAAAACAAGTTGTTATGCAACGACTTCGTGAAGCTGAAAGAGATAACATTAGTGCTGAACTTAATGCAAAGGGCGACCAACTCACAACAGCAGTCGTTCGCAGAATGGATGCAAAAAATATTTATGTCGAACTTAGCGGAACAGAAACAGAAGGCGTTCTTGGAGAGCGTGATGTTATTCCTGGTGAGCACCTTGAAGTTGGCGACCGTATAAAAGTTCACATTAAAAAAGTACGCGACAGTGGCTTTGGCCCCGAAATTCAAGTAAGCAGAACAACACCTGTTTTCGTTAAGAAATTATTTGAACTTGAAGTTCCTGAATTGACATCGGGAACTGTCGAAATCAAGTCTATCGCTCGAGAAGCGGGTAATCGCACAAAAATTAGCGTTTATTCAAGTGACCCTAATGTTGACCCAGTAGGCGCTTGTGTTGGCGCTCGTGGCGCTAGAATTAATGCGATAATTGACGAATTAAATGGCGAAAAGATTGATGTTATTCCATATAGTGATGATATTTTCGAATATATTGCAAACGCGTTGAGCCCAGCCGAAGTGATTAGCGTTGAGATTAATCAAGATGCAAAAACTAGCCGTGTAATCGTTCCAGACAACAAGTTAAGTTTGGCAATAGGCAAGGAAGGTTGCAATGTTCGTCTTGCCGCGCGTCTTACAGGTTGGAAGATTGATGTAAAAAGTGAGAGCACAAACGAAAAAGAAGAACTCGACAAACAAGTTCATGAAGTATCAAATGTTTTTGATGATGATAATTCGGAACTTGATTTATTCGACGATATCGAAGGAATAGATTAGGAGTATTATGTTAAAACAAAGTAAAGTACCCTTGCGTATGTGCGCTGTAACCCGAGAAATGAAACCAAAAAATGAGTTAATTAGACTTGTTAGGACAACAGACGGCAGTATCAAGATTGACGATAAAAAACGCATTGACGGACGCGGAGTATACATTTCAAAATCATTAGAAGTACTTGCGTTAGCAAAGAAGAAAAAAGTGCTAAACCGCGCATTTCGTTGTGAAATCGATGATGCAATTTATAATGAACTGGAGGTAATTATAAATGGAAGCGGAAATAAGTAGATATATAGGACTTGCTCAAAATGCAAATGGTGTTGTTTATGGAGTTGACAATATAAAAAAGTCAAAAGATGAGATTTATTTATTACTTGTCTGCGATACAGCATCAAACAACCTTTATGAAGAAATGTGTTATATTTCAGTGAACAGACACATTCCTTTGCACAGGATGGAGTATTTTACTTTGGACCAAATTTTACACACATCAAATTGCAAAGCAATAGGTATAACAAATAAACATTTGGCATCACAAATTAAATTTATAATTGATAAGGAGAACTAGACTTGACTCAAACCAAAAAACCTGATTTTAATAATTTGCGAACTCTTTCCGAAATAAATAACAAGATTTTAACTAGGATGAATAGAGAAGTCGAAGAAATGAGGCTTGACCTTGAAGGCATTTCAAAGAATGTCCGCAATTTGTTGCGTACGATTGAGAGCGAGAAGGAGCAACCTAAACAAACAGCAAAAGTAACTGCTGAAAAGACTGAAAATAAAGCAGAAACACTTGCTAAACAAAATCAAAAAATCCTTGTTCGTCAGTTTGAAAATCGTAACCGTAATAGTGGGCAATCTCGCAACTTTAATCCTAACAACAAGGCTCAAGGAAAGACTCCTATAAAAAGTGCGGAAGCAAGACCGAGCGGTGGCCAGCAATCTCGAGCAAGTACGGCGACTGTTGCTCCTGTTGATTTCCCTCAAGAGAGTAAAAGAGTTTTCGACAAGCGTAGAGATGACCGCAATAAAAAGAATTTCGATGACTACAGTCGCAAAAATAAACGCGGAATGCGTAAAGGCTTACTCGAAGAGAGTAACATAGAGGAAAGAATTCGTTCAAATCGCAAAATCAAAAACAAAAAGAAAACAGAACAACCTGTGGTTGTTTCAGCACCTATTGACCATGCCGTCATAACTACCGAAAACATTACTGTAAAGCAACTTTCGGAAAAAACGGGCAGGTCTGTTGCTGATATTTTGAAACAACTTATGGTTTTAGGTATGATGTCAAATGTAAACTCGACTATCGACTTTACAACCGCCGAACTTGTTGCGAGTGAGTTAGGTGTAGTATTAGAGCAAAAACTCGAAAAAACTTACGAGCAACAACTTGCCGAAGAATTTGGTGTTATTGATGCCGCTAACGATGAAAACAGTAAACCGCGTCCTCCAATAGTAACTGTTTTAGGCCATGTTGACCACGGTAAAACAAGTCTTCTTGACTTTATTCGTAAAACGCATATTCAAAGTCAAGAAGCGGGCGGGATTACGCAAAATATTTCAGCGTATCAAATCAACACGATGGGCAGACTTATTACATTTATCGATACACCAGGGCACGAGGCATTTAGCGCAATGCGTGCGCGCGGTGCAAGCGTAACGGATATTGCAATCTTGGTAGTAGCAGGTGATGATGGTGTAAAACCGCAAACACTTGAAGCGATTAAGCATATTAAAGAAGCAAAGATTCCTATGATTGTTGCCGTAAACAAAATGGATAAGCCCGAAGCAAACTTTGAACGAGTAAAACAACAACTTGCTGAAGCCGATGTAATGCCAGAAGAATGGGGTGGAGATACAATATTTGTGCCGATTTCTGCTCTTACTGGTATGGGCGTTGACAAACTTCTTGAAATGGTGCTTTTAGTCGCTGATTTGCAAGACTTACGAGCAAATCCTGAACGCCATGCACTTGGCATGGTTATTGAAGCCAAACTTGATAAAGGTAAGGGTCCTATTGCTACTGCAATAGTTTTAAATGGTACACTAAAAGTCGGTGATACGATTATTTCAGGCGTTCACGCTGGTAAAGTCCGTGCTCTTATTGACGACAAAGGAA
Organism: uncultured Clostridia bacterium; assembly: GCA_944377415.1. Taxonomy (GTDB): domain Bacteria; phylum Bacillota; class Clostridia; order Christensenellales; family UBA1242; genus UBA7867. The sequence continues at coordinate 3,744 of CALWEW010000039.1, forward strand.
AGACGATTCGTCTTGCTGGGCCTAGCACTCCTGTGTCAATTCTTGGACTCGATGGCGTTCCAAATGCAGGCGACCAACTTTATGCTGTAGACCCTAAATTTAGTCGAGAAGTACTTGCCGAACGCAGACGCAAAATTCAGCAAGATAAAATCAACGCTAAAAATGTTTTCTCTATGGAAGAATTTTTGTCAAAATCTGTAGACAGCGAGAAGAAAGTCCTAAACATTATTGTAAAAGCAGATGTTCAAGGTTCTTTCGAAGCACTTACAGCGATTTTGAATAAAATTAACAATGAAGAAGTTCGCGTCGAATGTATTCACGGTGGTGTGGGCGCAATCAATGAGAATGATGTTTTGCTTGCCAAAAATGCGAATGCACTGATTGTTGGTTTCAATGTGAAACCCGATTCAAAGGCAACTATTATTGCCGAGCATGATAAAGTAAATATTTATTTAAGTAAAATTATTTATCAAATTACTGATTATGTTACAAAAGTTATTAAGGGCATGCGCGAACCTGTATTCGAAGAGCAGGTTATCGGACATGCAGAAGTCATTCGCACCTTTAAAATTAGTCGTATAGGTACCGTTGCTGGTTGTATCGTAAAAGACGGTAAAATTACAAAGAATGCAAAAATTCGTCTTTTCCGTAAGGGTGAAAAACTTGTTGAAACTACAATTACTACATTACAGCGCGACCGCGAAGATGTAAAAGAAGTTGTTGCTGGTATGGAATGTGGTATTAAAATGGAAGGTCACAATGACATTCTTCTCGAAGATATTATTGAAGCCTTTGTTATGGTTGAAGTAGAACGCGATTAGGAGGGAGTATGCAAGAAAACAGATTGCAAAGAGTAAACAGCGAAATCAAGAAAGCGATTTCGTCAATTCTCGCTGAAGAAATTCGCGACCCGAGAATAAGCGGGCTAATTAGTGTTATCGATGTTAAAACAACAAACGATTTGAGTCACTGCACTATTTATGTAAGTATATATTCGCAAAGTAAAAAGGAGCAAGAGATTTCTTTTAATACGCTTCTTCATAGTGCTGGCTTTATTCGTAAATTGCTGTCGTCAAGGGTTGACTTGCGCATAACTCCAGAACTTCACTTTAAACTTGACGAGGGCTTTGAAAACAGCGAAAAAATGACAAAACTTATCGACTCTCTCAACATTCCAAAGGAGGAAGAGAGTGCAGATTAAAAATTTCGCAAAAATATTACTCAAAAGTTGTAGCCGCGCGGAAAGCGTGGCTATTTCGGGTCATAAGAGCCCTGACTATGACTGTCTTTGTTCAAGTATTGCGATGCAGGAAATTTTGCGACAGAACGGGATAAAAGCCGATATTCTGCTCGAAAAACCCCTAGATGAAACCTTTGCGGAAGTCGTTCGCAATCGCGAATACATATTTGAAACAGATAAAAATTATGATGTTTTAATTTCTGTCGATGTGCCTGATAAAAAAATGTTACCCGCAATCGTGCAGGCGAAGCGTGAAAACGCTTTGAAAACATTCTGTATTGACCATCATCAAGAGCGTGAAAAATATATGGATTATATGCAGGTCATATCAGGTGAAAGTAGCGCGTGCGAAGTTATTTTTCGCACTTTCGAGCAATATTTTAAATTGAATGCTGAACTTGCTACTATATTTTATATAGGAATATATGCTGATACGGGTGGATTTATCTACTCAAATGCTCATTCTAGCACATTTGCCATTTTATCAAAACTGCTTACTCAGGACATAAAGCCTGATGAAATAGTGCAGCATGTTTTCCAAAGTGTTAGTAAAAATTCGTTTGAAATGACAAAGCGTGCAATGAATAGTGTGAAATTTTATTTAGATGGAGCCGTGGCAGTTTCCCTGTTAAAAGAAAGTGATTTTACAGAAACTGGAGTTGCATATGGCGACAGTAAAGCGATTGTTGGATATTTACAGAGAATTGATGGCGTAAAAGTTGCAATATCAATTTTTGAGCCAGAGAAAGGTGATTATCATGTTTCACTGAGAACGGCGAACCCAGATGTTGATGTATCAAAGATTGCTGAAAAATTCAACGGCGGTGGCCATGTGCGTGCAAGTGGAATGAAACTTGTTGGCGACTATGAAAAGGCACTTCATGCTTTGCTTTGTCAAACAAAATCTGTTTTAGGAAATAAAGATGATTAAATCAGGTTTCATTAACTTAAATAAACCGCGCGGAATTTCAAGTGCTCAAGCAGTTGCTCGAGTGAAGCGAATTTTATGTTTACCTAAAAGCGTAAAAATAGGTCATATGGGCACGCTCGACCCTATGGCAGATGGAGTTCTTGTGCTTGCTATCGGGGGTGCAACTCGCGCTTTTGATATTTTCTTGAATAAGAAGAAGAAATATAGAGCGGAATTTACCTTTGGGTATGAAACTGATACTCTTGACAGTGAAGGGACAATAATAAAATCTAGTGATATTGTTCCTACAAAAGATGAGATAATTCAAGTTTTGCCGACTTTTTTAGGTAAAATCTCGCAACTTCCGCCAGCATATAGTGCTAAAAATGTCAACGGTAAAAGGGCTTATGATTTGGCGCGTAATGGACAAATCGTTGAATTGAAGCCGAGTATTGTCGAAATTTTCGAATTTGATTTGGTTGAGCAGAAAGATGCTAAAACATTTGTCTTTGAAATAACCTGCGGGGGCGGAACTTATATTCGTAGTCTTTGTAGAGATTTGGCATACAAGTTAAACTCTTTTGCTACTATGACTGCGCTTACTCGTACACAAGCGGGCAAATTTGAAATTTCTCAATCAATAGTTTTTGAAGAACTAGATGAAAGCAAAATTGTTCCGCTTGAATATGCTTTTGATGATTTGGAAATTTTAGAAATACCAGATAATCACATCAGCGATTTTATGTGTGGCAGGAAATTTGTGATTGACAAAGAAGCGGGGCTTTACCGACTTTATTTAAATCAAAAATTTTTTGGTATCTGTGAAATAACAAATGATGGAGCAATAAAAAGGAGAATAAACAATGATTAGATTTGGACCATCGGGCAACAGTGAAGCGTTTTATCAAGAAGGTTACAAAGAAACTGCGCAGGCTCCAAAGTGGTTAAGTGAGCAGGGCTTAAACGCTTTTGAATATGCGTTTACTTTGGGACAGTTTTTAACGGATAAAACAGCCGCTAAAATCGCCGAAGAAGGTAAAAAATACGACATAGAATTTAGTGTTCACGCTCCTTTTTATATAAATTTTGCTAACCCTAGCGACACGGCATATGAGAATAATTTTAAATTTTTGTTAAATAGTGTCGCAGGGCTTAAAAAGTTAGGCGGTAGGCATTGTGTTTTACATATTGGTTCACAAATGAAAATGACTCGCGAAGAAGCGATGGCTAATATCAAGCGCACATTTACCGAGTTTATTCGTGAGTTTGAGCGGACAGAGAATAGTATCTATTTATGTCCAGAAACGATGGGGAAATATACCCAAATCGGTTCCGTTGATGAAATTTTTGAAATCTGCACATGGGGCGACTGTGTGTTGCCGACACTTGATTTTGGACACATAAACAGCGTTATGCAGGGCGCTTTAAAAACGAAAGAAGACTTCATATCAATTTTGCAAAAAGGAATTGACAAAATCGGTTATGAGAAAATGAAGGGCTGTCATATTCATTTTTCAAAAATTATGTATGGAGCAAAAGGCGAGATAAAGCACTTAACATTTGACGACACTGTTTACGGGCCCGAACCAAAACCATTTTTAGAGGCTATAAAAGAACTAAAACTTGAACCTGTAATAATTTCGGAATCAGCAGGCACCCAAAGTAAAGATGCCGCAATAATGCGTGATATTTATATGAACTTATAGTACTTGTTGATATAGAATTAAAGTATTTTAGTTGATTTTTAGCATAACATGTGATAAAATATTTACACTTATTATAAAAATTAATTTAAGGAGAAAAATATGGTTTCAGCATCAGAATTAAGAAAGGGTATGTGCTTTGAATGGAACGGACAAATTTACACTGTTCTTGACTTTGAACACAACAAACACGGACGCGGTGGCGCAGTTGTTTGGATAAAAATGCGCAATGTTGCAACTGGCGCAAATGTTGAAAACACATTTAACCCGACTGACAAGTTTGAGAAAGTTCAGTTTGTTGAAAAAGAAATGCAGTACCTTTATAATGACGGGGACCTTTACTACTTCTTTGACCCCGAAACATACGAGCAAATTCCTTATGACAAGCATTTGGTTGAGGAATGTTTGCCTTACTTGCTTGACGGAATGACTGTATCAGCAAGATTTTTTAAAGACAAAATCTTTTCAATAGCACCTCCGCTTTTTGTCGTTCTTGAAGTAAAAGAAACAGAACCCGCAATTCAGGGCGACACTTCAAAGGCATCTTATAAACCCGCTACAATGGAAACAGGTCTTGTTGTGCAAGTACCGCTCTTTATCGGTAACGGAGAAAAGATTAAAATTGACACTCGCACAGGTGAGTATGTAGAAAGGGCTTAAACGCTCTTTTATTGTTTTACGGTTTGTTTTATCTTTTGATATGTAAGTAAACATTGTAATTTTACTAAATTTGCCGTAAATTATGTTTAAAAGATTGCTTTATTACTCATAATATGGTATATTGTGTCTAACAAATCTTTTGCTTTAATCGAGGTTGACAATGGCGCGAAAAATGGGATTGGACCTTGGAGATGTTAATATAGGCATCGCATTTAGCGACCCGTTAGGCATGTTTGCAAGCGGTTTTTTGAATTATCGCAGGCAAACTTTGGAGCAAGATTTGCAATATTTGGCAGATTTAGTCAAGGAAAAAGATGTTGATGTAATTGTCGTGGGCTTGCCAAAAAACATGGACGGTACAGACGGAAAGCGTGTTGAATTTACTTATGACTTTTGTGAGAAACTTGCAAAATACACGCCCGCAAAAATTGTCTATCAAGATGAAAGATTGAGTACCGTTAGTGCTGAAAAATTGTTAATTTCAGCAGATGTAAAGCGTTCAAAGCGGAGGCAAGTCATTGACAAGGTTGCAGCAAGCATCATTCTGCAAAATTATTTAGATAAGAAATTTTAAGGAGATTAAACACTATGGCTAAGAAAGAAGAAGAAATGGACAACCCGATTTTGCAACTTTTGGACCCCGAAAACAACGACCCGATTACACTTTACGACGAGAATGAAAAGCCCGTCGAGTTTGAGCAAATCGCACTTATTCCATACAACGACAAACTTTACGCTATTTTAAAACCTATTAACAAGATGGACGGAGTGGCTGATGATGAGGCAATTGTTTTCTCATTCGAGGAAGACGACAACGAAGACCAACTTTTGGTTGTTGAAGAAAGTGATGCCGTAATCGACGAAGTTTTTGCGATTTATAACAAATTGCTTGACGAGCAGGGTATCGCCGAGTAATAAAGACAAAAAGCAGTATTGTTACTGCTTTTTCGTTTTTTTAATAACTGTTAAACCGTATTGTTTCAAACACAAAAGTTATTCAATCTAGTAAAATTCAAAAAACTAGAATGCAATAAAATTATTTAAAATAGTATGATAGGAGAAACAATAAAAATCCACGGGTATACCCCGTGGTTTTTCAAATTAGGGTAAAACCCTTTGCTCTAGCAGCGCGTAAACGCGC
>CALWEW010000040.1 GCA_944377415.1 uncultured Clostridia bacterium
GGCGCGTTTTTTTATTTTCGGGTGTTTTTGCGTGGTGTCGGCGTCCGTCCTGCCGCTCACATCTCGTTATCGTCGCTGGCTGCGTTAGCAGGCAGCGAAATCTCCGCGAGCGTGGCGAGCGCCGCAGCCGATAGGCTGCAAGTTACTCAAAGCGACGATATGTACAGTGAAAACGACCCAGCAATAACTATAACATACACCGCAAACAACAACTATTACATAAATTCTATTACTATAAACTCGCAAAGTATACCGCTCACAAATACAAGTGAACCAGCCTCTTATTCAAGCATGACGGGTACACAGTATAAAGTATGGCGGAGTGGTGCGAGTGTGGTCGAAATTCGGCTGATAAACTGTACCGCTGATGTGGCGGTGGTAGGTGATGTAGGTCAAACGCTGACTTACACCACCGCCGCGAATGTGTCTATTTCAAATTATACTCGAAATACATACGATACCACCACTGCAACAATCACAGGAACGACTACCGCAACATACTCACCGCAGTTTAGTTATAACGGAAACGCTGCAGTAACATTATATAGTACAAGCGGTAGCGGGACGGTTGGCGGTATATCATATAGTTATAGCCGTAGCGGAACAAACAACACGAATTTTTCAATTACACTTTCAAACTTGCCGACAGGGTATAACAACATTCCAACATTTGCGTTTACCGCTATAAACTCGGTAACTATTACATTCAACACAAACGACAGCACACAGGGCACAATCTCACACAGTACGGGAAATTATACAATAGGGGACACTATCACAGTATACGCAGCGCCAAAACAGGATTGCGCATTCTTATACTGGATGGACGAGAGCGGCGCATACTATTATGATAATCCGCTAACTATTACAATAGGCACAGCAAAAACCTACACCGCGTACTTTTCGAGTAATGTTCTTGAAAATGTTGCAGTTGTCGCCGAATATGGTGGAAGTGTGGAGTTGGTAGGTGAAGATTTTAATAATTTGCAGCCTACTGACGAAATTACACTGGTATCCCGCGTAAAAATAACAGGATACCGCTTTGTTGGGTGGTATGACGGTGAAACATTGCTCGGTACATCGGCAAGCATACGCCTACCATATTCACAAGTACAAGGTAAACTAATCACCGCACGCTTTGAATATGTGGGCAATTCCAACATGAACGACAGCACAAATACAGACAACGACTTTGCCTAGCGCGTTCAGCTATGCAAAATTAGCAATTAGCAGGTAGCAATTAGCAATTTCGGCACTGCGTGAGCATTAATTTAAATTAGTTATCAATGATAAGGTAGCAATTAAGGACAAAATTTCAATATACTCTTACTTATTTATTATTATCTCTTACTTTTGAAATTTTGAATAATCTAAAAAATTAGTAAGTAGTACCTATACACATTTTGTGTAGTAGTACCATGACCCTAAAAGTGTCAAAGAAGAAGAATAAAAGATACAGTTCATGTTTTGAGTTGCAATAAGCAACATAGAACCATTAAATAGTTTGTATATTGTTTCGTGATAGTTTTTGTGTCAGCCGAGAGCCCATCATTCATAATATGCTGTACACGCGGCTGGCTTTCCGTACCTTACGGTACTTTAAGGCACAGTACTTTTAGGCAATCGCACGAAGTGCGCAATAACTGCTAATTACTAATTGCTAATTGCTAATTTGAGCGAGCAAAGCGAAGCAAAGAATTGCTTTTTTGACTTTCCGCTAATGCGAGCGGAAGTAATTCCCGCAAGTGTGACTTGCGACATTATAAAAGTAAATTTAATGTGTGCGCTTACGCACAAAAAAAGAACCTTTGCAAAACCACTGTAAAGGCTCTTTTTTGTTTTCCTTTATCTCTTTTATAGGAAATATTTCTTTATTTTTCTCAATTATAGGAAGAAAATTGCGCCGTTTTTCGATGTTTTTTGTTAAAAATTATTTACTTTTCTTCCTGTAATGTGGTATAATTCTTTCGAGGTGAATATGAAGTATTTAAAAAGTGCGGAAATCGCAAAACTTTGGAATTTAACTGAAAGACGTGTAAGGATGTTGTGTAATGAAGGCAGAATTCAAGGCGCGTATCTTTCGGGAAAAACATGGCTTATTCCAGAAAATGCCGAAAAACCAGTACGAAAAAACGCAAAAATGGTGTCAAATAGTACTGAATGGAAAGAAATCGTGAGACTTAAAGCCGAACTTGATAAAAAGCGACCACTTACCGAAGCCGAATTAAGAAGGCTAAACGAAGAGTTTATGATTGAGTATACTTACAATAGTAATGCAATTGAGGGTAGCACGCTCACTTTGCGAGAAACTACACTTGTTTTACAGGGCGTTACGATTGATAAAAAGCCACTAAAAGAACACCTGGAAGCAATCGGGCACAAGGAAGCCTTTTATTATATATGTGATTTAGTAAAAGAAAGCGCGCCTCTAACAGAAAGTGTGATAAAGCAAATACATTCATTAGTTTTGATGAACGACCCGAGCGGGCGAGGCGTTTATAGGCTACTGCCAGTAAGAATTATGGGGGCTACACATACGCCACCTGAACCCATTTTAGTGCCCGAATTAATGGATAAATTAATAAAAGATTACAAGAAATGGCTAAAATCAAAAAATATTGTTGAAGTGGTATCTTTATTACATTTGAATTTTGAGTTTATTCATCCTTTTATTGATGGAAACGGAAGAACAGGCAGGTTGCTAGTAAATTTAGTTTTAATGCAAAATGGTTTTCCGCCTATTGATATAAAGTTTTCGGATAGGCAAAAGTATTATGATTGCTTTGAAGATTACGCAAAGACGGGTAAGCCGACAAAAATGATAAGTCTTATATCCTCTCTTTTAATCGCTCGTTTAAAAGAATTTATATCGATACTAAACTAAAAAGCACCAAACGGTGCTTTTTAGTTATAATTAGTAATTAGTAATTAAAACGCTGTGTGAGCATTAATTAAATAATAGTACTCGATATTTGGGGTGCGCACACGCACTTATTTGTTTAACTGTTGTGCGGGAGCAAAGGTTTGTTTTTGCTCGTAAGAAGTGATTGAAAAAATTGTTTCATTTAATGCTTGCTCCATGCGCACAGTCTCTTGATTTAGGCTATCATATAGCGATTTAGAAGCGAGCGCAAAAGTATCGCCCATATGTCCGCCATCTACAAGGGTAATGTCGAGTTCATCGCGCTTTTTAGCGGTTGAATACTCAATTGATTTGCATGCTTTTTCGCTAAATGCGTTTAATCTGCTGGCTGCGATTTGCTCGACATCGTGTTTAGGGAGTGAAGACGAGGAAACATTCTCATAAAACTCTGCAAGACTACTTGAAATGTCCCCGATTGCGCTATTTGAAAACATATCAATTTGTGTTTGCTCGTCCTTTGAGACATGGTCTTTTGTTTCCATATCAAATTGTTGTAAGCGTTCTCGCACGCTGTTCCAAAATTTTTTGTTTTGTTTGAGTAGGTATTCTCTCATCTGTATCACTCCTTTTTACTTCGTATTTTTGCGAATTACTGTGTCCCGAGCCGATAAACTGCGCGGTAGTTTTTTCGCTACGCTCAAATTTTGCCTTGGAGTACCGCAAGGTACGGAAAGCCAGCCGCGTGTAACTAGCATAGCAAGTGATGGGCTCTCGGCTGCAAGACAAACGAAATAATGTAACAGTTATTATTTGAATTAGGAATTAGGAATTAGGAATTCATGTGCGCTGCGCGCAAGCACTTAAAAACTAGGCAATCGCACGCAGTGCGCCGAAATTGCTCATTGCTAATTAACGCAAAAGCATTTTGCGTTTAGACATTAAATCTAAACAGCATTACATCGCCGTCTTCGACCACATAATCTTTGCCTTCCATGCGGACTTTGCCCGCCTCACGCGCTTGATTATATCCGCCTAAATCTACAAGGGTGGCATAGGGCACGACTTCCGCCTTAATAAAGCCGCGTTCAAAATCGGTGTGAATTACTCCTGCAGCTTGCGGGGCTTTTGTACCGCGTTTGATAGTCCATGCGCGGACTTCTTTTTCGCCTGCGGTTAGGTAACTAATCAGACCTAAAAGGGAATAACTTGCCTTTATTAGTCTATCAAGTCCAGATTCTTTGATGCCAAATTCTGCTTTGTACTCGTCCAGTTCTTCGGGGGGAAGTTCCGCCAACTCTGCTTCGAGATTTGCGCAAATCGGCAAAAATTCTGCATTTTCGTCTTTTGCAATCTTTTTAACTGCTGAAATGTACTCGTCTGCGGGGGCGTTGATTTGCTCGGCAGAAATGTTTGCGACATAAAGAGTTGGCTTTGCGGTGATTAAAAATGCATCATGCAAGATTTTGCGTTCGTCGTCGTTTAGTGTAAGACTACGAGCGGGCAAGCCTTTCTTTAATTGTTCAAGCGCGAGCGTAAACACTGCGGACTGCTCTTTTGCGATTTTGTCGCCCGAGCGCGCGAGTTTCTCAACGCGTGCAAGTTGCTTTTCGAGTGATTCAATGTCTGCGAAAATAAGTTCGAGATTTATAGTTTCAATGTCGCGGGCAGGGTTGATGCCACCGTCTACATGAATAATGTTTGAATCGTTAAAGCAACGCACGACATGAATAATAGCATCGACTTCTCGAATGTGCGACAAAAATTTGTTGCCTAGGCCTTCGCCCTTGCTTGCGCCCTTGACAAGCCCTGCGATGTCTACAAATTCGATAGTTGCGGGGGTGATTTTTTGTGTGTGATATAGTTCGCCCAGCACATTAAGGCGTTCATCAGGAACTGCGACCATGCCGACATTTGGTTCAATAGTGCAGAAAGGGTAGTTCGCACTCTGTGCGCCCGCTTTTGTGAGTGCGTTAAACAGCGTGCTTTTGCCCACATTTGGAAGTCCAACAATACCTAGTTTCATTTATAAATTCTCCTTATATTTCAATTATAAAATAATTTCCGCGAATTGTCTAGTGTTCGGGCAAAAAAGTGCAATATTTATGTGTTTTTATTCATTGTTATTTGTGCGTTTTCGGGTGTGATGTTTAAAAGTGGAAAATGTTCTATTTTATTTTGAAATTTATAGAGTTTTTAGTATAATATTATTAAAGCGCCGAAAATTCAAATACTTAAATATAATAATCATTATTCACAATAACGAATATTTGTGAACAAGTTGAACTTTGAATTTTCGGATTTGTTGTTTGAAGTTACAGGAGGCGGGCTTGGAAAAATTACCACATAGTTTGACGCCCGAGCAGGTGTTACAAGAATTGAACACCGAAAAGGGCGGTTTGAGTAATGTTGAAGCGAAAAAACGGCTTGATTTCATTGGCTCAAATACTCTTACGGCAAAGAAAAAGCGCAGTAAATGGGCGATGTTTTTCGCGCAGTTCAAGGACTTTATGTTGCTAATTCTCATCGGCGCGGCGGTTGTTACGGGAATTGTGGCACTTGTATCGGGGGAATACAGCGACTTAATCGATGTTGCGATTATTATGGCGATTGTCATTTTAAATGCGATTATCGGTTTTGTGCAAGAGAATAAGGCAGAGAATGCATTAGAGAGTTTAAAGAAAATGAGTGAGCCTTTCACTTGGCTTTATCGCGATGGCGAACTTGTCAAAATTCCTACTGCCGAAGTTGTTCCTGGTGATATAGTTGTATTAGAAGCGGGTGATGTCGTGTGTGCAGATTGCTATTTGCTTGAAAGTATGAGTCTGCGTGCTGATGAATCATCGCTTACGGGTGAGTCGGTTGATGTAGAAAAAATGGCAGGCGCTGCGCTTCCAGAGCATACGGTTTTGGGCGAGCGTTCTAACATGGTTCATTCGGGATGTGTGATTACTTACGGACACGGGCTCGGCGTTGTTGTTGCAACGGGTATGAAAACCGAAATCGGCAAAATTGCAGGCATGATTGACGAGCAAGAAGACGAAAAAACGCCTATTCAAGTCAAACTTAATAAACTGGGCAAGTGGCTTACAATTGGAATTCTCGGCATCGCGGTTTTGGTCTTTATAATAAATGTAGTTATCAAAGATTCGCATGATGTTTTGGCGGCGCTTCTCGTTGCGATAGCGCTAGCAGTTGCGGCAATTCCAGAAAGTTTGCCTGCGGTCATCACGGTAATTATGGCTACGGGCGTAAGTCGAATGAGCAAGCAGCGTGCGATAATTCGAAAAATGCATGCAGTCGAAACGCTTGGTTCTTGTCAAGTAATCTGCTCGGACAAGACTGGCACGCTCACACAAAATAAAATGACATTGTCCGCAATTTTTGCTGACGGTCGAATTTTTGCTCGCAACGAACTTGCAAACATGAAGAACGAAAAAGTTTTTAACTGTATGTTGCTTTGTAATGATTGTTTGGTTTCAGGTGCGGAAATTACAGGTGACCCAACAGAAACGGTACTCGTGCGTGGGGCTATTCATTTGGGCTATGATTTTACTGCGACAAATGCAAAGTTTGAGCGCGTGAGCGAACTGCCTTTTGACAGCGACCGCAAGTTAATGACTACTTTTAACCGAGATGGAAGTAAGATAATTGGCTACACAAAGGGTGCTCCTGACATTTTGCTAAATCGTTGTACGCATATTGAGATTGATGGACATGTTAGAAAAATCACGCAAAATGATATTACCGAAATTAACACCGTTCTAGATAAAATGGCGAACAAGGGTCTGCGCACGCTTGCGCTTGCCTATAAAGAGCATAAGGGCGATACTTATTCATTTGATGATGAGCAAGGCTTGATATTCTTGGGCATAACTGCTATGCGCGACCCGCCACGACCTACGAGCGCGGAGGCAGTTAAGACTTGTATTGAAGCGGGCATAAAACCTATTATGATTACGGGCGATTATGCCGTAACTGCGCGAGAGATTGCGCGAGAGGTTGGTATATTCCGTGAGGGTGACCGCATTTTAACAGGCGCTGAACTTGATGCCATGAGCGATGAAGAATATGCTAAAATTATAAAAACTGTTTCTGTTTATGCGCGCGTGAGCCCCTCAAATAAAGTGCGTATTGTTAATGGCTGGAAGGCCACGGGGGCGGTTGTCGCAATGACTGGCGATGGCGTAAATGATGCCCCGAGTATAAAAGCCGCTGATATAGGTATCGGCATGGGTAAGTCGGGCACAGAAGTAACAAAAGAAGTTGCCGACATGGTGCTAACTGATGACAATTTCGCAACTATTGTCGGTGCGGTTAGTGAAGGCCGAAAGATTTACTCAAATATTAAAAAAGTTATTCAATTCCTTTTTGGAACTAACTTTGTCGAAGTTTTGGCAATATTGCTCGTAACTCTAATTAGCCCGACTCTCGGCTTTTTGAGCGCAATGCAAATACTCTTTATTAACCTGCTAACTGATGCGTTGCCTGCGATTTCACTATCTGTCGAGCGCGCTGAAAGTGATGTTATGAAACAGCCGCCGCGCCCGAAAAAAGAAGGGCTTTTTGCGGGAATTTGGGGCTCAATGCTTGTGCAGGTTCTTTGGCAAACTGCGGCTATTTTAACAACATTCTATGTTTGTTATAACTTGACAGGCGACAACACTCTTGCCGTTACCATGAGTTTCGCAGTGCTTTCGCTTTCGCAGATTTTCCATTTAATAAATGTTCGCAATACTCACAGTATTTTTGTTGTGAATCCCTTCCATAATAAATGGTTCTGGATAACACTTGCTGTTTGTATCGGGCTCAATGTGGCTGTTATTGCTATTCCTCCTGTCGCTTCGCTTTTTGGCTTCACTTCACTTACAATTGCGCAGTGGGGAATTGTTGCAGGC
>CALWEW010000041.1 GCA_944377415.1 uncultured Clostridia bacterium
TCCAGCCGCCGCGAGCCGCTCACTTGTCTATTACTCTTTCTAGCGGCGGACTTTCGCTAACGCTCAAGGTAGCAATTTCGGCGCACTTTGTGCGATTTATCTAATTTAATAAATTTGCTATTTATATAACATTCCGCTAATGCGAGCGGAAGTAACTCCCGCAAGTGTGACTTGCGAACATATAAAAGCAAATTACAAAAAAGAATAACTTTCAAAACCACCGAAAGTTATTCTTTTTTAATTAGAAATTAGAAAAAATATTTTATTAGTAATTAAGTAATACCGCGTTAGCGGTCATTAACTGCTCATTGCTCATTGCTAATTTTTTAGCCCTGCAGTCGTGCAGGGCTAAAAATGTGGATAACTTTTTGCGGCAAAATTTTATATAAAATCTTTTATAATTATAAATTGTCGTTTGTTTTGTTCGCGGTTAAACTATTCGCAAAAACATGTATTTTATAAATTTTTTGAATTTTTATAAATCATAAAATTTTTTGTCGATTTGTGCATAAAGTACAAAGATGACACAATATGTAGTATTTTCACAAAATGGTTTGACACAAGATATTGTGGTTCGCTATAATTAGAGCGTACAATAAATCACAAGGAGATTATCACATGAGTGGGCAAGTTTTAAAGAGAGACGGCACTTATCAAGACTTTGATATAAAGAAGATTGCCGATGCTATTTACAAGGCTGCTGTTGCGTGCAACGGTAGTGATTATGACACCGCTATGGCGTTAGCGAAAAAGGTTGAAGAACGCCTACATGAGCGCGTGGGGGACAGAGTGCCCACTGTTGAGCAAATTCAAGATGCAGTTGAATACACCTTAATTGACAACAGACACTCGCAGACCGCAAAAGCGTTTATTCTATATAGAGAGAAGCGCAAGACAGCGCGTGAGAAAAACGCGTTAATCGGGGCGACTATTGACCTTTTTGACAAGTACATTGATGACACTGACTGGTCGACAAAAGAAAACGCGAATATGCAGCGTTCTGTTGCAGGGTTGAACAACTTTGTGCGTGAAGAATTTACAAAAAACTACTGGTTAAATGAAGTTTATCCTGTTGATGTTCGCGAGGCACATTTGAGTGGCGACATACACATTCACGACCTTGGGTTCTTTGGTAGTTATTGCGTAGGTTGGGACTTGGCGCAGATTTTGACACTTGGTTTTACTGGTGTTCCTGGTAAGGTTTCGTCTAATCCGCCGAAGCACTTGCGTTCATTTTTAGGGCAAATTACGAATGCGACTTTCACTCTTCAAGGCGAGAGTGCGGGGGCGCAGGCGTGGAGTAGTTTCGATACATATTGCGCGCCATTTATTGCGTATGACAATTTGAGTTATGACGATGTAAAGCAGTTATTACAAGGCTGGGTATTTAACATGAATGTGGCAACTCGTGTCGGCTTTCAATGCCCGTTTAGCAATGTTACGCTTGACATAAAGGTACACCCGCTATTAAAAGACCGTCCTGTAATCATAGGCGGGGTGCCACAAGACCGCACTTATGGCGAGTTCCAGCGTGAAATGGACATGTTTAATATGGCTTTCTGTGAAGTTATGATGGAAGGCGATGCAAACGGGCGAATTTTCACATTCCCGATACCGACCATTAACATTACGAAAGATTTGGACTGGGATAGCCCCGTTATAAATGCTGTTATGGACATGACCTGCAAATACGGTATTCCGTACTTTGCGAACTACATTAACTCGACTTTGAGCCCCGAAGATGCGCTTTCGATGTGCTGTCGTTTGCGCCTTGATTTGAGCGAACTCCGCAAGCGCGGGGGCGGGTTGTTTGGTTCGAATCCGCTGACTGGTTCAATCGGTGTTGTTACAATTAATTTGCCGAGAATCGGCTATCTTTCAAAGACGAAAGAGGAGTTTTTGGAACGCGTTTCACGCCTTGCTGATTTGGCAAAAACTAGCCTTGAAATCAAGCGCAAGATGGTAGAGCAACAGACGGAAAACGGGCTATATCCTTATTCAGCATTTTACCTAACTCCTGTAAAAGAGCGTAGCGGGCAATACTGGGCAAATCACTTTGCGACAATCGGTGTAAATGGAATGAATGAAGCGCTCCTAAACCTTATGGGAAAGGACTTGACGACTGACGAAGGACAAGAATTTGCGATTGAGGTAATGGAATTGCTGCGTAGCAAGATGATTAAGTATCAAGAAGAAACAGGCAATCAATATAACCTAGAAGCAACTCCAGCCGAAGGCGTTTCTGCTCGTTTCGCTCGCCTTGATAAAGCGCGTTATCCTGACATTATCACATCGGGTGGCGACGAGCCGTATTACACGAACTCGACTCAAATTCCCGTGGGTTACACCGACGATATTTTCGAGGTTGTAAGGCTGCAAGACAAGTTACAATCAATGTACACGGGCGGAACTGTGCTTCATCTATATTTAGGCGAGCGCATAACCGACAGAGAAACTTGCAAGTCGCTTATTCGCAAGATATTTACAAACAATGAAATGCCGTACATCAGCATTACGCCGACATTTAGCGTTTGCCCCGAGCACGGATATATTGCAGGTGAACACTTCACATGCCCGCACTGTGGCAAGAGTGCAGAAGTTTGGTCGCGTGTTGTTGGGTACTTCCGTTGCGTGTCTGACTTTAACAAGTCTAAACAACAAGAATATTTTGACCGCAAAAAATTTGTGGTAAAGCCTGAGCAACTCCTTAATGATGACGAACTTGAGCAACTACAAAGAGAGCGGTATATGCAAAACACTGCGCGCTGCTCCTAAATAGTAATTTTGAATTTTGAATTAGGAATTTTCAATTCATGTGCGCTGCGCGCAAGCCATAATAATTATTTATTACCGCGTTAGCGGTCATTAACTGCTAATTGCTAATTCCTAATTGCTAATTTGAGCGCTTTAGCGCGAGTGAAGGCGAGAGAAAATGAAAATCGTAAATGTTATTAAAAATTCGATGATAGATTTTCCACGACGCATAGCATGCATCGCTTTTACTTTTGGCTGTAACTGGAATTGCTGGTACTGTCAAAATGCGACATTACTAGACCGTAGTGAAGATTTGACACCCGCGCTTTTTGGCTTTTTGGAAAAGCGAAAAGGGCTGATTGATGGGGTGGTTATTTGTGGTGGCGAGCCGACAATTCACCCTGATTTGCCCGATTTTATTCGAAAAATTAAAGGCATGGGATTTGATGTTAAACTTGACACAAATGGCACAAATCCCGAGATGCTAGCAAGTTTGATTGAAAACAAACTTGTTGATTATGTTGCTATGGATATAAAAGCGCCACCTGCGAAACTTGCGGAAATTGTAAAGAGCCAAAACCGCCTTGATAGTGTTGAAAAAAGCATTGATGTTTTGCTTTCGGGTGGGGTTGAATATGAGTTTCGCACGACAGTTACGCCTGACCTAACAGTCGAGGATATTCGAGAAATGGCAAAGCGTATCGCGGGGGCGGAGAAGTACATTTTGCAACCATACCGCAAGCCCGACTTTTTGTCGAGTGCGCCCGAGCCACTTAAATATGAAACGCTGAAAGAGTATTTGCGCGTGGCGCGTGAGTATGTGAGCGTTGCACAGTTGCGGGAGTGAGAAACATCGTAAAACTTTTTTGGTTAACGTGGCTCCATTGCTTTTGTAGATAGAAATTTTTTGCTAATACTTTTTAAAAAAGTGCACAAAACTATATTTAATGCTTTACTTTTGTTTGCAATATTCGCGAATTTTTGGTATATTCATAGTACCAAAGGTGGTTTTGTGTATGAAAACTAATATCGCATTCATTTGTTTGTTGGAAAATTACGCTAAAAATGTAGCGAAAATTCTTTCCGAAAAACTCGAGATGTTTTATGTTGATGTCGAGGAAATGGTGCAATTCGAACTCGGCGATGCGGAGCATGTGCGTTCGACTCTCGGCGATGAGGCGGGGGCGAAGTACATTCACGAATGCGAAACAAAGGTCGTAAAGAATGTTACGACTTTTGATAACACTATCATTGTAATTAGACCCGAGCACATGTTTGACGGAGATAACTTTGACAAAATTGCTAGCACGAGTTATGTAGTATACTTGCAGATTTCGCCAAAATATTTTGAACAGCGTTGCAAATATTCGGGCGATTATGTTGACGAAAGTTTGACTGATATTGCGTTTAGCGAGCGCGACAAGTATTTTGTTGAAAAAAGCGACATTGTGCTAAATTGCAGTGCGTACAAAGAGGCGAAGGCGGTCAAGAAACTTACGAAAGCGATTAACAAATATTTTAAAAAAACTAGCGCGAGAAAGGCTTGATTTTTCGCGCTTTTTGTGTATTTGCGAAACTAGATTTGCGGGAGTGAGTGGTGGAAGTTTTTGTTGAAGTTATCGGTTATATAGGAATGGCTATAATTTTGTGTTCATCATTAATGACAACGGTTAAGTGGATACGAATAGTAAATATTTGCGGTTCTATACTTTGTGCTACATATGGAATATTGACAGTTACTATTCCAACAGTGGCTCTCAATGTAGGTTTAATGTTGATAAATTTATCTTTTCTTATAGTTCTTATTAGGAAAGAGAAAAGAAATAAAAACAACAACATTGAGAAAGTAGAAGTAAACGCGGGCGCGATACAGGAAGAATACATAGAGTCGAATGCTTCTACTGATAAAACTGAAAACAAGAGCGAAGTAACAAATATAGAAAGCGAAACTAGTCTGCAACAAAACGCCACAAAAAAGGCAAAAAATAAAACTGAAAAAAATCAATAAAATAATTAAAGAATCTACTTTTAGAAGTATTTTTAAGTTTTTACTAAAATTAGGGGGATAAAATGGACATTGAATACAAGGTTATAAATACATTGCGCAAACTCGGGCTAAACGAGGTCGTTTCCGCAAAGTCGGGGCACACGGGCATAATTTTGAGCGCGGCACCGCTGATGTACGCAGTGTATAAGCATGCGAATTTTAATCCCGCAGATGTTGCGTGGCAAAATCGCGACCGAATAATTTTGAGCGCGGGACACGGAAGTGCGCTTCTTTATTCTGCTATGCATCTTTTTGGATTTTTGACTATTGACGATTTGAAAAATTTTCGTCAGTTTGGTAGCAAGACTGCAGGGCACCCCGAAGTCAAAACTGCAGGCGTTGAAGCATCGACTGGCGCGCTGGGGCAGGGGTTCGCAAATGCTGTTGGTATTGCGCTTGCCGAAAAAATGCTCCACAAATACAATAAGCCGAAATTCAATTTGTACAATCATTATACTTACGCAATCGTTGGTGACGGTGATTTAATGGAGGGCATAAGTTACGAAGCGGCGGCATTTGCGAGCAAGCATAACCTAAATCGATTAATTGTCCTTTATGATTCAAACCGTATTTCGCTTGACGGGCGCACGGACAATGCGACTATTGAAAACACAGCAGAGCGCTTTTCGGCGTGTGGCTGGGAAGTTTTTATCGTTAATGATGGCAACGATATAGCGGAAATTTCATGTGCTATTGAAAAGGCGAAAATGTCATCAAAGCCAAACCTAATAATTTGTAATACGATTATAGGTTTTGGCAGCATTTACGCCAATAGCGAAAAGTGCCACGCAAACCCTTTTGATACTCTGTCAATGAACGAAACTATAAAAGGTTTTGGGCTTGATATTGAGCCTTTTCATGTCGATGACGATGTATATGCTTTTTGCAAATCGTTAGTTGATGAAAAGGTTAGAGTATATAATGACTGGAAAAAAATGCGCTCGCGCTATGCTATTCGCTATCCGTCTTTAAGTCGCGAACTCACGATTGATACCAAAAAAGCGATTAGCAAAGTATCAAGTATGCAATTTAAAGAAGATATTTGCATTCGAGAAGCAGGGCACAAGATTTTACAAGTGATTGCAAAGGAATTGCCTAATTTAGTAGGCGGGAGTGCGGACTTGTCAAAAAGTACTCTCGCATCAATAGATAATAGCCCTTATTTCTCGGCGCAAAATGTGTTGGGGCGCAATATTGCATATGGTGTGCGCGAACACGCGATGGGCGCAATTTCAAACGGTATCGCGCTTCACGGAGAGTTTTTGCCATTTTCATCTACTTTTACTGTATTTTCTGACTATATGCGCTATGCCATTCGTATGGCGGCAATTATGGAGTTACAAGAACTCTTCATATTCACACACGACTCAATAGCAGTCGGCGAGGACGGAACAACTCACCAGCCAATTGAGCAAATCGAAAGTTTGCGACTTGTTCCAAATCTTACGGCTTTTCGACCTGCCGATGCGCGCGAAGCATGTGCGGGTTTTGCTCTTGCTCTTGAAAATAAAAAGACACCAACAGCACTATTTCTATCAAGGCAAAAATTGCCTATATTAAATAGTTCGTTTGACGGGGCAAAGAAGGGCGGTTATATAATTAAAAATGAGTACAATAAAAACGAATTGCATGGTATTATAATTGCAACAGGTAGCGAAGTCGAACTCGCTCTCAAAGCGCAAGAACTTATGGAAAATGACGGGCTGTCAATTAGGGTGGTAAGTATGCCATGTCGCGAACTCTTTTTTAGGCAAGATAAAAAGTATATTGACAAAGTCCTTCCGCCTAAAATGGCC
>CALWEW010000042.1 GCA_944377415.1 uncultured Clostridia bacterium
TGTTATAAATATTCGCGATTTTTCGACCGACAAGCACAAAAAGTGCGATGATGAGATTTTTGGCGGCGGCGACGGAATGTTAATGACTCCACAGCCACTTTTTGACTGTATCGAGAGCGTAAAGGACGACGATGCTTTCATTATCTATATGTCGCCCAAAGGACAGACATTCACGCAAAAAATGGCGCATGATTTAACAAGGCACAAGCATTTAATCTTTATTTGCGGGCATTACGAAGGCATCGACCAACGCGTAATTGACGAGTTTGTCGACATGGAAATCAGCATCGGTGACTATGTCTTAACAGGCGGGGAGTTACCCGCGATGGTCGTAGTGGATACTGTCGCAAGATTGCTGCCTAGTGTTTTAGGAAACGAACACTCGGCAAGCGACGAGTCTTTTGAAAATAACTTGCTAGAATATCCGCAGTACACGCGCCCTGCAGATTTTAGGGGGAGAAAAGTGCCCGAAATACTGCTTAGCGGCAATCATCAAGAAATCGAGAAATGGCGTCGCGAGCAAAGCAAAAAAATCACCGCCGCCCGCCGCCCAGACCTTATAAGTGATGAAAACTGATTTTCATCACTGAATTAGCAATGAGCAATGAGCAATTAGCAATTTAGGCGCACTCCGTGCGGTTGCCTTTATAATACAAAAACTATCAGCCGAGAGCCCATCACTTGCTATGCTCGTTACACGCGGCTGGCTTTCTGCATACTTCGTATGCTTCAAGGCACGATACTAATACACAATTTGTGTATAGGTTTAGTAGTTTTTGCTATGTTATTTTGATTGTTAATATTTTAAGTTATTATTTATTATATATTTCAAAATTTCCTTGTGTAAAGTAAAATTTAACAGTATAAGCGACTGGAAATTTTGCCCTTAACTGCTACTTGCTACTTGCTAATTGCTAATTTATAAAGAGTTTTCTTCAATTAAAAAGTAAAGTCAAAAACAAGGAGTACACAATGAAAATACAGTGGTTTCCGGGGCACATGACAAAGGCTCTTAGGGAAATGGAGCAAAATATCAAACTCGTTGATTTGGTAATTTATGTGCTTGATGCTCGCGCGCCTTTTTCGTGTCTAAACCCGCAGTTTAGTGAGATTTTAGGGAATAAACCGATTATCTTTGTTTTGAATAAAACCGATTTAGCAAACGACGAACAAACTGCTCTTTGGTCGCGCTTTTTTACTCGTGAAAATTCACTCGCGGTTTCGCTAAATTCTACACTCACAAACGCGAGCAAAACCGTAATAACTGCCATGGAAAAACTGCTTGCTCCTAAAATTGAGCGGAACAAAAATAAAGGCATTACTATGCCACTGCGCGCCATGGTTATCGGCGTGCCAAACTGTGGAAAAAGCACTTTGATAAATAATCTTTGTGGCAAATACAAAGCAATTACAGGCGACCGCCCGAGCGTTACGCGCTCAACTCAATGGGTAAAAGTTGCTGGGAATATCGAAGTCCTCGACACCCCAGGCACGCTTTGGAGTTCGTTTGAAGATGATGAAATTGCGCATAATCTCGCGTATATCAATTCTATAAAAGATGATGTGCTTGATGTTGCTGAACTCTCTCTTGATTTTATCGAAAAAATGCTTGAAATCAATCGAGAGCCCTTTTTGGATAGGTATAATATTACTTATAACGCCGATTTCCGCCCTGTCGATTATTTGAGTGCTATTTGTGAAAACCGCAAGTTTGTAATTCGTGGAGGCGAACTTGACTATGAACGCGGAGCGCGCGCAATTCTTGACGATTTCCGCAAGGGCAGACTCGGCAAAATCACGCTAGATGACTGCATTCCTAATTCCTAATTCAAAATTAAGGGAGATAATTTTTGAGAGTAAATCCTAAAATTTTAGGTAACAAAGGCGAAAATATGGCGCTTAAATACCTGAAAAGTAAAGGCTATAAAATTATTGAACAGAATTTTACTTGCATGCTTGGTGAGATTGATATAATTGCTCGGCACGATGGTTTTCTTGTTTTTGTTGAAGTGAAAACCCGCACCTCAAATATGTTTGGTCGCCCTGCCGAAGCGGTAGACTACCGAAAACAAGAAAAAATTCGAAAGATTGCACTATATTATCAGCGAGTAAAAGGAGTGTTTAGTGAGCCCGTTCGCTTTGATGTAGTTGAAGTTCTTGGAGATGAAATAAATTTAATTGACGGGGCGTTTTAGCAGAAAAATTTTCTTTGCATAAGAACGAAAAAGTTGCAAAAATATATTGCAAAACATAAAAAATTATGGTATCATACTCATATGACTTCGGGCGGTCCGCTGTGAAATGGACACTATTCACAAGAACACTCGATTAATTATTTCGTAAGGAGGTACAAAGTCATGAACATTATTGCAACTCTTGAGAAAGAAGGCCTTAAAGAAAATGTCAGCGACTTCAACATCGGCGACACCGTTAGAGTGTATGTAAAAGTTGTTGAAGGCGACAAAGAGCGTCTTCAAGCTTACGAAGGTGTAGTAATCGCGCGCAAGAACGGTAGTATTCGTGAAACTTTCACTGTTCGCCGTATCAGTTTCGGTGTCGGTGTTGAGAGAACTTTCCCAGTTCACTCGCCCCGTATTGACCGCGTAGAAGTTGTCCGCAAGGGTAAAGTCCGCAGAGCGAAACTTTACTATGTTCGTAAACTTAGCGGTAAACGCGCAAAGATTAAGGAAAACATCTAACTTGATTAATCGTGTTTTGCTCTGTTTTTGTTATGTGTGCAAAACTGCAATTTAATGGGAACCACAAGCACAAGTTAATCAATATCAATAAGAGGAGCCATTGTAGGCTCTTTTTCTTTTTATAAAAGGCAAATTATTTGCTTTTTATTGACTTTATTTGGTAAAAATAATATAATGAATTTTGTATAATTTAATTGAAATTTGCTAGCGGATTTGTTTTGTCTGTGGGGCTTACTTTTTTGAGTGTGCTAGGATATTCTGAAAAATCGGGTGCTGAAAGTTTTTATCTAAAAAAGCAGTGCAGCAATTTTATTGCAGTTAGGACAAAGTGTTCTGTGTTAGCAAATAGTTTAGGAGTAGAAAATGGACTTTAATTTTAAAGATATTGAAGCAAAATGGCGCGAGCGTTGGGAGCGCGATGAGGTTTACAAAACTGATATGTACGACTTTTCAAAGCCAAAGTTTTATGCGCTTGATATGATACCGTATCCGTCTGGGCAAGGGCTCCATGTGGGGCACCCAATAGGTTACATTTCAAATGATGTAGTTTCACGCATGAAGCGCATGCAAGGGTACAATGTATTGCACCCTATGGGGTTTGATAGTTTTGGGCTTCCTGCCGAACAGTATGCCATAAACACGGGCAATCACCCAGGTGATTTTACTGATAAAAACATCGCAACATTTACGAACCAACTTAAAAAACTAGGTTTTAGTTATGACTGGTCAAAAGAGATTAAAACACATGAACCTGAATTTTACCGTTGGACACAGTGGATATTCGAACAACTCTACAAAGACGGTTATGCCGAGCATAAACCGAAATATGTGAACTGGTGCGAAGGGCTCGGCACGGTGCTAGCAAATGACGAGATTGTCGACGGCAAGAGTGAACGCGGTGGTTTTCCCGTTGAAAAACGCCTTATGAAACAGTGGACATTAAATATTCCCGCATATGCCGAAAAACTGTTATCGGGACTTGACGAACTTCCCGAATGGCCAAATTCAACGAAAGAAGGACAACGCAACTGGATAGGTAAGAGTGTTGGTGCAGAAGTCGAGTTTAAAGTCGAAAATAGCGACCTGTCTTTCCGCGTTTTCACAACTCGCGCTGATACGCTGTTCGGTGCGACTTACTGTGTTCTTTGTCCCGAGCATGAACTTGTAAAACGCATTACAACGCCCGAACAAAAGGCAGCAGTCGACGACTACATCGCGGCTTGCGCTAAAAAAACGGATATGGAGCGCTCCGAACTCAACGACAACAAAACGGGCGTGTTTACTGGTGCATACTGCATAAACCCCGTAAACGATGAGCGCCTGCCTATTTGGATAGGTGATTATGTCCTTATGTATGGAACGGGTGCTGTTATGGCAGTTCCCGCGCATGATACCCGCGATTACTTTTTCGCGCGTGCACACAATTTGCCGATTAAACGCGTAGTCGAAGGCGGAAACCTAGACGAAGCAGCGTATGTGGGCGATGGTGTTCATGTAAATTCTGGCATTTTGGACGGCTTAAATGTTGCCGATGCAAAAGAAAAAATAATCGAATGGCTCGAAAGCCGCGGGCTAGGAAACAAGAAAGTAAACTACAAACTTCGTGAATGGCTTTTCTCTCGCCAGCGCTATTGGGGTGAGCCTATTCCTGTAGTTTACCTTGAAAACGGCGAAACCGTGCTTGAAGAGAATTTGCCTTTAAAACTGCCCGAAATGACAGATTACAAAGCGCGCAATGGAGAACCGCCATTAAATAATGCAACCGAGTGGAAAAATGTAGAAATGAACGGAGTAAAAGGCGAGCGCGAAACCTCGACAATGCCAGGAACCGCTGCAACCGCATGGTATTATATGCGTTTTATTGACCCGCATAATGATACAGCGCTTGCTGACCCTGAATTACTTAAACACTGGATGCCGGTTGACTTATACATCGGCGGAGCAGAACACACTGTTGGGCATTTATTATATGCAAGGTACTGGAACCAGTATTTATATGACAAAGGAATAAGCCCCGTAAAAGAACCGTTTAAGAAACTCGTTCACCCTGGAATGTTGCTCGGCGAGAACGGCGAAAAAATGAGCAAAAGTAAGGGAAATGTGATAAATCCTGACGATGTTATTGATGCTGTTGGTGCGGACACCTTGCGCGTATACGAAATGTTTATGGGGCCGATTACCGAAGCGAAGCCGTGGAATACGCAAAATATTGAAGGTTCAAAACGCTTTATTAATCGTGTTTGGTCTGTGTACATTAACGACGACAAAATTAAAGACGAGCCGAACAAAAATCTTGAAAAACTCTATCACAAGACGGTTAAGAAAGTAACTAGTGATTACGAGAATTTGAGTTTTAATACAGCAATCAGCCAAATGATGATTTTTATGAACGCGGTAAGCAAGGAAAGCATTTTTCCTTTTGAATATGCGAAAGGTTTTATAAAACTCCTTAGCCCGCTTGCACCTTTTATTTCGGCAGAGATTTGGGAGCGTGTTTTTGATGATAAGAATTTAATCGACTATCAGCCTTGGCCTGACTTTAATCCTGAACTTGCCCGTGATGATGAAGTCGAAATTCCTGTACAAGTTAACAGTAAGATAAAAGCAAGAATTATGATTTCGATTGATGAAGACAAAGAGAGCGTGCTAAAACGCGCACGCGAGGCGGTTGAAATTTCTACCGCGGACAAGGAAATTTATATTCCAAATAAAATAGTAAACTTCATAAAGAAGTAATAAAAAGTACCGCTAAAATACTAGCGGTGCTTTTTTGTTTAAAATAAAGATTTTTGTAAAATTGTTTGTTACTAGATGTTAAATTTGTATAATAGAGTTAATATAATGTACTTTAAATTTGATTTTTGAAGATTTTTTGCTTACTTTGTCGAAAGGCTAATTTTCGCCAAAATTGTTTGAATTTTTAGACAATAAGTTATAAAATTAGCGAGCTAAATAATGGAGGTTTATGTTATGAATTGTCAAAATTCAGTTAGTATCAAAACATACGCAAAGAAGGCTAAAGAGCGTTTGACGAGCGGTTATTGGGATAAAATACGAAAGGAGCGTGATGAGTATATTCGCAACAATTCAAATGAGAATGTTCAAGATATTTTGGACTTATATTCGCGTAGACTTATGCGAGAAATTTACAGTTCAGACACTAATACATATGATGCTGAATTATATAAAAAAGTTTGTAAATTGTTGAGTAATAACGAGTTTACGCTTAACCCGATTGGGCAATTAATTGACCATAGCGAATATGATTCGTTAGACTATACGGCAAAGCAAAATTACATTTTAAAACTTACAGATAAGTACAACGAAATGCGTGAACGATACGAACGCGAAAAAGATTTAAAAATAATACATTCCTTTTGATTATATAAGCCCTTTTGGTTGCCAAAAGTGGCTTTTTTTGCTAAAATTAACACTATAAAAAAAAAAAAAAATGATGAGTATAGTAGATAACCTAAACGAAGAACAACGACT
>CALWEW010000043.1 GCA_944377415.1 uncultured Clostridia bacterium
AGAGCGGTAGGTGATTTTCAATTTGATAAAAACTCAATAAATATGCATTTTTGTCATAAAAATCGCAAAAACAATATGCATAATATCGCGCATAATACTATGCATAGTACCGCTTGTTGCGCTGAAATGAATAAATTAAATGGTAAGATTTGTGTCGGTGTTTTTATCACTCACGCACACTTTGACCATATTATGCATATTGAAGAGTATGCTAAAGAAGGAGCAATTTTTTATATGTCAGAAAATTCTTTCCTTAATATGCAAGATGAAGAAAAGAATGCTTCTTTTATGATAGGGGAAAGAAGTTTTAAGGTTGATAAAAATGATTGTGTTTTTGTGAATGAAAGCGACATAATAAAAATAGGTGGTGCTGAATTTAAAGTTTTAGAAACTGCAGGCCATACTGACGATAGTATCTCTCTTGCGGGGAATAGAGTTCTTTTTTGTGGAGATGTTATTTTTGCGGGTGGATATGTCGGGCGAACAGATTTGCCGACAGGAGATGATTTAGATATGCAAAAAACACTATCACGCATAAGCACGCAGTTTAAAGGTTATAAAGTTTTTTCGGGGCATGGTGAAAGTTTTATATTATAGAATATATATGAATGGTTTGTGTACTTACAAAAAGTGAATTAAATTAAACTCTAAAATTGTTAATATGGTCGAATGTATTCAGGAATGTTTAGCGATTATAAATAGAAAAGGTAATTAATTAGGTGTGAACTCTAATAAAAAGGTAGTTGCGAAAAAACTAAAAAATTTTATAAAATTCTGTTGACAAAAATTTCAAATTAATGTATCATTTAATCGTTATATCGCCTTACGGGGTGTAGCGCAGTTGGTAGCGCACGTGGTTTGGGACCATGGGGCCGGGGGTTCGAGTCCCTTCACCCCGACCAATAAAAAGATATAATATTTATGGCTCAGTAGCTCAGTTGGTTAGAGCGCCGCCCTGTCACGGCGGAGGTCGAGGGTTCGAGCCCCTTCTGAGTCGCCATTCTCAAGACGGAAGTTTTGAGATATTAAGACTTAATCTATTTTATGTAAAGAGAATTGGGCTCGAACGGGCGCGTTCGAAAAAGTTGCCTGAGGCAAGTTTTTAGCGCCCTGGCGTGAAAGTGGAGCAAATCTAGTATTTGCGAAACGGAGCGAGCCCCGAGTCTTGAGTCGCCATTCGGGTGTTGAGTGAGAATTCAACACTCGACAAACAGAGTTTAAAAGGGCTGACCTTACTGATTAATAGGGGACTTTAGCTCAGTTGGTTAGAGCGTCCGGCTCATAACCGGATGGTCCAAGGTTCGAGTCCTTGAAGTCCCACCATTCGGTAAGGTTTGTTTTTTGGGGACTACAAAAGTTTATTGTGCTTGTTTTGCAAGCCCTGGTAGCTCAGTTGGTAGAGCATAGGACTGAAAATCCTTGTGTCGGGGGTTCGAGTCCCCCCTAGGGCACCATTCGAGTGTTAGATGAAGGTTAGCATTCGATTAAACGAGTATGAAAGAAAAAGGGGCTCGAACGGGCGCGCCCGAAAAAGTCGCCAGTGGCGAGTTTTTAGTGCCCTGGCGTGATAGTGGAGCGAAGATTTTTCGCGAAACGGAGCGAGTCCCCCCTAGGGCACCATTCGAGTGTTGAATGAAAACTCGATGCTCGACCGAACAAGTGAAAAAGTTGCCTTTATGGCAGTTTTTGAACAATTTAATATACCGTTAGGTTTCATGCTGGCGTGGCTCAATTGGCAGAGCAGCTGACTTGTAATCAGCAGGTTGATGGTTCGATTCCATTCGCCAGCTCCATTCCTAACGGAAATTATGGGAGCTTTCCAGAGTGGCCAAATGGAGCAGACTGTAAATCTGTTGTCGGAAGACTTCCGGGGTTCGAATCCCTGAGCTCCCACCACAAGTCAAGGAGAACGAGCAAAACTTCGCTAAACTTGTTTAGCGAAAAGGGCTCGTTCTTTTTTTGTGCGTTATGCTTGCATATAAGCATGAAAAAGTGTGCGCCTTGATAGCATCGCAGATGCAAAGTTTTGATAGTGGCTTGCGCGGTGGTCTACCGCAAGGGCAAAGCCCGCGGATAGACAACAAGCAAGGTTCTTTATCCAACAGGGTACAACGACTTATACAAAAGTATGCTAGATATTGACTTTGTCCGTGGTTTTTGATATAATAAAATGTATTCATAAAGATTTTGAAAAGGGTTTGTTTTATGAGTAGGATAAAAGATTATGAGTATATCATTATTAATGATAAAACAAGCGAAAAAATAATAGACGATATTCAAAAAAGCGAATTTTCCATTTGCGAAAAAGATGCAAGAGAATGTATAAAAGCGTTGCGAAAACTCGGTGATTATCCAGAAATAAAGAAGGTACGAGATGTTGTAAATCTCTATCAATTTATAGACCCCATTGAGATAAAAGATGTTTTGCTTGAAAGTGGGTTAAATAACCGCGAGACTGCTTGCGCATTCGGAACAAGACTTGCGGCTCTCTTTTGTGTTGCATATAATTATATAGGATATGAGTTGCCAGACACAGAGCAAACCCCGTTAATTTGGGAAGCGGTAGAGAAGGCGAACTCGGCTTTTGAGGCTGATTTGATAAAAGCAAATACGCTTTTAGAAAATAACGAAAATATATCAAACGACGCGTTCAACCGTGGTATGTCGAAAATAGCAGTCGCCCAACCACAAAGTATAGAGCAGACAACTAACAAACAACAAAATGCTGTTCTATTAACAGACAAAAATCAAAATAACGGGTGTAGCGCTTTTTCGCCGTTTGATTTGGACAAGTTTGTTTCAAATGCTGCAGAAAAAGACGAGGCTATAATTCTTTCTAAACTTGAGGGTATCTCGTACTCAAAAGCGAAGCAAATTATTGAACAAGACGAGCGCGAGGGCGTTTTTATAAGCGACATAAAAAAATTTGTTGCAGGTCTTGTAAAAGACGAAATTTTATCATATGTTGACGATATAAAAGACCATTATACTTTTGAAATTGAAAGAGCGGTAAACCAGTTGCGAATTGAGTTTGGAATAGAACAAAGACCTGACTTTGAAGAGGATGATTTTGACGATAAATTGTATGATGAAGTGGATGAAATTGAAAAAGAATTTTCACTGCCACTTTACAAAACGCTTGGTTCAAACAAAATTCATACCGACACAAACACAAAAGAGAAAAATTAATACTTTTACTCATTTAATAGGCAGGTGATATAACCAATAACTCGGTCTTTGCTTTCGGGGTTGAGTCGTTTTGCAAGTTCGCAAATCGCTTTTTCTTTTTGGTCGTTCGTGATGTAATAAAATTTTATATTTGTGTTTCGCTTTAATAAATAATCTAGGGATACTCCATAATAATCAGCAATTTTAATTAAAGTTTCAATCGGTGGCTCTCTGTTTTCGTTTTCGTAATTACTATATGTTACGCTATTTAGTCCTAAATTGTTGGCTAATTCTTGCTGGGTCAGTTTTTCACTTTCTCTCAACTCTTTTAATCTATATTTCATAAATACCTCTTTATTAAAAGAGATTATGTAAAATAATAAATTTTATCAATTTGTTAATAAAAATTAGCAAATTTTTTTCAAATTGAAGTGTTTTACTTGACTGATATTTTCAATTTGAATATAATAAGTATGTAAAATTTATCATTTTGGATAAAACAAGGAGTTAACTCTTACTAGCAAAAATTATTGATACAATTTTGTATTTCATAAGTTTTTTAATTTTAAATATGGTATATTATTAAATAAGTGGAAAATTCTCTAGTACTTTTGTACTACTAATATGTTGTGGCAATGTTAGTTATATGTGAATTTTGCACTTATTTTGCGACATATCTTTTCGATTAAATAGAGTATAAATTTGATTAATTGTTTAAAATAAAATAGGAGAATATATCTTTATGGCAGTAAAAGAATTTTTATTAAAGTATAAGTTGTATACAATTCTTGTCGTAGTCGTGGCTGTTTTAGTAGCGGGCGGGGTAACGCTCGGCGTACTTCTTTCGCGTAATTCCACACCACCAGCTGATGCCGCCGATGTCGAAAATGCGGTTTATATTACGGCTGACGGCACACAAATCACAGATGGAAGCGCAAATTATGACTACATACTTACAATGACATATAACGACACCGTCGCAGACCTAATTTGCAAACTTCATAGTGTAGAGCGCCGCAACGGCTCCAACGCCACAACTATCATCATCCCTGAAACTGTAACTATAAACGGCACCGCCCGCACGATTACTACGCTGCGTGGTGGGGGTTATCGCAGTGGTGTATTTTATCCAGTTCGTTCTACTATAACAGAAGTATCGCTACCTAATACTATTACAAATATAGGAAGTTATACGTTTGAAGATTGTTCAAGTTTAACATCAATCAACATCCCCGCCAGTGTAACCAGCATAGGAAGTTCTGCGTTTAGCGGTTGTTCAAGTTTATCATCTCCTATAGTAATTCCTAATGGAGTAACAAGTATAGAGTATAATACATTTTATGGTTGTAGTAGTCTACCGTCCATCACCATCCCGGACAGTGTAATCAGCATAGGAAGGTTTGCGTTTAACGGTTGTTCAAGTTTAACATCTCCCATAGTAATCCCTGATGGAGTAACAAGTATAGAGGATAGTACATTTTCTGGTTGTAGTAGTTTACCGTCCATCACCATCCCGGATACCGTAACCAGCATAGGAAGTTATGCGTTTAGAGATTGTTCAAGTTTAACATCAATTAATATTCCCGACGGAGTAACAAGTATAGAGAGTAGTACATTTTCTGGTTGTAGTATGCTCCCGTCTATCACCATCCCAGACAGCGTAACCAGCATAGGAAGTTCTGCATTTAGTGATTGTGCAAGTTTAACATCAATGAACATTCCAGACAGCGTAACCAGCATAGGAAGGTCTGCGTTTCGCAATTGTGCAAGTTTAGCATCAATCACCATTCCCGACAGCGTAACCAGCATAGGAAGTTCTGCGTTTAGAGATTGTACAAGTTTAACATCAATCACCATTCCCGACGGAGTAACAAGTATAGACGAATATGCATTTTATGGCTGTGATAGTTTAACTGCTGTAACAATAGGTAATGGAGTAACCAGCATAGGATATCGTGCGTTTTACAATTGTACAAGTTTGACATCAATCACCATTCCCGATAGTGTAACCAGCATAGGAGAGTGGGTGTTTTACTCTTGTTCAAGTTTAGCATCAATCAATATTCCCGACAGCGTAACCAGCATAGGAAGGTATGCGTTTTACTCTTGTTCAAGTTTAGCATCAATCAATATTCCCGATAGTGTAACCAGCATAGGAGAGTGGGCATTTTACGATTGTTCAAGTTTAACATCTCCTATAGTAATTCCTAATGGAGTAACAAGTATAGAGAGTAGTACATTTTCTGGTTGTAGTATGCTCCCGGCCATCACTATTCCCGACAGCGTAACCAGCATAGGAATTTCTGCGTTTAGAGATTGTACAAGTTTAACATCAATCACCATTCCCGCCGGTGTAACCAGCATAGGAAGTTCTGCGTTTAGAAATTGTTCTGATTTAATTAATGTATATTTTTATAATGATATCACTTCAGACACTTCAATGGTAGGAAATTATGCTTTTAATAACAACAATTCAAATGTAACATACTGGTTTAAAGACCAAACAAGTTTAGATAATGCAATTGTTATTGATAATGCTAATACAAATAAATTCACAGGTCCCTCGGACCACTCAAACTTTAAACTCATGGAGTGGAATTTGTCGGTAAACTGTAATGAAAATTTTGGTACACTCTCATATACTGAACCCGAATCAATCACATACGGCACCAAAATCACAGCAACCGTAACTCCGAACCCGAATGCTGAATTCTTGTACTGGGAAGTATTCTATTATCAAGGTGGCACGCTGAAATCTAGCGAGCAAGTAACAGACACAACGGTTACTTATACAATCACCGAATTTGGTAATTATATTTTCAACGCAGTATTTGATGTAGACATTTTCATCACCTCGGAAAGTGGGGGAACGGAGTTTGATATAATTCGCGAAACGAACGACGGAATAGTATACACCTATTCAATAAAGATGAAAGACGGTTATTCATTAAACCGTATTGCCTTAATCTCAACAGACGATACAATTTCTAGCACGGACTATCAAGATGCACCAGCC
>CALWEW010000044.1 GCA_944377415.1 uncultured Clostridia bacterium
CATTTTTATAATAAGCAGTACTTGAACTTAAACCACTAGGAGTATTTGTGTTATCAAAATGAAATATTGTAATTGCCATAAACACAAAAGCAAATACAAATAAAACGCAAAAAATTAGAGTTAAAAGTCTTTTTAATGTAAAATTATAGCTATTACAAGTTTTATAAATGCTATTTAAGCGCCTCTTGTCAGAAGCATATTTAATCTCTACTCTTTTTCTCCATTCTCTATTTTTTAACTTCGATATAATTAATACTTCAATCATAGATTTATAATACAGATATTGAATATAGTTTAACACATATTGAAATAAATAATCAAATAAAAACTAGTATTAACGACAATTATATAAAAAGACCTTAATTGTCGAATTTTTTACAATACAAAAAGAAAAAACCTGCTATTTTTCTACAAAATTTTACAAATTTGCTACCGCAGGTTTCTAATTTTTTAATCTACTCAATTATTTTATGTTAAAACGAATTTTTTGTGCTTCAAGAATAAGTTTTATTGAACCACGCTTTGCCTTACACAAAGGGCATTCATCCCAAGGTTCAGTGTCGGTTGCCATATAACCACAATCTCCACAAATCCAAGTAACAGGCTTGTCTTTTTTATAAAGTGTGCCTTCCCTCATTTGTGTGTGTAATTCATTAAAAATTTGTTTATGATACAACTCAACTTGCATGACATCTTCAAACAATTTTGCTATTTCAGGAAAACCTTCTTCACGAGCGGTTTCTGCAAATTCTGCATAAATATTTGCCTCATTGCTTTCATCTTCAGCAGCAAGTCGAAGGTTTTCGCAAAGGTCCCATTTTTCTCTAAAAGGAAAACCCGCTACAATACTTATGTTATCAATTTGCTCATCCTCTCCATCTTGAATAAATGTATAAAACATTCTTGCATGATTAAATTCTTGATAAATTATTTCATCAATAATGTCTGCAATGTTTTTATAACCATTATAACGAGCACCATATTCTATAAACTCGTATCGTGTACGCGCTTGACATTCTGATGCATAACTGCGCGCTAAATTTTCATAAGTTCTACTTTCTCTTAATTTCATATTGATACCTCCAAAATTAATATAACTAATAAAAAATTTTTTATACAAAAATTTACTTGAATAACAAAAAATAGGTCATAAGTTTTTCCTTATGACCTACTTATTTAATTTACTTCTCCGTTGGGGTGTATGAGTAACTAGCATAGGTTCGTGTTTTAGTTTCTGGCTCAACAAATACAGAATTTGATGATGCATATTTGTCTATGAGGGTGTTTTTAGCAGATGTTTGTACGACAGGGTTAAGTTCAACCAGTATAGCATCAAGCCCAACTTTACATATGCATTGATAAGGAATAAAAATATCTTCTCTACCTTTAAAAAAATTACTTTTTGTACCTGGCACAACTATGCCTAAAATATGTGCGCTATTCTGCTCTATTATCAAGTCTATAATATGACCTAACCTGCGACCATCGGTAATATTAACAACCATTTTAGCACGCAATTCACTGAAACTTATTTCCATAAAACACCTTTTTAACTATCTATGTCATTCTTCCCCTGCCGTTTAAATATCAAAAGTAATATATGCAGAAAAAATTTTTTTGATAACAAAATAAAAAAGTCCGCCCCCGCAGACTTTTAAAACTTAAACAAAGAACTTTTTAACTATGTTTAGTGCATTCTTTTCCAAACGGCTAACCTGCGCTTGACTAATGCCTATTTCCTCACTAACCTCAACCTGTGTTTTGCCCCTATAATAGCGAAGCAGTAAAATTTTCTTTTCTCTAGGTGCAAGGCTTAAAAGTGCATCATGAATTGACATATTATTTATCCACTTCTCATCGGTATTAGAAGCATCTGCAATATGCTCACCTAGTTCCGTAGCATCTGGGTCATCAGAATAAAGCGGTTCCGAGAGCGACATCGGTTCTGAAATAGCATCAAGCGCACAAGCCACTTGTCTATAAGGTGTATCTAGGTCAAGGGCTATTTCTTCTAATGTCGGCTCGCGTTGAAGCGTTGCACCTAATCTCTCACGAGATTGTAGCGCACGGTATGCAATATCTCGAAGTGAGCGACTTACACGAATTGCACTGTTATCACGCAGAAATCGGCGAATTTCTCCTATTATCATCGGTACAGCATAAGTGCTAAACTTAACATTTAACGACATATCAAAATTTTCAACTGCTTTTAGCAAACCTACGCAACCGACCTGAAACAAATCGTCCATGTTTTCCTTGCGATTGCTAAACCTCTGGACAACACTCAAAACAAGTCGCATATTTCCATAGATAAATTTTTGCTTTGCATCTTCATCACCTTGCTTTAGCCTACTCATCAACTCGGCAAGTTCGGCTGCACTAAATTTGGGCAGCGTAGATGTATCTACACCGCAAATAACCACCTTGTTTGACAATTCTTCCCTCCGAAAAAGTTATCAAACAATAGTCTTGGCTAACGGTTTTATTTTTATACAAACTAAATTAATTTTGCAATGTCTTTTTTCATTTTAGATAAAATTTTCTTTTCAATGCGACTAATATAACTTTGTGAAATGTTTAGCATGTCAGCAACTTGTTTCTGTGTGCGCTCCTTTTCGCCATTTAATCCAAATCGCATAGACACAATTTGCTTTTCTCGTACATCAAGTTTATCAAGAACTTTATATATTATCTCTTTCTCAATTGAGGTTTCCATACTTTTAAAAACCTCATCTGTATCAATACCAATAACATCGCTCAACAAAAGTTCGTTTCCATCAGCATCAAACGATAAAGGTGAGTCCAGCGATGTTTCTTTCTTCTGCTTGTTGACTTTTCTTAAATGCATTAAAATTTCATTTTCAATACATCGTGATGCATAAGTGGCAAGCTTAATTTTCTTGTCCATATTAAAAGTGTTTACAGCTTTAATTAAACCTATTGAACCAACGGAAATTAAATCTTCAATGTCAACGCCAGTATTTTCGAACTTTTTGGATATGTACACCACAAGACGCAAATTGCGTTCAATTAATTCGGCTTTCGCAGTTTCATCGCCATTCGCTAAACGCAAAAGATATTCTTGCTCTTCGTCATTATCCATTGGGCTTGGTAACGCTTCGTTACTGCATAAATACATGAGCATTTGTTCTTTTGTAACATCATGTTCTGTGCCTAGCACCATTCTAAATATTTTTTTAAGCCAATTTAACATTTAACCGCCTCCAATAAATCACTTCCTATTATTGCTTGACAATCGCCACAGCGAACGCGACCATTCGCCACGCCTACGCAAGCCTTTTGTTCAAGTCCATCTATTGTAACCAAAGCATCAAAAACACACATTTTATAACTTCCGCCTAGACTGCCAACCGTAATCATTTCGACATTGTTAAGCCCTACTTCGTCAGCCTTGCCAAACATAATTTTTATTCGCTCGTGAGCATCAAACCAGCCCGCAAGTTGCTTCTCGGGCAAAACTATCACAGGCACGCCTTCGTGATTGCGCAGAGTATTTCCCGTATCCACGAAACCTTTTACTTGCTTTTCTTTTCCTCGAATTTTTATTTTAATGGGCAAAGAATTAGTCCAAACGCGCCTTTTATATAAATTATTGATAAATCTAAACACGCCGACAAAAAACATTATAATTGCGACAATCAATGCTCCGAGTGGAAGTTCGGAAACATAACCTAGATACATAGCATCGTAAACTTGAACATTCATAAAAGTAAACAACGCTATTAAAGCGCCACCAAAAGCGAAGGTGTATATTACAAAAATGCAGAACCGCAAAAAGATTTTTTTAAAAGTAAAACATGCCATAAAACACATTACAAAAGCCACCGCAAGTTTTAGTAAAATCGCTAAAATTCCACTAACAGGAATTAAGGGCGATACTACAGCAAACCCCGCCCCAAATGATGCAGCAAGAACAATTCCCCACTTGCTAATAGGCAATTTTAGTGTTTTAAGAGCAAGTATCATAATCAATGCATCAATTAAAAAATTGTCGAGTAACACATACTCAATTACTATTTCCATTGCTTTTCTCCTGCCTATTATTTTAACGCACACAAGTTGAAATATGATTTAAAAATAAACAGAATAAATCACGAATAGACAATTTTAATTTGAAATTTTGTCGTTTTTAAAATAAATATTAAAAGCCACCAAATTGGTGGCTTTAAAATTTTGACAAGCGCTACTCTATATCAAAAATTTCACTATAAATATCTATATTGCATAATAAAATGTGCAATGGACAATTTAGTGGCTCACGGCGGCTAGACAAAACTAGCAGTTGATAAGATGATTGGTTTTATTAATTATTTAAAGACAATCGCATGCAGTGCGCCGAAATTGCTCATTGCTCATTTTTGTAAAGGCGAAAGTTACAGTATATCGCCTGTATTATCAGTGTCGTCATTTTGGTGTGAACTATCCACTGCGCTGAACACTGCAAAGATTTGCTTGCCGTTCGCTATTTCAAACGGTATGCGAGCGCTCATGTGATTTGTTCCTGTTAAGGTGATTTGTTGGTTATTTTCATCTGTGTATGAAATAAACTCTCCGTCCATCCATAGTCTGTATATGCTTTCGCTATCACTATTACTTCGGTTAGGTTTTCCGTTGTGGTGTACCCTTGTATTCGGGCTTCGCCGATTGCACTGATTGTTGTTTCGTCTGTATTTATGCTATCGTCTGCGCTTTGATACGCCACGGATACTGCTACCCCGTCTACACTGCCACCTGCTGTGTAGTTCTGGGGCTCGGTTGTGAAGCCGAGATATATAGTAAATGGAGCCATGGCGTAATAGACTTCAAGGACTAATTCCGTGCCTGTGGTGTTTGTAATGTAATGTAATGCTAGGCAGTATGTACCTTTGTTTAGGTAACCGTCTAGTGAAGATACATCTTGATATAAGTCTGTGTTAATTGTGCCGTCACTGGATACTAGGGCTATACGGTCTATGTAGTAGCCGTCTTTCATGTTTATTAAATAACCCTTTACGATTGTGTCGTCTGTTTCGCGAATTATATCAAACTCGGTTCCCCCACTCTCTGAAGTGATTAGAATATTAAAATCAAATACTGCGGTAAAGGTGTATGTGCCAAAATCAGTAATAGTATAGTTTAGGGGTGTGCTTGCAATTTGGTCACTGGCTATTTCGTTGCCGTTTTGAGTAACTTTTACTTCCCAGTATAAAAACTCAGCACTTCCATTTGGGGTTACTGTGGCTGTGATTTCTGTGCCGTATGTGATTGAAGCGGGTTCGGTATACGAAAGTGAGCCGAGGTTTTCATCGCAATTTACCGATACATTCCACTCCATGAGTTTAAAGTTTGAGTGGTCTGAGGGTCCTGTGAATTTACTAGAACTTGCTGTATCAATAGCAATTGCATTATCTAAACTTGTTTGGTCCTTAAACCAGTATGTTACATTGGAATTGTTATAATTAAAAGCATATGAGCCTATCATTGAAGTGTCTGAAGTGATATCGTTATAAAAGTATACATTGGTTAAATCAGAACAATATCCAAACGC
>CALWEW010000045.1 GCA_944377415.1 uncultured Clostridia bacterium
TAAAAATTTTAAAAGAGCCTAGATACAAATTTGAATTAGGAATTTAATATACCACACGAAGTGCGCTTTAACTCCTAATCCCTAACTCCTAATTCAAAATTAAAGCGAAGCGTGTAGCGGACGGGTGTTTGCGCTTTTTGAGCGCAGCACGCAGAGCGTGCAAGCAATTTCGAAATTCGAAATTGCTAAAACGCCCGTCCTTGCGCAACGACACTAAAAAACTACAATTAAAGGTAAACCACGCAAAAACGCACACTATATCCTAACAACAAATTTCCATGTTATTCGAAACAAATCAAAATATAAAGTATAGTTCAAAGTTCATCACATACAAAAAGTGCAAAACAAAAAACCGCTCAATACAAGCGGTTTAATTTATTGAATTATCATAACCACCAAAGCGACCACAATGAAAATTAGCCCTATAACTTTGGTTGTAACCATGATTGTGTCGTCGTTAGGAACATTACTCGTTTTGCGAGCAGCGCAAGCAATACGGCGCGCAAGAATGGCAATAGCAATGCCGATTGCGCAAAGTACAATACCTATAATCACATTTGCTTGCGATAGCCTTTCTGCTAACGAAACCAACAAAAGTGCAGTCGTCATATAATTTTACCCCTTTTTGTATCTCGGTATAATTCTATCATTAAAATTGTGATTTGTCAATATCTTATTTATTATTTTGCAGTATTGTCTGCTTTTTCGTCATCGTCTTTTACAGGTG
This sequence comes from uncultured Clostridia bacterium, assembly GCA_944377415.1. GTDB lineage: Bacteria > Bacillota > Clostridia > Christensenellales > UBA1242 > UBA7867. Next base: position 728 of record CALWEW010000045.1, read on the forward strand.
TAGCAGTCGCATCAATCACAACAGCATCGTTGTCAATTTTTTCTTTTGACTTTTTCTCTTTGTTGCCAACATTAAATACGCGCTTGTAATTTAACACAATGTAGACAATCACGCTTGCAACAATAATTATAAGTCCAGCATACAAGATATACAAGTTCCAACCAGCGAGCGACTCATCAAAGAAGCAAAGAATTAAACCGACAGTCATCACAAATGTGCCTAACTTACCTAAGAAATTGCTGGGAATTGTAATCTTTTGCTTATAGAGACAAATGCCTGTGATTATCATTGCCAAATCTATCACAATCAAAGTAACAGCAAGCCAAATAGGTATTATATTGACAATTGCAAAACAAATTAATGTAACACTCTTTAATAATTTGTCAGCAAGCGGGTCAAGAACAACACCATACGGCGTAATCAAATTATACTTGCGTGCAATAAACCCGTCCAAAACATCGGTTAAACTTGCAATTACGAAAACGACAAGTGCAGGTATGTGATTTCCGCTAGTCAAAAAGAAAACTATGACGAAAACAGGCACTAGTGCCAGTCTAAATAATGTCAACACATTAGGTACATTCCAAAATCTATTCATAGAACCACCAAATACTTTATTCTTTTGCAAATTACGAACATTATACCACAAAATGATAAAAAATTAAAACGATTTCACAATATTTTATAAATTGGAATATTATACCATAAATGTTAAATTTAGGAGGAAGAATGAAAAAATTAGCATTTATGCTTGCCCTACTTTTCGTACCGATTATGAGTATTTCTCTCGTCGGATGTGGTGAAAGTAATACAACAAGCAACAAAATAGTTTTGAGCGAAGTAACACACAGCATTTTCTATGCTCCGATGTATATAGCGCTTGAAAACGGATATTTTGCAGATGAAGGGCTCGAAGTCGAACTCGTAAACGGTAACGGTAGCGACAATGTCATGACATCTATTTTGTCAGGTAGCGCAACTATCGGACTCGCAGGCCCAGAAACAGCCGTTTACACAGCACTTCAAAGCGAAAACAGTTCACCAAAAGTATTTGGTCAATTAACCGCTTGTGATGGTTCATTTTTAGTCGGGCGCACCGCTGACCCTGACTTTACTCTTGAAGACCTACGCGGAAAAACGATTATCGCGGGTCGCCGTGGTGGTATGCCAGCAATGACACTTGAATATGCTCTTGCGCAACAAGGTATGGTGGCAGGTCGCGACTATACCCTTAACCTTGACTATGATTTTGGCATGGTTACGACCGTTTTTGAATCTGGTATCGGCGACTACTGCACTATGTTTGAGCCAACTGCCAGCGATTACTGCTCGCAAGGAAACGGCTACATTGTAGCATCTATCGGTGAACTAGGCGGATATGTCCCCTACACTGGTTTTATCGCAAATGAAAGTTATCTAAAAGACAACGCATTACAAGCCGAGCAATTTTTGCGCGCTGTATATCGCGGATATTTATATCTGATGAACGCCGACATTGACGATGTTGTCGCTGCACTTATGCCTCAATTTGTAGGCAGTAGCGAAACAGCAATCAAAGCATCTATCGAAAACTACAAGTCGCTTGATGCATTCGCAGAAACCCCTGTAATGACACAAGACGGTTATGACAGGCTTTGTTCTATCATCAGAGCCGCAGGCGAACTAGAAGGCTCGGTGGACTTTAACAAAGTAATAGACAATACGATTGCAGAAAAAGTAATAAAATATTTTTCGTATGCGTAACAACTAAATAAAATTAGCAAAAAAACAAAGCGGCATTAAATGTGCCGCTTTCTTTTTCTCATCAAAAAATTCATGCAAATGCTTTACACTTTCGCATTATGTTCTCTGCTTTTTAGACACCTTTGTGATATTAAAAACCTATTTTGTAACCATTTTCAAAAAAGCACATATAATGGCAATGTAAGCTGATTTTTTAAAAGGACATTTATGAATCATTTACTTGAACTCAAAGATATTTCACTAAACTATCATACTTTAAAAGATGAAACAAAAGCCATAGAGAATATTTCTATGTATGTAGATACCAAAGAATTTATCTCTATCGTGGGGCCGAGTGGTTGCGGTAAAACGACACTACTCTCAATCATTGCGGGAATTTTAAAGCCCAGCACGGGCGCGATTACGCTAAACGGGAAACCAATTAGCGAAACAAAAAATAAAATAGGCTATATGTTCCAGCGCGACCAGCTGTTTGAGTGGCGCACAGTGTTGCAAAACATCAAGCTCGGGCTTGAAATCACCCACAACAAAGACCCCGAAAACCAGAAATATCTAAGTGAACTTATCGAAAAATACGGCTTACAAGATTTCCGCAACAAGTACCCGCACCACCTTAGCGGTGGTATGCGACAACGCGTTGCGCTAATCAGAACCCTCGTTCTCCGCCCCGAAATACTACTACTCGATGAACCTTTCGGCGCTCTCGACTATCAGACGAGAAAAACCGTAATTCAAGATGTGGCAAGTATTATCGCACGCGAAGAAAAAACAAGCATACTCGTAACGCACGACCTTAGCGAAGCGGTTAGTTTGTCAGATAGAATTATCGTGCTTTCCAAACGACCGAGCAAAGTCAAAAAAATCTTTAAAACCGATTTGAGAAAAATTCCGTCTATCGAAGACAGAAAACGCACAGACGAGTATAAGCAAATAGTCGACGATATTTGGAAGGAGTTAGGCAGTGAAGAAACGACAACTTAACTATTCAAAAGAGCATCAAAAATTTCTTGCCCGACACAAATGTAAAACTGCTCTAATATTGTGTAGTCAGTTCGGCATTCTAATTGTCATTCTTGCACTTTGGGAACTGCTTGCATATTTTGGCGTGATAAACACCTTGATAATGAGTTCCCCGAGCCGAATAATCGCAACTATCGGCACCCTGTACTCATCGGGAGATTTGTTCTATCACATAGGAATTACCCTGTATGAAACCGTACTCGGCTTTGCTATTTCAACTGTCGTTGGTTGCTTGATTGCTATCTTACTTTGGTGGAGCGACACACTGCGAAAGATTTTAGACCCGTACATCGTAGTACTAAACTCCCTACCCAAAATTGCGCTAGGCCCTATAATCATTATTTGGTTTGGCGCTGGTATGCAGTCAATCATTGTAATTTGTATTTTAATTACGATTATAATCACGATAATTTCAATGTTAAACGCCTTTCGCGAAGTCGACCAAGAAAAAATTTTGCTGATGCGTTCAATGGGCGCAAACAAGTTTCAAATCTTGTATAAACTCATTTTACCTGCAACTTTACCGCAATTCGTTTCGGTACTAAAAATTAGTGTCGGTATGAGTTGGGTCGGTTCAATTATCGGCGAATATCTGGTCAGCAGTGCGGGGCTGGGATACCTAATTGTCTATGGCAGTCAGGTGTTCCAACTAGATTTAGTAATGGCAAGTACTCTCATACTTTGCATACTTGCATGCGTAATGTACTTGATTGTTGCACTAGTTGAAAAACTTGTTAATAAAAAACGAGGGCTTTAAAAAAGCGGTACCGCTAATTTGCGGTACTGCTTTTTTAATTAGCAATGAGCAATTAGCAATTAGCAGTTATTGCGCGCAAAGCGCGGTTTACTTTATTTACTAATAAAAT
>CALWEW010000046.1 GCA_944377415.1 uncultured Clostridia bacterium
GCTCTTTTCAGTAAACACCTCATTAAACAATTTGTATGCCGTTTTCCATTTTAATTTACTTACTGCTTCTATAAGTTTTGCTCTTTCTTGCTCATCGAAAATTTGGATTTTAAAATTCTCACTATCTGACAAACTTTTTAGTAACTTGTATTCTTCTTTATCAATTCCTTCGTTAAAATTTTGTATTATCTCAAATACTGTATGTTCTCCATAATTATCAAATACTTTTCGCAAAAATGAATCAAGCAACAATAATAAGCGTGGGGTTATTTTTTCATACTTTACATTACCATACAACTTAAAAGCCGATATTACTTCTGCTAAATCCCCATTATTATAGCTTTTCCACAATTGCATTATAAACTTAAATGCTCTAACCCATGTAACATTATTGAGCTCAACTATTTCGTCTCTGATACTAATAGGAGTATTATAATAGTTATTATATATAGTGGAAAGGCATTGCGTTTGTTCAGAATCTATCCCATCTATATATTTAAACGCTGCCGCCCATGTGCGTGTCAACACAACTCCTCCATTATGTACTACATTTGAAATTGCAGTTTTAACATTCTGACTTTCACCCAACAAAATGTGAATGCAATTATTTTCTATTTTATTGTTTATATTTTCTTGCACTACTCGTATATCTTTTTGTCGAATAAAATTACAGAAGTTTACTATATTTGCAGATGATCTTCTATTGTCCTTAATAGCAAAATCGAGATCATTATCACTTATTTTAAAATTTTCAAAATCATGCGGATATGCTCCGTTAAAACCATAGATTGATTGAGCCAAGTCTCCAACAACACAACACCGCGATGACTGTTGACAGAGCAGTTTAATCAACAGCGTTTGCAGAGGATTTGTATCTTGAAATTCATCTACAAAAATATACGGGTACTTTACTCTTAAATAATAAACAGCAAGCGGATTTTCTTCAAGAATTCTATATCCAAAGTAAAGTATTTCATCATGAGTAAGTTTTTTTACCTTAGACCATACAAACTCTTTTATTGTTTTTTTATGAAGTTCATTTATCTTTTTAGAGCCTTTCAATATCCTACGAGGTGTTTCATTTTGTCTTAGCGATAAGATATACTCCTTACAATCTATTTGAACTTCACCCATTATTTTTTTGCCATAAGTAACCATCTTATCTTCATGGCAATTTTCTTTAATGAAAGTATAAATTTTTTCTTTTTCAACACCATGAAGAATCCCTACCCCTTCAATTTGAGAAGAAATAATCCCTTTTGTTTTAACTTCAACTTCGAAGTCAGACCTCATGATTTCTTTTAATTTATCTTGAAAAGGCTTTATTATATTATCGATTATGAAGCTGTGAATAGTACAAATATCTGCGGTGTCAGAAAAACGATCAAGTCTCCTCCTTATCTCATCGACTGCTGCATTCGTGTATGTAATACATAAAACCTTACGATTCTTGCCGTTCGTAATTTTTTGGCTTGTAGTAATTATATTTTTTATGTTTTCAACCAAAAAATGAGTTTTACCTGCTCCAGGACCAGCAAAAACCCTAATATTGTTTTTAATTTCATCAGAAGACAGAATGCGATCCGATTTTATTTCAACCATTCTATCCCCTCCTTAATATAAGATGGAACATTCAGAGCAAGAGTTTCCCCTTGTGTTAATATTGATAATGCCAAATCCCCCTTATTAGCCTTTGCATAATGTAAAAATATTTCTGCAAACACTAACGTTTCATAGAATTTTCTATTCTGCTCTTCTTGGTCTACCCTATTTTTATAACTGTTCACATATTTTTGTATAACAGATTTGGATCTTCCATCTATACTTGGAAGCTGTTCTTGCCATTTTGCGATATCTAATTTACATAAATCAATCGTCTCATGCAATGATTCCGGCAGCGCAATTTTTAATAATTCAACGGCTGTATCGATATTTTCACTGTTTGCTAAAAACAATTCATCTTCAAAGGTTCTGCCGCCGCATTTTTGCGTAACAATTTTAAATTCCTCGAATGCAAATCGTTCCGTCAATTTTTCAATATGAGTCGGCTTGTCCTCTGCATATGATTTCCAAGTTTTGAATTTTCCCTCCTCGTTGTTCCAACTAAAATCCTTATCCGTTATACATAAAACTTTCTTTTTCAATGCGTTGCCATTAAACAATTCTACAAAATGTTCAAAATGTTTTCCGCCTATTTCTACAATCGAGACATGCTCATCTTCATATGCATACCCGCATTTTTCCATAAAATAAGGCAGTAGCAATCTTTCAGCAATACCTTCTACTAAAATTACTTTGTCAGCAAACAGCATGTCCGAACGAGTCACATCTAAAAATTTAGCTAAGTGTTTTTTTGCTTCGCTTTTTTTATTCGTTTTCCCTTGATCTTTAAATTGAAGCTCAAGGCTTTGATTTATACAATCTTGTGGAGTGACAGAACGATCGTATGCCATCATGAACATATTATCTATTCCCGCCACCGCAGAAATATTACTTGAATGAGTTGTTACGAATATCTGTTGATTTAACTTTTTCTCGGCATCAAGCTTTTTCAAGTATTTAAACAACTTGTACTGCATTGCAGGATGCAAATGCGCTTCGGGTTCTTCTAAACATAATATACGGAAGTCCTTACCAACTTGCAGCTCCTTTAATTTGATCAGCATATATATGTTTATAAGATTATTGTAACCTAGTCCATTATGATCTATTGGCACAATAAATTCTGATTTTGTATCTTTCACTTCCGTAATGAAAGCATCCGGTATTGATACATTAGCTTGCACTGAAGGTTTGATTGCAACATTGCCTTTTTGAAGTCCAATATCATTTTGTTCAGAATCGAAAAGATAGGTCAGTTTGTCAATAGACGGTTTTAATATGGCTCTTAAATCTTCCGATACTTTACTCTTAAATTTGTCTATTTCTGTAGCATTTTTATTATCCTTGGCAAAAGAATCAATTTCTCTACGAGTCTCTTTTTCAACCTCTGCGGCTGTTCGTTCCGCTTCGATAAATCGAATATCAAAAATACTCGTAGCAGCCTTACTTTCAGCCTGCAAATCGCTGACGCCATTTGTATAATGCCATTTATAGTGCTCGGAAACAAAACGCTTTAATCTGAGCATAAAATCGTCAAAAGCGTCTATTTCTGAAACAGCTTTACGGTATTCTCCGATGTATTTCTCATCAAGCTCATAAACTGCTTTGACTATAGCTTTTATAAAATATTTTTTCTTGTCCTTAGATGCCAAACGCATGGCGTCGACCTCTTTAAACCCCAAAAAAGGAATCAGTTTGATTATACTTTCATCCTCCTCATCATCTTCATTGATAAAGTGGTTGATAAAGTATGTAATCTCTATTTTAGGAGCGTCTTCATTATACAAAATCTTGAATTGAACTAAATTATTTTTGTTGAAATCATCAATTGATATATTAGAAGGTAAATTAAGAAGATATATAGCGGACAATAATCCGGTTTTACCTGAATTGTTCGCCCCGACAATAATATTTAATCCTTCGTGAAACTCCATTTCAAAGTCATTGAAATTTCTGTAGTTTTTTATATGTATTTTCTGAATGTACATTTTAACCTCTAAATCCTATCCCCGTACGGTAGCGACTTAATATAATTTTCCATGAATTCAAAATCAGGTACAAAGCCTTTTGCAGAATATTTCTTTTGAGTATCTATCATAATATCTCCTTCTCGCGCCAACTTAACTGGCAAATTAATGATTTCATTAAGGTATTTATCCTCTGTAACTTTCCTTCCGTAAGTATACTTAAATTTATTTGCCATTAACAATGTTTTAAAGAACAAATAAATGTATGGCGTCCTCCATGAACTATCCTTCAACAATAAAATTTTCGCAGAATCGCCAACTACACAACCAAAATTTTGGTAGGATACATATCCCGCAGAGCCACTTCTTGCAACCGTTAAGCATGGCTGATCCGTATAAATATAACCATTGTCCATACAATATTGTTTATCTATCTTACCCAAGATTCCATTATTTTCCTCGCCACTTTGTACCGCACAAAAATCACCTGGATTCTCGTCAATTTCTTCCTTAGTTATGAATTTTCCATTATGAATTTCAAAAATATCACTTACAAGAAATTCTTGCCAACTTTCAATATCAAGTTGATGTTGAGGGTGACGATTCTGCGTTGTTAATGGCTTATGATTTAAAGATTTTATGTACTGCTCCATAAAATCCCAATCAGGAAAACCTTCAATTGTTTGAGG
>CALWEW010000047.1 GCA_944377415.1 uncultured Clostridia bacterium
TAAAAAGCATTTTTAGTTTTGTATACATTCGGCAAGTATCTCTATTTTTTATGATTGGAAAGGACAATGATGCTTTTTTACCCGCGATGGCGGGAGGTTTCTTCAATAGTTTTGTTTCGGCGTTGCTTGCTTTTTTGTATACGAAAAAGAGTCTTTTTCCAGCGTTTGTTGGGCTAGAAACTGCTTCAAATAAAGACGAATTGAAGTTTGCCGCCGAAATTAGAGTTATATTTTCATTTATGATAATACTTATCGGCTATATTCGAGCAAAAAATTTAACAAAAAGGTGGTTAAAAGTTTATGAAAGATTTTCACGAGCAGAACGAAAATCCAATCGCTAAGGTCGTTGCCGACGCGCTTGAAAACATTAAAAGTATCGTTGATATGGATACAATAGTCGGGAGTCCTTTAAACATGGGGGACGAAGTGGTCGCTTATCCTATTATAAAAATTACAATAGGTCTTGTTGCTGGTGGTGGGCAGTATTCAAACAAGATGATTGTACGCAAAGCAGGGACAAAGTTTCCTTTTGCTGGTGGTACTAGCACAGGTTTTACCGCCGAGCCAATAGGTTTTTTGATAGTAAACAAGGGCGAACATCAACTAATTACTATGCAAAACAAAAATGCATGGTCGAATGTAATGGAAAAAGTTGGCGATGCATTGAGTGATTATTTGAAAAATCTTGCAAAGAAAGAAGTCAAAAAGGAGTGAATAAATGAAAAAAATATTTTTTCTTGCTATGTTTACAGTTTGCGTTGCGCTAATTAGTTTTTTACAAAGCGATTTAAATGTGCAAGCCATTTCGCAAGATGTTTTGCCAAACGCGACAATCTCGGCAACTAGTAGTGCTGGTTCGGCTTTTGTTTTTGATGCAGACACTGGTCGAGTATTCTACGAAAAGAATGCCGATACAAAGCGAGCAATGGCAAGCACTACAAAAATCGCAACCGCAATCACAGTTATTGAAAATGTGAAAGACCTTGACGCAATCGTGAAAGTTGATAAGCGTGCGGTTGGTATTGAAGGAACGAGTATTTACTTGCGCGAAGGCGAAGAACTTTCGGTGCGCGACTTGCTTTACGGACTTATGCTCCGCAGTGGCAATGATGCCGCGTGTGCACTTGCCTATTACACAGCGGGCAGCATTGAAGATTTCTGCAACCTGATGAACAAGACTGCTGAAAAAGCGGGGGCGAAAAACACGAATTTTGCCAACCCGCACGGGCTTGATAATGAAAACCACTACACAACCGCTCGTGATTTGGCTCGAATTACTGCATACGCGCTAAACAACGAAGATTTTGCACAAATTGTTTCTACAAAGAATATAAAAATTCCAAGCAAAGAAGAAGGACATAGGTTTTTAGCAAGTAAGAACCGTCTTTTAAACAGTCTTGAAGGTTGCATTGGTGTAAAAACTGGATACACAAGCAAGGCTGGCAGGTGTTTAGTTAGTGCAGCAGAGCGCGACGGTTTGCGAGTTGTTTGCGTAGTGTTAAATTGTGGACCTATGTTTGAAGAAAGCGCAGAAATGATAAATGATGTTTTCTCTAAATACAAGAGTTACGAAATTTTAGAGCCTTATCAATATATTAGAGACATTCCGCTTGAAAATGGCGATGTTGATACAGTTCAAGTTTATTCTAAAAAAGGACTAAAACTTACATTAACCGAAAAAGAGCATCAGGAAATTCATTTGATTTATGATTTGCCTGAAACGCTGACCGCCCCTGTAAAATCGGGCGAAGTAATAGGGAATGTGGAAGTTTATTACGGCAAACACTTGCTTTTTAGCGAAAAAATATATACAATAGAAGGAGTAGACTCCAAATTGTTGAAAGACAAAGTCAAAGATATTATTGACCGTTGGGGTGTCGAGATTTAATTACAGAGGACAAAATGAGACTAAACAAGTTTATGGCACTCGCGGGAGTGGATAGCAGGCGTAAGTGCGACGAAATTATCGCCGAAGGGCGCGTACGAGTAAACGCTCGAGTTGTAAAAAAGTTAGGTACGCAAGTTGACGAAAACAGAGATTTAGTAACCGTGGACAACAAGCCTATTAGGCTAAAAGGCGAATATATCTATTTAATGCTAAACAAACCTGTTGGTACGGTTACAACAGTCATTGACCCACAGCATAGGCGCACCGTAATGGACTGCTTACCTAAATTAAACAAGCGCGTTTATCCTGTCGGCAGACTAGACTACAATACTAGTGGCTTGCTTTTGTTTACAAATGACGGCGACACTGCGCAAAAATTAATTCATCCAAAATATGAGTTTGAAAAGACTTATACTGCCGTAATTAACGGAAGCTTGACGGACGAGCAGATTAGCATGCTTCGTAACGGTGTTGACATTGGCGATTTTATTACTAGCCCAGCGCGTGTTGAGTTAGTAGGCTCATCTCACGGGCAGTCGACTTTTCAGGTAACTATTCACGAAGGCAAGAATAGGCAAGTTCGCCGAATGTTTGAAAGTGTGGGGAGTAAGGTCGAAGTTTTAAAGCGTATTGCTTATGGAAAGTTGAAACTAGGTGATTTGCCTGTCGGGCACACACGCCCCCTTACAGAAGATGAAATAAAATACATTACCTCATTATAGGAGAGTTTATGTCGGTTTTTTATTGGGTTGCATGGAGTATTGTCGCGCCGTTCATGAGAATTTTTTTTCCAACGCGCGTTTATGGTAAAGAGCACCAGCCGAAAGGCAGAGCGATTTTTGCATGCAACCACACATCGAACCTTGACATAATTTTAATTGAGTGTTGCAGATGCCGTAAATCGTATGTTTTGGCAAAACACACTCTTTTTAAAAATAAGTTTATAGGTAAGTGTCTTCAATCTCTCGGGGGCGTGCCTGTTAATAGGGAAGAAGTTGGTACTTCAACTATTCGTACAACTATAAAACTACTTGAAGAAGACAATCATTTAATATTGTTTCCCGAAGGGACTAGGAAAGAAACTCTCGACGAAACAACTGCGTTAAAAAATGGCATGGCTCTGTTTGCCTTAAAAACAAAGTCGCCGATTGTGCCAATGTATATAGCAAAAAAACCGCGACCTTTTGTGTTCAACAAAATGTTTTATGGCGAGCCGATTGACCTAACAAAATATTACGATATGCGCTCAACAAAAGAAGTCTTGACCGAAGTTAGTGCGCTCGTAATGGATGAAATGCAGAAAATGAAGCACGATTATGAGGCAACTTTAAGTCCACGCGCACTTGCGCGCCGAAATAGGCGTATTGAACGCGATGAAAAGCGCAGATTGAAACGCATAGAGAAGCACACCGCCCGAAAGGCAAAGAAAGAAGAAAAAGCAAAACAAAAGCAAGAAAGACAAGCAGAAAAGTCAAACAAAGAAGATATTACTAATCCGCAAGATATCAATGAGCAATAAGACATTGCGAAAAAAGCGAGTACCCTTTAGTCACTTACTTTTGAAACTAGCAGAATATTAAAGAGAAACATAGACAAAAAAATCGTCTATGTTTCTCTTTTT
>CALWEW010000048.1 GCA_944377415.1 uncultured Clostridia bacterium
AAACATCAATTCTAACGATAGGTGTAATCAAAAAATAAAGTTAGCCAAATAAAAAATCGCAAATTTATAGTAAAATGGCTAAAAATTTGCGAAAATATCATAAAAATTTAATAAAATTCAGTAAAAAAGACCATCTATCGTTAGAATAGGTGGTCTTTTAGTTAACCTTTAACTCCGTCTTCATCATTTCCCTTGCTGGCATTATGACTTTTACATAACAATCTAGCATTCCCTAAAATTGTTCGTCCACCTTTGCTCCAAGGGTCTATATGGTCAACTTCTAGTTCTTTATAATTTGTTACTTGACAATTTGCTTCTGCACATCTTTGAGAACGTTTATATAGTTCACTTTTATCATTATCACTAAATAATCTTAATCCGTCACATTCAATATCATCTTGTATAAGTTTACTTATCGCTGTTTTATGCGTTTCGATTTTCCAAGATTTTACATCATTTGCTTTTCTCATTATTCTTCTATAGTAGTCCAATATAAAATCTTTATCCCAACCTTTGCTCGTAATGAAACTTGCAACCTGCAATGCCTTTTCACTAGAAACTGACGTTATTTTAATAAATTCAGAATATGTATCTATAATTTCATTTAACTTAAATTCATCTGGATTAAAAGAGTTATTTCTTACACTACGAAGATAAAGTCTTATTTTGTTAATCGCAGATTTATCTCCAAGAAGACCAAAACAGTTATATAAAAACTGAATTGCTTGTTCGCCACGTCCAATTCTTTTTATATTATCGATTACTTTAGATTTAGAATCAAGAAATTGTTCAAATTCGTAAATCCAAGTCCCGTGAAACATACCCCTTAAACTTTCATAATCTGTTAATGGAACAGAGTTGGTGTTAATCATATAAAAAGAATTCTCTTCTTGTTCCGGAGTTCCTTTTTTAACCACAATGTCAAAAGTATAATTTAACAATTTTTCTTGTTGTTCAGGAAGCAAACCTTTAAAAGTAACTTCTCTTCCATTTATTCTGGTAACAACATTGATTTTGCTGGTCGGCTTATAAAAATAATATATACTCAAAATTCTTTGTTTGCCATCGTGTATGTTGTATTGACCATTTCCTATATCCCAAAAATACAATGCAGGAAGTTGGATGTCAAATTGTAAAATAGACCTTATAACATTTCCGGCTTTTGTAAGGTCGCCATCATCAGTGTTTTGATTTATTGTAAAATAAATAAAATTTCTTTGTGTTGATTGGTCATAGTGCAATATTCCACTATCAATCATTTCAATAATTTCTCTAACAGTCTTTTGCATTATTTTATTCTCCTTAAAACTACTCCGTGGAATCCTTTTGTATCTGGATTAGATACCATTTCATTTGAAGCTCTATGTATGAATGGGTTGGAGCTTGGCTTAATTCTGTTGTAATATCCTTTCGCATTTGTTATATACCATTCATAATAGTCATAACTTAACACATCTAATACGCCAATTGCACAGAAAACCCAACCATAATAATCATCTGGAATTCCCCTAAACGATTCCACTCTTATAGGATGAGTTCCATCTTTCATTGTCATATTTTTCATTATTACAAAATCATCTTTATAATTTTCATACTTAAAACCATTGGTTAATGGAAGTTTGTTTATTTCTTTTTGCGCATCATCAAATGTTGTTATCCAATCTACTGCCACTAATTTTGTTTTAAATTTATTTGTTGCTGTTGGATTATAAAAATTCATTCTTATTTTTCTACCATAACCAAGATAACATTGCCTTAACATTAAAGGTAGTCCAACACAAGGATTTGCTCTGTTTAAAAATGGAGCCAAAACAATAAAGTCTATTTTACTATCTAAAAGAGTTTGTAAAAATTCGTTATAAAGAGAAAAAGGTGGATTTGTAACGCATATATCATATTGAGTAAAATCGACTTCTTGAAATCTAATACCTTTGCCTGTAGCAGGATTAAAACCACTGGCTGTTATACTTTTAATTTTCCATTCTTTTGCATGTTCAACAAAAGTCCTTATAAAATTACACTTTATTCTTTTATTTAAGAATTCGTCAACCTTTTCCTTTGGAATTACTTTAGATTCCGGATTTTCTGGATTTGTGAAATACAAACAAGAAATTGATTTTACGGTGTTGGTGTGTCCGTGAAAACCCTTGTCGTCGAAATCAATTCTTAATGAATAAATATCATCTTCGTCATCAACAATATCCCAATCACAAGGACATATAATGTTTTTATTTTCGAATTTATGCGACCATTGTGATAATTCATTTAATATGTCTTGCATTGATGTATAACATTCGTCATTTGGAATCGTTCCTAATGGAGTTGTTTTGCCACTTTCTTGTTTTATAAGTTTAAGAACTTTTTCTTGCTTATCCATTTGTTTCTCCTTTTCCCCAAAAGAAGAAACTTTAAGATTGATGGTTTAATGGCAATTAAAATAAATCATCTATTCTTATAATAGTTAATTAAATTTTTGCCTTTTAATAAGAAAAGACACATCTTTTTTGAAGAATTTGATTAAAAAGCATACAAATTTTAAAAAAGTATGCTATAATCTAAATATTAAATAATCAAAAGAAGCCACTTATTATAAGAATAGGTGGCTTTTAATTATGTTTTTCAAAAATAATTTAAAGAAATTTTCGAAATATGAATTTACTCCCTTAATTTTTTGACTTTAGATGTCCTTATAAAGATAGAAGGGCAACCTTTACAAGTTAAAATATACAAGGAGGAATTTTATATGAAACTTAAAGAATGGCTAAGTGTATGGCTAGAAAAATACACAAAACACACTGTGAAACTGCGAACCTATGATAGATACAAATACATCATAGAAAAGCACATCAATCCTAAACTTGGAGATTATGATTTAGATGACTTAAATGGTGAGATTTTTCAAGACTTTGTTTTGAGTGAACTTGAAAACGGAAACTTAAACACAAACGGAAAACTTGCAAATAACTCAGTTATTGGAATTGTGAATGTTTTGAAAGGTAGTATGGCACTTGCTAAATCATTGGATAAAGTGCAAAGAGATGAAATAAAGAAAATAAAGTTGCCAAGTCCAACCGAAAAACCTGTTACAGCTTTTGAAAAACACGAGCAAGAAAAGATTGAAAAGTATTGCCTTGCTTCAAGCAAAAGCAATTACATTGGAATTGTAATTTGCCTTTACACTGGAATTAGACTTGGAGAATTACTTGCACTCACTTGGGAAGATATAGATTTTCAAACTGGAATTATGAGCATTACAAAAACTAGTTACAGGATTAAAGAGAATGGTGTGCCTAGAATTGTGATAGATAGTCCTAAAACAAAAAATTCAAGCAGAGTTATCCCACTTCCAAAAGCATTGTTGGATATATTGAAGAAAATTAAGAAAACATCTAATTCAAAATATGTTATATCAACTCGCACTGGTGGAATTGTTGGAACAAGGGCTTATCAAAGAACTTA
>CALWEW010000049.1 GCA_944377415.1 uncultured Clostridia bacterium
TTTCCCTACACGACGCTCTTCCGATCTGATTATACTTTCGGTTAAGGGCGCAAATGAGTCAGGGAAAAGTGTCAAAATATCAATCTTCGTCATACTCGGTAACCTCGCTGAAACGCTTTCTATCGGCGATAATTTTCTTTTTCTTTGTGTCTATTTCTGTAAAAACACCATCGACATACGGGCAAAGAATACTGCTAAAACCTTTGTGAATTTCAAAAAGGTCTGCATTTCCGTAATTTTGAATGTCGATAATCTCGCCCACTTTCTCGCCATCAGAATAAAACACTTCGCAACCGATTAAGTCGTCATAAAAGAATTGCCCTTCTTTCAAATCTGGCAAAGCATCTTTTTCAGCGTAAACGATTTTGTCGCGGTAACTTTCGGCAGTGTCGCGGTCGTTTATAACATTAAATTTTACATAGGCAAAGCCTTCGCGCACACTCGCATGTTCGATTTCAACATCTTTCCCGTCTAATTCTACAAGCGTTATGTCCTTAAAAAACTCGGGGTTAGAAAGCGGAAGAATTTTCACTTCGCCCTTAATTCCCTGCGGCTTTAAGATGCGCCCTAACTCAATTTTCATACCTTTCTCCTAATAAAAAAACGAGAGTTTTTGCTCTCGTTTTAGAGCCTTTTGTTTATTTTATCAAAATTTAACAAAAAAATCAATAAACTAAAAGGCATCATATTAAAATTTAATTTGTAACTAGCAAGTAAATTTCAAATTACATTGTATAATCAAGAATAATTATTCAATTTGTTTAATAATTATGCAAAGCACATTGGTTTAGCAAACCTATTCAGCAGGAGTTTCTGCTGGTGCTTCGCCTTCGCTAGCGCCTTCGGCACTTTCTTCTGCCTTTGCCTTTGGTGCAGGTGGCATCTTCTTTGGACGAGGAGCAACAAAAGGTTTTGCCTCGATGAGTCCGTCCTTGATTAAAATTTCGCGAGCGGTGTCCGTAGGAGTTGCGCCAACGCCGAGCCAGTAAGCAACGCGCTCTTTGTTAAGTTTGATTTCTGCGGGGTTTTTGAGCGGGTCATAAGTACCCAAGTTCTCAATGTATTTACCGTTTCTTGCGCAGCGCGAGTCTGCTGCAACCACACGATAGAATGGTGATTTCTTGTCGCCTAAGCGAGTAAGTCTAATTTTAACTGCCATAATTTTTTCTCCTTAATTAAATAGTGTTTATAATTTTCGTTTTAGAAAAACGGAAATTTGCCTTTTTTCCTCTTGCCACCGAGCGAGCGCATCATCTCTTTGCTTTGAGCAAATGATTTCAGTAGCGTGTTTACTTCTTGAATGGTTGTGCCGCTACCCTGTGCAATTCGCTTTTTCTGGCTGGCTTTGATTGTGTCGGGGTCAAAGCGTTCGGCTGGTGTCATTGATTGGATAATCGCTTTGTTGCGGGCGATTTCGCTTTCGTCTACTTTGACACCGCCGAGTTTGTTTCTAAGCCCCGGTATCATGTCCATTAGTGCGTTTATGTCGCCCATTTTCTTTAGGCTCTCGATTTGTTCGAGATAGTCTTGAAGCGTGAAAGTATTTTCGCGAATGGACTTTTGCATGCGCTCCATTTCTTTCTCGTCGACTGCGCTTTGCGCCTTTTCGATTAGAGTAAGCACATCTCCCATGCCTAAAATGCGGTTTGCCATGCGGTCGGGATAAAAGGGTTCAAGGTCGCCCTGCTTTTCGCCGACACCACAAAATTTAATAGGCTTGCCTGTAACAGCTTTAACGGAAAGTGCCACACCACCACGCGTATCACCGTCAAGTTTTGTTACAACAATTCCTGTAACATCAAGTTGGTCATTAAATTCTTTCGCCACATTTACGGCATCTTGTCCCGTCATTGCATCAATTGTGAAAAGAATTTCAGCGGGGTTAAGTTCAGCTTTCATGCGCCTTAACTCGTCCATCATGTTTTCGTCAATATGAAGTCGACCCGCCGTATCAACGATGACAACATCAAGATTTTGCTGCTTTGCATGCTCGACCGCCTGACGCGCTGTCTTTACAGGGTCTTGGGTTCCACGCTCAAAAACTTCAACATTCGCATTTTTGCCGACAATCTTTAACTGGTCGATTGCTGCGTTTCTGTAAATATCGCAGGCAGCAAGCAAGACCTTTTTGCTCTGCCCTTTTAAGTAGCTAGCAAGTTTACCACAAAGGGTTGTTTTACCAGCACCTTGTAAACCGCACATCATGATGACTGCAGGTGGCGTGCCACTAAGGTCGAGTTTTGATTGCGAACTGCCCATAAGAGAAACGAGTTCATCGCGCACGATTTTGATAACTTGCTGCCCTGGTGTTAGGCTTTCTAAAACCTCTTCGCCTTTTGCCTTTTCGCTAACGCGCGCGATAAAGTCCTTTGCAACAGCGTAGTTTACATCGGCTTCGAGAAGCGCTACACGAATTTCGCGCATTGCTTGATTGATTTCGAGTTCGGTTAACTTGCCGCGCTGAGTCATTTTGCTAAAAATATGATTTAGCCTTTGTGATAAACCTTCAAACATTGCCATTAGTCGTCCTCCAAAGTCTTAAATAATTTGGTAAATTCTGCGCTGATTTTGTCCGCATTTGCCCCCGAAACCTTACCTGCCGCGTTTGGAATGTCGTCTAAAATCTGCCTATACTTTTGGTAAAGGCGGAGTTTACTTTCGATTTCGTCAAGGCGGCGGAGCGTGCGGCGAAGCACATCACTAATTGCTTGTTTCGTTGCCCCGTGCGTGTCAGCAATTTCGGTTAGGCTCGCGTTGTAATCGAGATAACTTTTTGCAATCTCGCGCTGGTAGTCAGTGAGAATTCCACCATAAAAATCAAGCAAAACACTCGCTCTTACAAGTTGTTCTATCTTCAAAATCACACCTCGCAATTGCTGTAAAGTATTTCTACTTTACTCATATTATAAAATAACTATGCAAATTTGTCAATAAAAAAGTAAAAATCTTTTAAAAAAAAAGAAGCACGCTATAATCGCTATGAAAAATGATCACCTT
>CALWEW010000050.1 GCA_944377415.1 uncultured Clostridia bacterium
TTTGTAGGCTCATCAAAGATAAGAGTATTGATTTTTTGTTGCAATAGTTCCGCTAACTTTACACGTATTTTTTCACCACCAGAAAGATTTTTTATTTTTTTATTAACATCTTCTTTATAAAATTGGAATCCTGCTAAGATTTGTCGAGCTTTTTGTTCAGGTAACCCAACTTCACTTTTAAAATACTCTAGAAGTTGCATCTCACTATTTGAAAATTCAATAATTTGAGGTAAATATCCTATTTTGACGCTAGGGCCTACATATATAGTTCCAGTGGTTGGCAAATTTTGCGTTCCCATTATTGTTTTAACAAAAGTGGATTTTCCACTGCCATTGTTACCTATTAACGCCACTCTTTCTCCAGAACATATACTTAAGTTTATATTATTTAAAATAGTTTTGCCGTTTGGGACCTTAACTGTCAAATCCTCAGCGACAATGATTCTTTTACTTGTTTTCCCTTCCTCATTAAATCCAAGTTGCAATTTCTTCTGTTCTTTTGGTCTAGCAACCGCCTTTTTTTTCATTCTTTCAAGTTGTGTTTGCAATGCATGTGCTCTATCACATAGAGTTGAACTATTTGTTGCCATCCCTCTTTCTGAAAAGTATTTTATTTGCTCTTCAAGTCGCTTCATTGCAAGTTGTTGATCTTTATATTCTGCCATTTGTTTTTCAAAATCACGTTCTCTTTCTTGAATATAGCCAGAATAATTTGTGTTATATACTTTTGCTATTCCATTGTCAAGTGCAAGAATCTTGTTAGACATCCTATCAAGAAAGTATCTATCGTGAGAAACAATCACTGTTGCCCCTTTAAAAGATTTAATGTAATTTTCAAGCCATTCAATTCTGCTTATATCCAAATGGTTTGTTGGCTCATCAAGCAAGAAAAGATCGGGTTTTATAAGTAAGGCTTTGGCAAGTTGCACCAATGTTTTTTCTCCGCCACTCAAATCATCATATTTCTGATTTAATAAATTTTTATCTATTTTCAAGCCTTCAACAACAGTATCAATATTTACATCAATATCATATCCACCAGCAATAGAAAACCTTTCTAGTAAATTACAATATTTTTCCATTACCTGATTATATTCTTCTTCTGGTAAATCCTCTGTTAATTTCTCTTGTAGAAATGAAAGACGCTTTTCCATCTCAATTAATTGTAAAAAACTACTGCGAAGAATTTCGTAGACGGTTCGGCTATCTTTTGTGCTAGAGCCAGTTTGGTCAAGATATGCAACATTTTCTCCTTTTTTTATATTTATATTCCCGGAGTCAACTTTTTCAAGTCCAGCAATCATCTTGAGGAGTGTTGATTTTCCACAGCCATTTGGGCCTACTATAGAAATTGATTCTCCTTCATTCAATGAAAAAGATAGGTTATCAAAAAGTTGCCCATAACCAAAATTTTTAGAAATTTTATCTACGTTTAATATAAGCATTTATAAACTCCTTAACTCTCAAAAAGTATACCATTTTTTTCTATTTTGTCAATAAGCCGTATAGATATAATGTTGACAATTTTACTCAATTACTTTATAATAAAGTTAAAATTAAAAGATGGAGCAAAAAAATGAAAAATTTAAATATATTCTATTTTGATAATGATTTGGGAAGTTTTGACGAGTTTAACCCAAGATTTGTTATGGAGCAAAAATTTGCTAATGACATTTTATCCTTAATAGCAATAAAGCCACCTTTTTACTATGATATAACAAATTTAGCAACAAAATTAAAAACTAATATCAAGATTTTAGAAAAACCTATAAATTTATTAAAAAACATATCCGCAATCACAGAAAAATCAGGACATTTTTGTTTAAATTTCCCATTTTTTTTGGATAAGGATATAAAAACTATAAAATCTATTGTGTTGATGTTGTTGAAAAAAAATCATACAACACTTATTGATGGTATTCAATCATTGAGGAAACAACTTATTGAACTATATCCGAGTATAAAAATCGAACTATCTCTTTACCACTTGTTGTGTGGCAAAATTTTTGATGGACTAATGTTTAATTATTTGGAACAGCAAGGTTTGTTGAAACAATCTTACATTCAAAATGATAACAGAGATTTTATGTTGATTGGATATCAAAATTCCAACATATGCAATAAATTCAATGCAAATCTTTATTGTAGTTTTAATAATGCAAAATATAAAGACAACTCTTTGACTAGTTTTGGAAATGCAAGTGGAGAAAGATTGGATTATTTCAGATATTTCAAACTCCGAGAGAAGAATAATTTATATGGCAAATTTTTGATAATTCATAAGTATTTTCAAAACGAGACTAACTCGGAAATAATTAAAAATTCGCTTGACAATATATTTGATTTGCTAAATAAAAAACAAGTAGCTAACAACAAATATCTTGAAATATTAAAACTTACCAACTATGTAGATAAAGATAATCATATTATCGTTCCTGTTTTTGATGATTATATTCTTAAAACAGACATTCTTTTTGAAGAAGTTAAAAGAAAACTTGGTTCAAACTTAACAGAAATTTTAAATGATTTCAAAATTCTCATCTTAAATTCAAATATAAACTGTATAAAGCATAACGTTCCAATGGAGCAACTTTGCAATGAGTTGTGGCATATCTTTTTTGGTCTATTTAACGAATATTTAATAAAAGAAAAAATTGTTGCTTCACCACAACAATTTTCCAAACAAGGTAAATATTTAAAATGTATTTATCTTTCTAAATGTAAAGAATCTAAATAGTAATTATATTATGAATTTATAGAACAAAAGGAGTTTATATGATAACGATTAATAGTCTTGAGGAATTAGATAAATATCTCCTTTTGCTAATAGTTCGCTGTAAATTTCGCTATCATCGTTTAAGTTCACATTATTTAAAGTGCCGTTGTCGTTTTCAAGGATTAAATATCTATCAAAGGTTGCTTCGTCGCCGTCTGGATGGTTTTCAGTG
>CALWEW010000051.1 GCA_944377415.1 uncultured Clostridia bacterium
AAACGCCTGACCTCCTATACTTGTTACACTGTCTGGTATGTTTATTGTGGTTAAACTTGTACAATCTCTAAACGCAGCCCTTCCTATACTTGTTACTCCGTCGGGAATGTTGACTGTGGTTAAACTTGAACAATATTGAAACGCCTGACTTCCTATGCTGGTTACACTGGATGGAATGTTGATTGATGTTAAACTTGAACAATATTCAAACGCATAACTTCCTATGCTGGTTACACTGGATGGAATGTTGATTGATGTTAAACCTGAACAATCTCTAAACGCATAGTTTCCTATATTTGTGATAGTATTAGATAGAGTTACTTCTGTTATAATAGAACGGACAGGATAAAATGCTCCACTGTTAGAACTTCCGTTATACATAGTAGTAATCGTGCGAGAGGTGCCGTTTATGGTTACAGTTTCTGGGATGACGATAGTTGTGGCGGTGGAGTTTGTATTGCGGGTTACGCTATCAAGGCGGCAGACTGTTGCGCTTTCGCTTGAATAGTATATATCAAGCGCAAAGTCGTAATTACTGTCAGAAGTTACTTCGGTACCGTCTGCCATTATGTATACATTGGCATCAAGCGCATCAACTGGCGATGTGGAATTACGCGAAAGAAGCACGCCGAGTGTAATACCACCCATTACCAAAACAGCAACGACTACAGCAAGAATTGTATACAACTTATATTTTGATAAAAATTCTTTTACTGCCATTTTAATAACCTCTTTTTTATTTTTAATAATAGTGTTTTAAGTTTGTTAAAATAGTGTAAGTTAAGCGAATTTTTAACTGCGCCCCTGCTCCATTTTCAGCATGATACTACTTTGAAGAAGTGTTTATTAATCGTTTTTTAGTAATGACTACATTTAATTTTTTACACAATAATATACATTAAAAAGCGAATGGCAAAAGGACATTATCGCACCTTACGGAATTAGTTTACACCATTTTTTTACAAAGTATTTCAAAATGAACAAATTGTTCTAAACAAATTTTTGTTTAATACATATTTGTAAAGTATCATTGAAGATTTTTAATTGAATGTATACTTACCATATTTGCAGATTAAAACATACAAAAATATTTTAGTAGATAATCTATTAAAAGTCAAATAAAAATTTGTATTATGTTAATATTTTTTATATGTATCAAATAGGTAATAAAATAAAGGAATACAGGGTTCAACTTGGCATATCACAGGCATTTTTAGCGCAAAAGTTGAATGTAAATCAAACTTTAATTAGTCAGTGGGAGCGCAATATTTGCGAACCTAGTATCGATAGCATTAGAAAAATTTGTGTATTATTTGATGTTTCTGCTGACGACCTTTTATCACTTGATACTGAAAAAGAACGCGAAAATTTGATATCAAATATAAAAAATCTCGCTTAAGTTTAGCGAGATTTTTTAATAAAATTAATCAAAGTCATCCTTTTTTGTTGTCAGTAAAAAGCCAAATTATTTTTTCTTCTTTGAACGCTTCTTCGCTTGTTTTTGCTCTTTTTCAAGTGGCGAGTCGCCTTCTTCAACTGTTACTTTTACATCGTCGGTTTTAGGAGCAGTTTCGCTGTCCGCAACTTCTGTAGTTTCTGTAGGAGTGCTTTCATTTTCGCTTGATGCAGCGTTTTCTTCTTTAACTAACGCGTTTTCGTCAGCAACCTCAGTACTTGCTTCCTCAATGACGGGTTCGCTCTTCTGCGCTTTTTCTTCAATTTTCTTTGTTTCATCTTCGGGCTCTATCACATTACCGTCAGCATCGTAGACAATGTCTTCTTTTTTGTCAATACAATAAATAGCATTCGAATCAATCGTAGTATAACTCTTATGCTTTTCATCGCCCGTTTCAAGCGTTACGACTTTACCGTCAGTCGTTTCACGAATAGATACAACAGTACCATAAAAACCACTATATGTTTTAACCTTATCACCTGGTTTCAAAGAATTGAGCATATTAGTAGTTTCTTGATTGTACTTCTTGCGTTTAAAATAACTAAATATATAAGCAATAATTAGAACAGCAAGGAGCACAAGAAGTATCCATAGTGTTGCATTACCGCCACCACCGCTACTTTCTCCTAGTAGTGAAATCATATTTTCATTCTCCTTTACTTTTAGTGTATAAATAATTATACATAAATTGCCAAATAAAGCAATCATTTTCGGCGCGATTTTTGACAATTATTCGGGCAAAATGTCTTTTGATAGCGTTTCAAGTTGCTTTTCGTGACTTTCGTCTAGTTTCTTGCCTAGATGCTCATATGCAAGAGGCATTGCGACACGCCCTTTACTCGTGCGAGCGATAAACCCTTGCTGAATAAGGAATGGTTCGTATGCTTCTTCTATCGTTGTTGCTTCTTCACCTGTAGCAGCAGCGAGCGTGTCTAGTCCAACAGGACCGCCGTTGAATTTGTCTATAATAGTTGATAGCAATCTGTGGTCGATAAAGTCAAGTCCTAGGTCATCGACCTCCATCATCTTTAATGCGCGTGCGGTAATGTCGGCATCAATTTTCCCAGAACCTTTTACATCTGCGAAGTCGCGAATGCGCTTTAAAAATCTATTTGCGATACGAAGAGTCCCTCTTGACGAGCGTACAATCATGAAAGCAGCATCGGGTGTAATATCTATGTTTAAAATCGTTGCGGAACTCGTTAAAATTATACTTAATTCGTCTG
>CALWEW010000052.1 GCA_944377415.1 uncultured Clostridia bacterium
TTCTGCTCCCAATCAAGAACTTCGAGCAGCGCCGCAGACGGATGCCCGCGGTAGTCGCTGCCAAGCTTGTCAACTTCATCAAGCAGCATCAGCGGATTGCTGCTGCCGGCCTGCTTCATAGCTGCCATGATGCGCCCGGGCATCGAACCAATGTAGGTCTTGCGGTGACCGCGGATATCCGATTCATCACGAACACCGCCAAGGGACATCCGCACATACTTACGCCCCATTGCTTCAGCGATTGAATGAGCGATAGAGGTTTTTCCGACTCCAGGAGGCCCCACCAGGCAGATGATCTGACCGGTGATGTCCGGCGCCAGCTGGCGGACTGCAAGCAGTTCAAGGATCCGTTCCTTGACCTTTTGCAGGCCGTAATGTTCCCGGTCCAACAAGCGAGCGGCCGCCTTGATATCGATCTTATCTTTGGTGTACACATTCCAGGGAAGTTCCAGCACCGTATCCAGGTAGCCGCGAATGACACCGGCCTCCTGAGAACTCGGATGGAGCTTGCGAAGTTTTTTCACCTCGGAAGAGAGCTTGTCCCGCACCTCATCGTTCAGCTGGAGGGCATCGATTTTCTTCTGGTATCCATCCGCCTCTTCATCGATGTTGTCCGTCTCTCCGAGCTCCTCAGCGATTGCGCGCTGCTGTTCCCGCAGATAGTACTCTCTCTGGCTCTGGTCGATCTGCTCTTTGACCTTGGCATAGAGCTCTTTCTCCAATTTGAGGACATTGATCTCCCCCTCCAGATACCCGGCAAGGGTCTGGAGTGCCTTGTAAACGGTATTTTCATTGAGCAGATTCTGCTTTTTATCGTGGGGCAGGATCATATTGCCCGCTGTGTAATCCACAAGGTAGACCGGATCATCGGTGAGCATGGCATTAGTGGCCATCCCCTCGGTCATCTTCGGAGAGATCTCACAGTATTCAGCAAAGAGATCTTTGACAGTACGCATCGCTGCGTCCATCTTATCGGTGATGGCACCGTGAGATCCGCGCACGGGATATTCCTGCACCGCAGCTGTGAAAAACGGATCACCGGTAAGCGGGTCGGTAATCACCGCACGGTAAAGTGCCTCAACCATGATGCGGACCTGAGAATTCCGGGAGCGGATTACCTGCTGGATCTCTGCCACAACTCCAACCGTGTACAGATCCTGGAAGGTGGGATCCGATACCTGAATATCTCTCTGGGTCACAATGAAGATCTTTCTATCATGCTTCATAGCATGCTCGATGGCACGGGTTGATTTCTCCCGGCCCACATCGAGATTCACGATGTTTTGTGGAAAGACAACAACGCCGCGAGTCGGCAAAACCGGCAGACAAAGCGGCAGTGCATCTGTTTTCATTTCAGCCATAAAACACCTCCGAATGGGTTTGAATAAGACTTGGGCCGGCGCTCACGCTGGCCCTATGTTCAATTATACACGAAAACAGTGGATATTTCAACCCACGCCTTCTGGTAAAAGAATGCCTCTGCCGCCGTGCGGCAGAGGCACAGGAAACCATTTGCGCAAAACTCAGAGTTTAGCGAGCAGATCGGCGATCTCCGGCATATCACCGGCGCTTTTCCCGCGGTGAGCGTAAACCACATTCATAGCAGAGTCCAGCAGAAACACAGCCGGCAGCTGAAGCTCGTTCCCTTCATACTTGCCATGCTCAAGACCAACTTTTTTTGCAGCCTGCATCTTGCGGATTGTCTTCATTGAAACAAGCCCAAGTTTGCTGCGAGCAGCTCCGACCTGGTAGAGCTGGTACAGCTCTCCGTTGGGATCACAGGCCACCTCAAACTTGAGATCTTTCTCCGAAATACTCTCGGAAATCGTAGCAGGATCGCTCTGAAGCACCATCAAAATTTGAGCATCTTTGTCCAAAAACTTCTGGTAACTCTCCCGATAAGCCTTAATATCCAGCTGACAGATGGTGCATCCATAATACCGAAGGAAAATCAGATAGGTCTTACCGGCCTGCTTGACTTTTTCCGACAGGGTAGATGTCGTTCCATAAGGGGTCTGGTATGTAAAATCGACAGCCTTGCCACCAAAGGAGACCATCTTGTTTTCCATACAATCACACCTTTCCGTTGTGATGTGGGATTCTCCGTTGCTCTACCAATATCATAGACGATTTGGCACTCCCTGTCAAGGCATGACAAAAAGTGCCAGGGCAACACCGTTATCCTGCGGTATTCCGTCTTGGAGGTTTGCCGGTCGAGAGCTTGAGCGGATGCGCTTTCCGCATCGGATCATAGGTGATCATCGGCTTGCCATTGCCCTCCACAAAATCCCTGGTGATAAGAATCGACTCAATAGTCGGATCGGACGGAGCATCGAACATCAAATCGCCAAGGATCTCCTCCATCACCGATCGCAGGCCTCGGGCACCTGTCTTGCGCTCGATAACCTTATGAGCTATGGCCTCCAACGCATCATCATCAAAAACGAGCTCTACATCGTCGAGTTTGAACAGCGTCTGATACTGATGCACGATGGAGTTCTTCGGCTCGACGAGGATCCGCTTGAGAGCTGTTTCATCCAGGCTTTCCAATACTGCATGGATCGGCAGACGACCGATGAGCTCAGGAATCAGGCCGAATTTAACCAGATCCTGAGGAATCAGCTGCTTGAGATATTCGTCTCTCGCCTGATCTTTGCTCGCCTTGAGCTGAGCGCCAAACCCCATCGAGGAGGTAGCCACACGGCTCTCAATAATCTTTTCGATTCCCTCAAAGGCACCACCGCAGATAAACAGGATGTTCTTGGTGTCGATCTGGATGAACTCCTGTTGCGGATGCTTGCGTCCGCCCTGCGGCGGCACATTGGCAACGGTACCCTCGAGAATCTTCAGCAGCGCCTGCTGAACACCCTCGCCGCTGACATCACGGGTGATGGACGGATTCTCACTCTTACGGGAGATCTTATCGATCTCGTCGATATAGATGATCCCCTTTTCCGCCCGTTCAATGTCAAAGTCAGCGGCCTGGATCAAACGGAGCAGGATGTTTTCCACATCCTCGCCAACGTAACCAGCTTCGGTAAGGGTTGTAGCATCGGCGATGGCAAAGGGCACATTGAGGATCTTTGCCAGTGTCTGGGCAAGCAGAGTTTTACCAACACCAGTGGGGCCAAGCAGAAGGATGTTGCTTTTAGCAAGCTCCTCATCCCGGCTGCCGAAATAAATGCGCTTATAATGATTGTAAACAGCTATGGAAAGGGCTTTTTTAGCTCCATCCTGTCCGATGACATAATCGTCCAGAATCTTTTTGATCTCCGCCGGCTTTGGAATGTCGATAGTGACTTCCTCATGAATATGAGTGTGCGGCTGCGGGAGTTCCTCATCCTCTTCGTGGATGACATTATAGCAGAGATCGACACAGTAGTTACAGATATAGATCCCACCGGGACCGGCGATCATTCGCTCAACCTTGTCCTGGGTTTTGCCGCAGAAGGAACAGCGAACAGGCCGTGAATCCTCGTATTTAGGCATAATTTCCTCCTATCGTGGGTAAATGCAGAGTAAATCAGCAACAGGTGCCCCCGCCATGCGGTGACACCTGCGCCAGGAAAATCAGCGGTGCGCGATGACCTTGTCGATCAGTCCATATTCCACAGCCTCATCGGCAGACATAAAGTTGTCACGCTCACAGTCGGCGGTGACAACCTCTACCGGTTTGCCGGTGTTGTCGGCGAGGATGCGGTTCATCCGCTTCTTGATAACCTCCAAACGCTTGAGATGGATCGCCATATCGGTGATCTGTCCCTGGGTGCCCGCAGAGGGCTGATGGATCATGATCTCAGCGTTGGGCAGAGCAAAACGCTTGCCCTTGGCACCCGAGGAGAGCAGAAATGCCCCCATGGACGCCGCCATTCCAATACAGATGGTGGATACATCACATTTGATATACTGCATTGTATCATAGATAGCCATTCCGGCTGTAACAGAGCCGCCTGGACTGTTGATATACAGCTGGATATCCTTGTCCGGATCCTGCCCCTCCAGATAGAGAAGCTGCGCCACAACAAGGCTGGCACTGGCATCGGTCACTTCTTCACACAGCATAACGATCCGATCATTGAGCAAACGGGAAAAAATGTCATAAGAACGCTCTCCCCGGTTGGTCTGCTCTACAACCATCGGAACTAAACTCATCTTGCGTACACCTCCATATCGAATCATCTTTCAAAGTTCAGAGGAACGGGAGCACTAAGAGATTCTCTCATCCAAAAGAGGTTTACTTCTCCTCTTCTGCAGACTCCTCGATCTTCTTCTTACGGGTGGACTTCTTCTTCGGAGCCTCCTCTGCCGCCTCTTCAGCAGCGTCTGCGGTCTCCTCAGTCTTTTTCTTGCGGGTGGCTTTCTTCTTCGGAGCCTCCTCTGCCTGTTCCTCAACGGATTCAGCGGTGGCGTTGTCCTTGATCAGCTCGATGGCCTTGTTAACCACAATGTCCATGCCCAGAGGGCCGAGCGGAAGAGTCTTGCGGACCTCCTCCTCATCCATGTGGTAGTTCTCAGCGATCTTAGTGATCTCCTTGTCGATATCCTCGCGGGTAGCGGTCAGGCCCTCCAGCTCACCGATTTTCTCCAGCGCCAGGCGGATGCGGACATGCCGCTCTGCCTGATCCGCAAAGGTGCGGCGCAGAGCCTCAAGAGTTTCACCGGTGTAGTGGAAGTAAGTATTCAGGTCGATACCCTGCGCACGCAGGCGGTAATCAAAGTCCTGAACCATGTCGTCGATACGGCTCTCGATCATGCACTGCGGCAGGTCGATGACAGTGTTCTCAAGCACGGCAGAAACGAGAGCATTCTCGTAATCCTCCTCGCACTTGGCCTCCGCCCGCTCAAGCAGTCTTGCCCGAATATCGGCTTTCAATTCATCGAGGGTATCAAACTCACTGACATCCTTGACGAATTCATCGTCAACCTCCGGCAGCTCCTTGACCTTGATGGAGTTGATGCGGGTCTTGAATACAGCCGGCTTGCCGGCGAGATCGGTGGCGTGATACTCCTCTGGGAAGGTGACATTGACATCAAACTCGTCGCCAGTGCTGTGGCCTACGACCTGATCCTCAAAACCGGGGATGAAGGAGCCGGAACCGAGCTCCAGATCCACAGCCTCGCCCTTGCCGCCCTCAAAGGCCACGCCATCACTGAAGCCCTCGAAGTTCAAATTGACAGTATCACCAATCGCAGCCGGACGATCCTCGATGGTAACCAGACGTGCGGACCGGTCACGCAGCTGAGCCAGAGTAGCGTCCACATCTGCCTCGTCCACATGAGCCTGCGCCTTGGGAGCCTTGAGGCCCTTGTAATTCCGAACCTCAACCTCGGGCTTTACAGTAACGGTAGCCACAAAGGTGAAACCATCTCTGGTGAGCTCACGCATCTCGATATTGGCGGTATCAACCGGCGTAATGCCCGCCTCGCCTACAGCCTCCTCATAAGCTCTGGGGTACAGATCGTTGACGGCTTCCTCCAGGAAGAAACCGCCGTACTGCTTCTCCACATAGGAACGGGGAGCCTTGCCCTTGCGGAAACCATGGACGGTGATCTCCGGCGCATGCTTACGGTATACAGTGTCCAGGACGGGCTGCAGCTCCTCCTTGGAGACGGTGATCTCCAGGGAGACTGTATTCTTTTCGGGCTTATTGACGGAAACGAGTTTCATTGATGACTTCCTCCTAAATTACAACGGTATACTTTGAGAAGTATATCATAAATTTGAGAATAAATCCATAATAAATTATAAAATATCGGCGCAAAAAGCGGCAAGATGTTCATATTTTAGCAGATTTGTGGAACGATCAGCCGGAAGTTTCAACTAAAACTGGATCAAACCGAAGATAATCAGCGGAAATCAACCGAAATTCGATCCCCATGTAACTGCCATTGAAAGCGTAACTGCAGCCGGCCCCGTGGATGTGGCCATAGTAACAGCGGCGGATCCCATATTTAAGAAGGATATCGAGAATCTCCGGAGCCAGCTGCTCCCCATACAGCGGCGGATAGTGAAGAAAAGCAATCTTCTCTCCGGGGAAATCGCCAGCGGACTGCAGAGACAGCTCCAAACGGCCTGCCTCCCGGGCGATGACCTTCTGATCCGCCGGTTCTCCCTGATCGAAGATCCAGCCCCGGCTACCACAGATACAGACGCCTTCTACAAGATAGTGATTGTTGTGCAGAATATGAAGCGTGGAAAACCCACTCTGTTGGAAGAAGGCGTTCATCTTGTTCATTGTTGCCCACCAGTAATCGTGGTTCCCTTTGAGGATGATCTTCTGACCGGGCAGTGCATCGATGAACGCAAAGTCAGCCTTCGCCTCATTAAAGCTCATCCCCCATGAGGTATCACCAGCCAAGACGACGGTATCCTCCGGCCGGATCTTAACAAGCCAGTTCTCTTTGATCCGGGAGACATAGTCCTTCCAACCGGGGAAGATATCCATTGTCTTATCCCCTGACAGGGAGAGATGCAGATCGCCGATCACATATAATGCCATGAAACGCCTCCTTTGTATAAAATATGGCCTAACAGTCAGCGGATCGTGCGCAGGCCGTCCAGCAACGCCGAGCGCATCTGCTCCGGAGCGACTGCACCGGAGAACCGTACCGGCAACGACTGCAGCGCCGCAAGGTTTTTCGGGATAGCCAACCCGCTCTTATCAGAGAGA